>JAHCJT010000019.1 GCA_026126245.1 Alphaproteobacteria bacterium
TCGAGAGCGATCCGGTGGCACCCCTGGGCGTCTACGGCCGCACCAAGGAGGCGGGCGAACGCGCCGTGCGCTCGCGGCTGGACCGGCACGTGATCCTGCGCACGGCCTGGGTTTATGGCGTGTACGGCAGCAATTTCCTGAAAACCATGCTCAACCTGGCACGGCAGAAGGAGAGCTGGGGCGTGGTCGCCGACCAGCGCGGCAACCCGACGGCAACGGCCGATCTTGCCGACGCGATCCTCGCGGTCGCGGCCCGCGCCGAGGCCGGAACGGCGGCGTGGGGCACCTATCACTTTGCCGGGCAGGGGACAGCCAGCTGGTACGACTTCGCCTGCGAAATCGTGACCGTGCAGAGCCGTTTTACCGGACGCACCCCCGCCGTGGCGGCGATCTCCACGGCGGACTATCCGACGCGGGCGCGCCGGCCGGCCAATTCGTGCCTCGACAGTGCCCGATTTGCGGCGACATTCGGGGTGACAGCGCGCCCCTGGCGCGAGCGCACGGCCGAGGTGGTGGCGACACTTCTGGCAGGGGCGGCACAAGGAGCGTGAATGAAGGGCATCATCTTGGCCGGCGGATCCGGATCCCGACTGGCGCCGATCACGAGCGTGCTCTCCAAGCAGCTGCTGCCGGTCTACGACAAGCCGATGATCTACTATCCGCTGTCGACCCTGATGCTGGCGGACATCACCGACATCCTGGTGATCACCACGCCGCGCGACCGGCCGCTGTTCAGCAGCCTGCTGGGTGACGGCGCGCAGCTCGGCCTGTCGCTCTCTTACGCCGTCCAGGACGCGCCGCGCGGGCTGGCGGACGCCTTCATCGTCGGGCGCGATTTTGTCGGTCAATCTGATGTGGCGCTGATCCTGGGCGACAATCTGTTCTACGGCGATGGCCTGACGGACATGATGCAGCGGGCGGCGGCGCGCCGGAAGGGCGCGACGGTCTTCGCCTATCGCGTCGCCGATCCGGCGCGCTATGGCGTGGTCGAGCTGGCCGAAGATGGCCGGGCGCTGTCGATCGAGGAGAAGCCGTCGCGGCCGAAATCGAACTACGCCGTGACGGGGCTGTACTTCTACGACAACAGGGTGGTCGAGATTGCGGCGGCCCTCAAACCGTCGGCGCGGGGCGAGATTGAGATCACCGATGTCAACCGCGCCTACATCGAGGCGGGCGACCTGCATGTCGAGATCATGGGGCGCGGCTTCGCCTGGCTCGACACCGGCACCTGCGATTCGCTGCTCGAGGCGGCGCAGTTCGTGCAGGTGTTCGAGCACCGGCAGGGAACCCGGATCGGCTGCATCGAGGAGGTCGCCTGGCGGCGCGGACTGATCGACGCCGATCGACTGCGCGCCTTGGGCCGGGCCTATGGCAATTCCGGCTATGGCCAATATCTGCTAGACCTTGCCGGCGGTGGATGACGGGGCGACCGCGCGACGCAACGGAGGGGTCAGGAGCCGGCTGCGGCGATGTTGCGGCCGGGCTGAGCGAGGGTAGCGACAACGTGTTCTTCAACATGACGTCCGACGTTGGCGATCGCATCAGCGGCTACTATGTTCCGGATTCCTTTTCCGGCCCTTCCGTCGTCCGCATCGTTCACGGACGGGGGGCGCCGATTCTCTTCGAGGCCAATGAGGTCGTCCCGTCGCTCGTGGCCGTGGGCCGTCACGCCACCGGCAAGTGCGCCTACACCATCGACGAAAGCGTGGTACCGGGATTGCCGGGGATAAAGGACCTCGAGATCCACGAGCCCGAAACCGGTTTGAGGCTCTATCGCCGTCGCGCGCCGGATACCGTCGTTCAGGCCAAGATTCTGCGCCTTGAGACGCATCTGGTGCCATTGCGCCAGCTCGACGAAGCCCTGGAGCCGTCGTTCCAGTATTTCTACCGGGCGATGGAAGATCTGGGCTACGAAACGACGGCGCAAATACTGCAGCTGGAAAATGCCGCCTCGATCTTCGCCAGCGGCCGGCTGCTGTACAAGACATACGAGTTCTTCATCGAGGCCCGCCATTTCCAGCCGGTCTGCCTGCTGCGCAACCCCTACGATGAACTGGCCGAACGCCTCCTCGTGCTGTGGCAGGCGGGTCGCGGCGATACCAGCTTGCTGGATACCCGCGACACCACGATCTACGAGGCGGGTATCGAATTTGCGTCAACGCTCGATCTGGCGGACGAGCGCCAGCTGCGACGGGCCTTCCGGGGCATGTCGCGGGCCGATGCGGCGACGTTTTCCGATCCGCTTGTCCGCAGCCTGACGACGCGCTCGCCGGACGACATGGGCGGCGACGACAACGTCGCCACCGCGCTTCATATCCTTTCCGGCTTCGCGCTCGTTGGCGTGCGGGAGAGGGGCGACCTGTTCCTCGAGTCGCTGGCGGCCCTGGCGAACGTCGACCCTGCCACGTTGCCGGCCGTTTCCGAACCGGAGGCCGTTGTCGAGCTGGGCAGCATGCTGCGGGAGATCGGCGCGGTGCGCAGGCTTATCGAGCGCGATCTGGAAGTATATAATGAGATTGAAGCCGCCCACCAACGGACGTTGTGATCCACAAGCGGCGGGCAGCGCGAGTCACCAGGCCGGGAAAGCCCACGAATTCCCATGGACGGCAATATCAGACCGACGAGAATTCCGGAGCGCGGCGCGCGCCTGGCCACCGACGTCGGGCCACGTTTCGGGATGCTCGGACGTCTGGGGCGCGTGCTGCGGCAGGCGGTGGCGCGCCGCGAAGCGCCCGATGCGCCGGCGGAGCCGCTGGTCGTGCCGGCGGCACCGCGCCGATGGTCGCCGGTTCTGCTGAGTTTCATCGCCTGCGTCGTCATTCCGGCGATCCTCGGCGACGTCTACATGCTGTTCGTCGCGACGGACCAGTTTGTCGCCGAGACGCGCGCGGTCGTCCGCTCGGCGGAGCAGGAGTCTTCGCTGGACTCGCCCAACGGCCCGTCCGGCGGATCGTCGCAGAAATCCGGATCGTCGGCGATGTCGCTATCCCTCGCGACGCCGAGCGCCTACATCGTCACCGACTATATCCGCAGCCGGGCCATGGTCGACGACCTGGGCAAGACGATGGATCTCCGCACGATCTATCGCCGCCCCGAAGCCGACTTCTGGTCTCGACTGGAGCGCGACGCGACGGCCGAGGAGCTTGTCGACTACTGGAAGTCGATGGTCAGGACCTATGTCGACGGTCCGTCCGGCATCGTCACGATCAGGATCCGGGCGTTTCGGCGCGATGACGCCCTGGCGCTGGCGCAGCAGGTCGTGCAGCTGAGCGAGAAGCTGGTCAATGAGATATCCGAGCGCGCCCGGCGCGATGCCATGCAATTCGCCGAGCAGGAGGTCAAGCGGGCGGACGCACGCGTGCGCGCGGCGCTGCTTGAACTGCGGAAGTACCGTGACGAGCAGGGGCTGATCGACCCGGTCAAGACGGCCGACGAGACAGCCAAGCTGCTGATGCAGCTCATGGCGGACAAGATCCGGCTGGAAAGCGATCTGTTCGTCGTCTCGCGGTCGATGACCAAGAACGCGCCGACGGTGCAGAATCTCTCGAGCCGGATCGAGGTCGTCGAGTTGCAGATCACCAAGCTGAAAGCGCGGTTGACGGGCAGTTCGACGGACGAACGCAATGTCGCGGCATCGCTCGCCCGCTTCGAGGAGCTGGAGGTCCAGCGCCAGTTCGCCGAGCGGCTC
This sequence comes from Alphaproteobacteria bacterium, assembly GCA_026126245.1. Classification (GTDB taxonomy): domain Bacteria; phylum Pseudomonadota; class Alphaproteobacteria; order Reyranellales; family Reyranellaceae; genus Vineibacter. The sequence continues at coordinate 3,689 of JAHCJT010000019.1, forward strand.
TATACAATGGCGCAGGACGGGCTTGAGCGGGCGCGCATGACGGCCGAGCGGCAGACCGTCTACCTGACGGTGTTCGTGCCGCCGGCAATGCCGGAGGATTCGACGTTTCCGCGCCGCACCGCCAATGCCTTCCTGATCCCGCTGGCGCTGTTCATCTTGTGGAGCATCGTCGCGCTGACCTGGGCCTCTGTCGAGGATCATCGGGCCTGAGGCTGCGGCGCGACCGCGCTGGGCATGCTGCCGGCGGCGTATTCGCGCTGCAGGTAGCCACCCCACGTTCGATAGCTGATTTCCGCCTTGGCCGACCACGGAAGCCTTTCGTAGATCCGCGTGACGTTGTCCGACACCAGCAGATTGCCTTGCGTGCCCTGGCGAAAGGTCTGGCTGATCGGCCACCACTGGGTGCCGTAGCCGCGTCCGTCCCGGCCGACAATCTTGCCGGCGAGCCCCTTGGCGAAGATCTGCTGGGAAATCGAGGCCTCGCCACTTTCGGCAAGGAAGGCGTCCTTTTTCTCGTGGATCTGGAAGGCGGAAAAGATCGGCAACATGACCTCGCGGGCCATCATGAAGGCGTTTGACCGGATATGCGGATTCGGGAAATGCGGAAACCGCGCATCCATGAGACGCAGGCTCTCGAACGACCCGGTTGCGCCGACAATGCCGACGTCGGGCTGATCGAGATTGACCGCCAGCTTGCCGAGCCAGCCTTCCGCCACGACCACGCTGTTGGTGTTCAGGCAGCAGATCTTGTCGAAAGGGACTTGCCGGATCGCTTCGGCATAGGCGCCGATGTCGAAGGAGTCATCGGCCGTATGCAGGGCGACGTAGTCGAGGTCGGCGAACAGATCATGGCACGAGCGCAGGTGGCGGTCGTCGGTAAACCCCTTGAAAATCACGAAGAGCTTGTGTTCCGCGCCGGCCGGTACGGTGCGATAGGAGCGGATGAAGCGGCGAAAACTGGCGACGTGGTCGGCATCGGCGCCGCGGGCCAGGTACAGAACCGCCACGGCCTTGCCGGTACTGGGCGCGTAGCTCAGCTTCGTCATATCCGCCTCGTCGTGTACTTGATCTCGAACGTGGCCGGCAGCACCCCGAGACAGTGTTCGTTGTAGAAAGGATCGGACGTCACCATCGGCGCCCATCGCTTCTGGAAGTACTCGTGCTCCGACTTGTCCAGCACGGCCTTGCGGGACTGGGATTCGAAGTGGGTCAACTCGGCGCCCGGTGCATAGACGACGGTATAGCCTGCCTCGCGCGCCTTGAGGCAGTAGTCGACGTCGTTGTAGCTGATCGCCAGGGACTCGCTGTAGCCACCCACCCGGCGGTAAAGGTCGGCGCGGGTCATCATGCAGGCGCCCGTCACGGCGGAGAAATTCCTGACCGCGCATGTGCTGAAGAAGTAGCCGACATCGTCGCGCGGGCGGAAGCGCCGGACGTGATCGGGCATTCCTCTCGCGGTCACCACGCCGGCATGCTGAATCATCGTGTCGGGGTACAGCAGCTTGGCGCCCGCCACCCCGACATGCGGCTTCTCGAATTCCTGCAGCAGCCGCTCGATCCAGTCGGCGCTGACCGGTTCGATGTCGTCGTTGAGCAGCAGCAGGATGTCTCCGGTTGCGATCGTGGCACCGAGATTCAGCTTCTTGGCGATGTTGAAGCGCGTCTCGGTGAACGTGATCGTCTTGCAGCCGCGCTGGTGCAGCCAGTCGGTGCGCTCCGGGCCGAGATCGCCGTTGTCCACGATGATGAATTCGAGCCGGTCATAGGTCGACTTCCCCGCGATGCTTTCCAGGCAATTGGCCAGCAGGTCGAGACGCCGGCCGTCGATGCTCACGACCTTGCCTGCCGTGGGGATGACGACGGAGACAAGGGGTCTCGTCGTCAGGTCGACCTTGACGTCGAAGCAATCTGCAGCCGCCGCCATCGGAGTGACGGTGCCAACCCGGCCGGTGCGCTGCAGTCGGCCGGCCAGCGCGGCGACACCGGCGACATTTGATCCCAATGGATCGGCCGACGCGTTGTCCAGGCAGCGGTGATAGAGGACCCCGGCAACATGGTGCACGCGCGTTGTGTGTTCGGTGACGCGCAGAACGACGTCGTAGATGCTCGCGGCGCCGGCGGCGTGGGCCGCGGCGAGGCTGCTTCTGAAGCACGCGGCATGGCCGATGTAGTTGTAACTCTCCAGATAGTCCGGGCTCCATGCCGGCTTGTAGAAGGGGCTGCTGCGGCAGCCGTCGGGCGCGAGCCGATCCTCGTCGGCATAGGCGACGTCGATGGCCGGATCCGCGTTCAGCGCACTGGCGAAAGCGTACAGTGCCACAGGGCTGAGTTCATCGCCGGCAGCCAGCCACACGACAAAGGTATCTTCGGAGCCGGCAGCCGCGGCTATGGAGAACGGGCTGCCGGTGGGCTCGTGTAGTTTCCAGCCCGGATAGACTTGGCGGTTGAGCGAGGCCAGGGTCCGTTCGCGCGCCGCGCCAGGCGCGCCCGCGACAACGACGGCGAAGGTCGGCCGGTACAGCATCGCCTCGACATGCTGCCGAAGTTCGGGCTCCTCCACCGCGAACCGCTGCTGCTCCTTGAAGACCTGCCCGGTATAGGTGAGGTTGGGATCGGGCGACCCGCTCTCTGTCGGCCCTTTTGCGGCGCGCGGCTGCATCGGCGAACCGGCGTCGATCGCCGCCACGTCCGGATTGTTCTGCGCGTACCATTCCGTGCCGAAGAGCTCGTGCGGCGTGCGGCCCTCGCCGATGCCGTGCTTGAAATAGTGCACCATCGGATTGATGCCGACCGCTTCCACATCGGGGTACCGCAGCAGGTACCACGACGTATCGAAGAAAGGGCTGGGGTCGCGCCCCTCGGCGCCACCGAAATTGATGTAGTGGACCAGGGGATTGACCTTGGCCGCGGCGATGTCGGGATTCTGTTCCAGGTACCAGGAGGTGTCGAAAAGCGGATTGGGATCGCGGCCCTCGATCCAGCCGATCGTCATATAGTGGACGAGCGGGTCGGTGCCGGCCGCCGCGACGTCCGGGTTTTTCCTGAGATACCAGGCGCTGTCGAAGACCGGCCGGCAGAGACGCGCCTCGCGTCGGCGCAGCCGCGCACCCTCGATACTGTCCACCAAGCGGTTGACCGGCGGCAACGACCGGCGCAGCTGTCGTGCCGCGATCTTGATGCCTGTCCGCACGACCTTTCGGGCGCCGACGAGCGCGCCCAGAACCGATCCCAGATCGTCCTTGTGGGCGGCTTCCTGCTCGGCCAGGGCCGTGTGCAGTTCCTGCTCATGCGCCGACTTGCAGGCGTCCAGAATCCCCCGCAGTTCGTCGTTCTTGGCCTGGGCCTCGACCAGCTCCCGCTCGGTCTGCTGGGCGCGCGCCTGCATCCGCTCGGCGGTGGCCACGAGCTTCGGCTCGAGCTGGCGGGCGGCGGCATGCCCGAACAGCATTGGTTCGAATTCGCCGATCGGCTGGATCGCGAGCCACTGTTCGTCGGTCATGATGGCGGCGTGCTGGCCGCTCTGGGCGCGACGATAGGGGCGGGTTTTTTCGACCGACAGTTTCTCGATGACCGCGACGGAGTCGTAGAAGCTCAGCCGTGCCAGCGATGTCCTGTAGCTGGCGATAAGGTCCCGGTCGCCCGCCGGCACGCTGTCGGTCTCGGCGATGTGGTCGGCGTTCAGGACGTCGACGAGGCGTTTGAGCCACTCGATCGACGCTTGCGCGGCCTGATAGCCGCCCTCGTACGAGGCGCGATAACTGCAGTGCAGGTCCTCGATGATGTACTTGCCGCCGGGGCGCAGTCGGCGAAACAGGATCCGGAACGACTCGATGATATGGCTCGAGACATGCGAGCCGTCGTCGATGATGATGTCGAACGACTCGTTGCCCAGGATCTCCTCGAGCCGCGCCACGTCCGTCGCATCGGCGACGGCGACCGAGATGCCACCGCCGTCAAAGCCGAGCTCGCCGACCCGCGAATCGATGTCGATTCCGCGGACTACCGATCCGGGCGGCAAGTATTTCGACCACAGCTCCAGCGAGCCGCCATTCTGAACCCCGATCTCCAGCAGCCGCACCGGCGTGGCGCGCGCGACGAAGGACGCCAGCTCCGATTCGTACATGCCGATGTACTGCTCCCATTTGTCGGCACGCTTGCCGTCGTGCGCGAAAAACAGGTCTCGAAGCTTGTGGTTCATGGAATGGCACGCGATGCGGAGCGTCGTAAGGACACCCGCGATCTTATAGTCCAGCGCTTGGTGTGGCGCCAATCCGATTGGTGTCGCCGTGGCCGGCGATCCTGTCCGGTGCGTGACGGCGTTCCGGAGCCTGACGGCGCATGGCGTGTCAAAGACCGGCGCCGATGCGTTCAACGGGCTGGCGCGCGGCGTGCGGCCGTCAGCCGTCGCTGATCGCAAGAAACATCGAGGCCGCAACGGTCGTTCGCCGTCCTCGAAGGCGCGCGCGCAGGTGCTGGCGTCGACGGGTCCGCGTCACGCGAGGCGGCGAGGGGAGCGTCTCCCGCAGGACCGCCGACCGAGAGCGTCGCGCGAGTCCGCAACGCCGGTCACAATGAGTGGAGCATGGCCACTGTCGACAGGTGAACGTTGGCCTATGAGTGCATAGCCGCGACACGGCGGTGCGACACGCGGCTGCACCGTCGCGGCGTCAGCTCACGTCGACATGTGTCGATCCATCCGCGCCAACGTGAAGGCGAACCCCTTCGTTTGTGAATCTTGCACGCATGTGAAAATGCATTGATTCGACGCGGTGGTTTGACGGGTTCGCATGGCCGGCTTGACGTGAATTATTCGTCAACACGTATGGTCGCTGTTGACGCCGGACGAAAATATCAATTGAGTAGTTTCATTAATAAATAAGCTTAGTCCATTTATAGTAAGAGAGATTTTCCCTGCTCTAGTCCGAGTGGGAATTCACGCTGCTGCCCTTGCTTTCGGATTATACGCCCGGCTCACGGCTATTATCCGTGAGTCCTTTGTGAATGGTGTTACGGAGCTTGGGCCGCTGTCTCAAGAGGCTCCTCCCATGTCCATCTCGAATCTCCTCCAGAACGTTCGTCGTAACCTCGTCAAGTTCGGCCGCAACGATCGCGGTGGCTCCACGATCATGATCAGCATGTCCGTCCCCGTCATCCTCGGCGGACTGGCGATGAGCATTGATACCGGCATGTGGTACCTGGAGAAGCGCAAGCTGCAGCAGGTGGCCGACACGGCCGCGCTCGGCGCGATGCGTGCCCTGGCCAGTGGCGCCAGCGTGTCGACGGCCTCGTCGGTGGCGCTGAACGACGCGGTGCGCAATGGCTACGTCGCCAGCGTCAACACCACGTTCACCGTCAACTCGCCGCCGACCTCGGGCGCCTATGCCGGCAACACCAACGCCGTCGAAGTGGTCGTCACCAACCGGCTGCCGCTGTTCTTCAGCGCCTACTTCCTCAGCGAAGGCAAGAACCTGTCGGCGCGTTCGGTGAGCTATCAATCGACCGTGCTGGGCAAGAACATCGAAGTCGCCATGATGCTCGACGTCAGCGCCTCGATGGCCGGCAGCACCGAGGTCGCCGGCGTCACCAAGCTGCAGGGCATGCAGGATGCCGCAAAGTCGCTGATCGACATCATCGTGCAACCGGTACAGACGTCGTACACCTCGCGCGTCGCCGTCGTGCCGTACTCCTCGGCCGTCAACGTCGGCAGCACCTATTTCACCCAGGTCACCAACAAGGCGCTGAGCGGCAGCTGGAGCAGCGTCGTGGAGCGCACCGGTACGTCGGCCTTCACCGACGATGCGCCGGCCGCCAACAAGTGGCTGGGCGACTTCAAGACCAAGAAGGCCTACGCCCAGGGTGCCTACTCGTCGTACGTGAAGAACCTGACTTCGAACGTGCCGTCGAGCTCGCTGATGAACCCGCTGTCGACCGACAAGACGGCCATGAAGAACACCATCAACGCCTTCACGGCCAACGGCACGACCGCCGGCCACATCGGCGTCGCCTGGACGTGGTACGCGCTGTCGCCCAAGTGGTCGGGCATCTTCAGTGGCAGCAAGGCGCCCAACGCCTATGACACCACCCAGACGGCGAAGGTGGCGGTGCTGCTGTCGGACTTCGACATGAACAGCTACTACGAGACGGCCAACGGCAACTCGTCGGTCCAGGCGCAGCAGCTGTGCACCAACATGAAGGCGGCCGGCATCACGGTCTACACCGTCGCCTACGGTCTGGACACGTCGAACTCGACCGCCGTCAACCTGTGGAAGGGCTGCTCCAGCAGCGTCGACACCCGGTTCTCCACGACGACGGTCGAAGGCCTGAAGTCGGCGTTCGAGAGCATCGCGCAGTCGGCCCTGGGCGGCGTCACGACGCCCAGCCCGATCCTGGTCGAATAGCGGCCCGTCCGCCTGTCCGACCTGACTCTCCGTCAGGCCCAAGGCTCGCCAATTCCGTCGGTGCTCGTTCAAGGAGCATCCGCAGTTCCTGCCGGGCGGACGTCAGTCATGACGTCCGCGGTAGGCAAGCAACGACCTCTGTCCGACGGACAGATCCTCCGCAAATAGAACAATGATCCTGCGTCCGCAGGAGATGGGACTGTCTTGAAGCGGCCCGCACCGCGCGACCATGTCGCGGAGCAGCAGCTGATGGCTGATGTGCTGCCGGGCTGGCTCGAAATCGAAAGGGTAGAATCGTGACTGTTTTTCATCTTCCCAAGAAATTGAATCGTCTGGTCAACCGGACTCGCCGCAACGCAGCCGGCATTTTCCGCTCGTCCAAGCCGCAGGCGGCCAGCAAGACCGGCGGGTTCATCGGCAACACCCATGGTGGCGCCGTGATCCTCACCACCCTGGCACTGCCCGTCATCATGGGCGGCCTGGCGATGGCCATCGATATCGGCTACTGGTACACGGCCAAGCGCCAGACCCAGCAGCAAGCCGACACCGCGGCACTCGGTGCGGCGCGCGCCTTGAGCGCCGGCGTCTCGTCGACCGACCAGCTGCGCGCGGTTGCTCTCAACGACGCCATCCGCAACGGCTTCGTCAACGTCTCGCCAAACAGGTTTACGTTCAATTCGCCGCCGACGTCGGGGCCGATGGCGGGCAACACGGCCGCGATCGAGATCATCGTCGAGCGCAAGGTCGACTCGTTTTTCGCCAGGTACTTTGACCGGTCGTCCGTCTCCATGTCCGCGCGGGCTGTGGCTTCCGTCAACGTGACCGACGCGTGCGTTCTGGCGCTCAGCAATGACGCCTCCCGGGCGATTAACCTTCCCGGGACAATGACGATCAATGCGCCCAATTGCGGGTTCGCATCGAACGCAACCACCACAGACTCCATCCAGGTCGGCGGCACCGCAAACCTGATCGCCAAGTCGCTAGTTGCCAGCGGCGAGATCAACGTCAGCGGCAGTCTCACCGTCGAGGAGGCGATGCTAACGCATCAGACCGCGACCTTGGATCCCTACCAGAACCTTGCCCTGCCGGCCGTCGGCGCCTGCAACGCGAACAATTTCAGGATGAACAGCGGCAGCAACGTGACGATCAATCCGGGCGTCTATTGCGGCGGTATCCAGATGAATGGTTCGGGAACCCTGTACCTGAACAAGGGGACGTACATCCTCAACCGGGGTGACTTCACCATGACGGGTAGCGGACGCATCCGGTGCGGCAACTGCGCCGCCGAAACCGACGGCGTCACCATCATCCTGACCGCAACCAGCGGCCAGGTCGGCAGCGTCCGGATTGGCGGATCTGGCGACATCGAGCTCTCCGCGCCGGGCGAGGAAAGCAATCCGTACAAGGGCGTTCTCTTCTACCAGGACCGCGCCGCCACCGCGGGCAACGACTCCAACCTCAACGGCGGCGCCTCCATGAAGCTGAGCGGCGCACTGTACCTGCCGAAGTCGGACATCAAGTATGCCGGCTCCAACTCGTTTGCCGGCGGCAAGAACTGCGTCGTGATGGTTGGGCTCACTGTCGAATTCGCGGGGTCGTCGGGCTTCAGCCAGACCGACTGCACCCACATGGGCACCAAGCTGATCGACGTGGGCCGCGCTGCGGTGACCCTGAAGGAGTAGCGACAACCCGCTCCGGACGACCAAGGCCAAAGGCCTGAGGTCGGCGTTCGAGAGCAGCGCGCCGTCCATCCCGGACGGCGTCACGATAAAAGGTGCTGTCCTGGTCGACTAGAGGTTCGACCACCGCTGTTCAGAATCCCTCTGGGAGGGGACTCTGCCTCGACCTTCCTCCGGATTCCGGAGGGAGGTCTCTTTTTTTGTGCCGATCGCGCGGCGCCACCTGCCGGCAGGGCAGGGGTCAGAACGAGAAGCGCTTGCCGACCGACAGCGGCACCAGCGTGCGATCGCCGAACGCCTGGCCCAGCGCCATCATGGCGCGCCAGCCGGTGCAGTGGCCGGCGGCGATCACGGCCAGATCGAAATTCCGCATCGCCTCGACGGTCTGGGGAATGATGGCCTCGTTGCTGCCCGCCAGGTGCAGTCCGCCGACCACGGCGTGCAGCCGCGTCCCCGGAAAACTCTCCCGCGCGTGGCTCAGCACGTTGATGACGCCGGCGTGCGAGCAGGCCGAGAACACCACCACCCCCTTGCCGGCGACGTTCAGCGCCACGAAGCGCTCGTCCATCAGCAGCTCGTCCGGCTCCCAGCCGCGGCCGTCGAGCGTGCGGCGATGCTGTCCGGGCAAGCCGCGTTCAAAGCCGCTGCGCCGCGGGATCTCGCCGCTGACCCATGCCGCGCCGTCGAGCAGGAGCTGGGGTTCGGGTGTCGACACCACCCGCGCGCCCAGAGCCTCCAGGGCGGCAATGGCGGGTACGTCTTCCATCAGCCGCATCGAGCCGTCGGCGCGTCGCGCCGCGCGGCTGCGGAACATGTCGGGGTGGGCGTAGTACGGCACCTCGCGGCCGCCGTTGCGGTCGCGGATCATCTGCAGGGCGCGCGGCATGGCGCCGGCGTGGTCCCAGTGGCCGTGCGAGAGCACCACGGCCTCGACGGCGCCGAGATCGGCGCCCAGACGCGAGGCATTCTGTTCGAAGGTACGATCCTCCGGTCCGGCGTCGAACAGCAGCGAGCGTGTCTGGCCGGCGCGATGGACGGTGATCTGGCAGGCCAGCCCGTGCGCCGCGCAGCACAGGCAGCCGCCGCCTAGCACCCAGGCGCCGGCGCGTCGCCGGTCCAACGACCCGAACTCGGTCTCGACGAACGACGGGACGCTGGAGAGGTTGTCGGTGACGTTGTCGACCAGGATCTGCACATCAACGCGGTCGACGGGAACGAGGTCGGGCATGGCGGTCTTTCGTGCGCTTCGGGGCGGGCGCCCGGTCGCGACTGTGGCACCGCCGGTTGTTGTTCGCGACCCGGATTTTGATGCAGGCAAAGGCGAGGCGCTTGGTCCGCCTCTCGCCGCCCGGCGCGCGAAGAGGAGCACTGTGGAGACCATCGGCAAGGGCCGCCGCGCGACGACGGAGCGAGGTCGGGTGCCCGCGGTCGCGGGCTGGGCGTTTTCGCAGCTGGTGCTGACGCGAGCCGGCTACCGCACGGCGTTCTTCGACAACCTGCTCCAGACGATGCGGCTGCAGTTCCCGGACCAGGACGTGCAGGGGACGATCGTCGGCGCGAAGGAGATCGGGAGCCTCGCCTTCGTCGAGGCGCACCTTGTCCTTCGTCGCGGCGCACCTTGTCCTTCGTCGCGGTCTTGACCTGGCGTCCATCGCGAACTTCACGACCATCCACTGCGGCCAGCGCATCCAGTTTGCGCTCATGGACAACGTGCTCGGACCACGGGCGCTTGCCACACGCGCCATCGACCGTTTTCTCAGCGGTGTATCGATCTCGCCGTAGCGGTGCCCGCCAGGGCGCCCGTCGGATCCGGAAGCCGTTGACAGTGAGTATTCGCTCATATAAGATGAGCAAATACTCACAGAGGGGATGGTCATGGCGTTTCCATCCGAGTTGCCCGCGATGCGACGGCTGACCCTGGCGGCGCCTCATCCCGTCGCTCGGGCGCTTGCCTGGGCGGCCTTGAGCTACGCCACCGCCAGCGCCGTTCTGCTCGCGCCGCTGCCGCATCTGTCGCCGGACGCCGGCTGGGCATTGAGCGGCAGACCGGCCGGCGGGCTCACCGTTGCCGTCGTAGCCGGCCTGCTGCCGGCGCTGGCCATTGCCGTGATGGCGCGGCGCGCGCCGACCGACTGGCCGGCAACCCGCTATGGCGTCACCTATCTCGCCATGCTGGGCCTGGTGCTGGGACTTCAGGTCGCTGGCGCTGCCGGCCGGACGGTGTCGCAGGACATCGCCGATTGTTGCGCCGCCACCGGGTCACGGTGAGGCCCGCGGGTCGATGCTGACTGCAGAGGGGAGGGAGATCGCCATGCCGCTGAGTGCACGCCTCACCGCTCCACGACCCGATCGCGCGCGACCGGCCGTCGTGCTGATGGCGCCTCGCCGGGCGCGGACAGGGCGCTGCTGCGATGTCTGCGCCAGTCCGCTCGACATCCTGCGTCGCCGGCTGCGCGACGCCACGCCGTCGGCGGCGTTGGCCTGCGGCGATGAACGCCTGCAGGCGCCGCTGTTCGCCATGGCGCTCAAGCACATCGAGGCGCTGGCCGAGCAGGGGTTCACGACGTTGCCGTGGCGGGTAGGCCTGTTTGGCCGCGCCCACGTGACCTGCCGCAAGCAGGCGTATCTGCATCCGGGCCACGACGGTCGCGTGAAATTCCTCGATCTCGACAGTGGTCGGCGCGACGCGCCGATGCCGCCGCAGATGCACTACGGCGCCTCGATCGATCCCGATGCCGACATCACGACCGAGGACCAGGGCGCGCTGCTGGTCTATGCCAGCGGCACCTGCCTCTATGTGCCACCGCGCCACAGCGGCGCAGTGCACGCGCTGGGCCAGAGCTGGGCGCGGCCGCATCGCCTCGACGCGGCGGGTTGATCGTGCCCGGCGCCCGCATCCTGCTGCCGCGGATCTTCCTGCGCCGCTGGCTGGAACGCAGCGGCGGCACGCCGCTTGAGCCGGAGATCCGCGATTTCATGGAAGCGCGCTTCGGCACCACGCTGGCCGACGTGCGCATCCACGTCGGTCCGGCGGCCGCATCGTTGTGCGACGCGCTGCAGGCGCGCGCCCTGACCTTGGGCAGTGACATCGTCTTCGGCTGCGGCCACTACGCGCCGCAGACACCTGAAGGTCGCCGCCTGCTGGCCCATGAGCTGGTCCACGTGCTGCAGCAGCGCGCCGCGACGGTGGTGGCCTGGCGTGTCACACCGGAAGCGTTTGCACGTCTGGTCAATGTCGGCGATCCCGACGACGCGTGCGAGCGCGAGGCCGCGCGGCTGGCGGACGAGGCGCTGGCGGGTGGCTTGCGATCCGGCGTGACGCCTGACGCCAGCGGCGTCATGCGCCGCACGCTCTGACGGATCGCCATCAGGAGCGGGGCGACGCAACGCGTTTGGCTGCTCGCCGTCCGGCAACGGCCGCGAGGGCGGGATCATCGTGCGTTCCCGGGCAGGGGAAACGCACGCTTGGCTGGCTGCGCTGCGGGATTGCCCGGCGTGGCGGCATTGCCGCGTGCCGTTCGGGGGCGGCCGGCCGCCAGGGTCATGGGAATAAGGAGGCGGGTCTGCGCGTTAATCCCCACGAAGCTGAGACATCGGCCGGCCCCGCAAGCCGGGATGTCAGACAGCAGCTCCTGCCGGCTGGTACCGGCATCGCAGTGGCAATCTTCACGCCTGGAGGGATCAATGAGTTTCCTGCCCGAGTTGCGGCAGGTCGTGGTGCCGTCCCGCACGTCGATCCGTCGTCCATCCGTGGGGCCGCGTGGTACCTGGCTGACCGATGCGCATGGTCTGGTGCCGCCGGCGACCGCCAATCCCTTCCTGAAATCGTTTGCCTGCGCTCTCGCCGTCTATGTCACGGCGACCGGCTTGCTGCTGCTGCTCGTCGCACCGCACGTGTCCGTTGGCGTTCTCGCGGTGGGGTCGACTCTCAGTGCCCTGGGCGTCTTCGCGGCGACCAGCTTCGTGCCGGCGGTCATCACCGGCATGATCGTGCGGCAGTCACCTCGCGTCTGGCGGTTCTCGCGCATCGCCGCCGTGTACCTGCCACTGTTCCTGCTGACCGCGGGATGGCAGTTCGGCGATCGGCTGGCCGATGCGTGGTCGCCGATGGCGCTCATCGCGCGGGTCATCAACTAGCGCGACTGGCATCGCGCCCGTCCGGCGGCAACCAAACAAGAGGTCGTGACAAGACACGCCGCGCCTTATAGTCGATGCCCGGCGATCGGCCGTTGCCGACGGAGCAATCTCGGGCATGACCACCATCAGAGCCTTCGGCCTGGCGGCGCTCACGGTGCTGGACCTGGCACCACCGCAGCAGGTCGAGGTCGCAGCGCAGGCCGGCTACAGCCATGTCGGCCTGCGCCTGATTCCGGCGACGCCGGAGGAAGTCCGGCACCCGATCGTCGGCGAGACGCCGATGGTGCGCGAGGTCGCCCGGCGGCTGGCCGACTCCGATCTCAAGGTGCTCGACGTCGAGATCTTCCGGCTGACGCCGGACGTGCGCGTCGCCGACTTTGAGCCGGCCATGGCCACGGCCGCGCGCCTGGGCGCGCAACACATGCTGGTGGCCGGCAACGATCCGGACGAGGCGCGGCTGCGCGACAGCTTCGCGCGACTGCGCGAGGCGGCCGGCCGGTTCGGGTTGAACGCCTGCCTGGAGCCGATGCCGTGGACGGACGTGCCGACGGTTGCGGCGGCGCGCCGCATCGTCGGCGACGCCGGTGCCAATGACGGCGTGCTGATCGACGCCATCCATTTCTTCCGGGCCGACAACCAGATGGCGGAGATTGCCGCCATCGCGCCGCGGCAGCTGCACTACATGCAGCTGTGCGACGCGCCGGCGCCACGGCCGTCCAACCGCGCCGAACTGATCCGTCAGGCGCGTGCCGACCGTCTGTTTCCCGGCGACGGCGGCCTCGATCTGCCCGGCCTGATGCGGGCGTTGCCGCGCGACATCGCGGTGAGCCTCGAGGTACCGGTCCTGGCGCCGATGGCGCCGCTGGATCGAGCCCGGCGCGCCCTCGATGCGGCGCGGCGCGTTCTGGCAGGCATCACGGCGCCGGCGTAGCGGACGACCGTTCCAGCCAGAAGTCGGGTCCGGCATACCACACGCGACCCGCGGCATCGGGCGGCGGTGAGCCGCGATGCAGCGCGCGGATCGGGATCTGGCGCAGCGGCAGGCGCGCCGGCATGCCGTCCAGCGCCTGCTGCAGACGCAGGGCGGCGTCCTCGTCGCGCCCGCCGATGCACGGGAAGATGCCGACGCCGCCGATCGACACGGCGTCGAACGCGTCGCCGCGCCGCGTCGCGCGCAGCATGAAGCCCCAGCGGTCGGTGCCCGTCAGCGGCATCATCAGCCGTCCGCCCTCGGCGAGCCGGTCCAGCCATAAGGGCGCGGGATGTGTCGAGCCGGCGAAAGCGACGATGGCATCGACCGTGCCGGCGTCCTGCGTGCGGCCGTCGCCGGCCACGACCCGGACCTGTCGCCACGGCGCAAGATTGTCGGCGGCGCGGGCCGCCAGGCCGGCGTCGTGCTCGACGGCCACGACGCGACCGTCGGCGCCGACGAGCTCGGCCAGCAGTGCCGTGTAGTAGCCGGTGCCGGCGCCGACCTGCAGCACCCGCTCGCCGCGCCGCAGGTCGAGCTGGTCGAGATTGTGCGCCCAGAAGCTGGGCTGGCCATTGTTGAGGCCGCGCGCCGCGTCGATGGCCACGAGCGCGTCGTGGTACAGCCAGTGCGGGCTGGCATCCGGCGTCGTGAACGGTTCGTCGGGACGATTGAACGACAGGATTTGCCACGGACCCGGGCCGAGAAAGCGTTCGCGTGGTACCGCCGCGAAGGCATCGACGATCGACAGGTTGCGCACGACGGGTGTGCGCAAGCGAAGATCGTTGGCGAACCATCGGCGCAGGGTGGTCAGGTCAGGATCCATGGGGCCTCCCGCATCAGCATCCGAGCATGACAGGCGGCCGGGGAGACCCGACGCGGACACAAATAATTTCGAATGCCCCGATCCCTCCGCCAAGGCTCCGTCGTCCCGAGCGGAACCGCCCGCAGGGCGGCGCAGTCGAGGGACCTTCTCACCGCAACAAAGGCGTCGGTGCCGAAACGAGGTCCCTCCGCGCCTGCCCCGAGCGAAGCCGAGGGGCGGCCCTTCGGGCCTTGGTCGGGACGACGGAGGCTTCGCGGAGGGATCGGGGCAATCAGGAGAAATTTCTTTCGGGCCGTGTCCGCGAACCGCAACGCCGGGCGCATACTCATGTGAGATGGAACGCATCGAACGCAGCCGCCGGCGGGCGGTCACGCTGGATCTCGGGACCACCGATGCTGGTGCGCCCGCCGTCGGCCGCGCCTTGCGCGCCCTGTCGGACGCCGATCTCGTGCGGCTGAAGGCGCTGGCGCGCCTGTGGAGTCGCGGCCTGCCGGGCGGGCTGGGCTGGAGCGACATCCTCCACGAAGCGATCTTGCGTGCCCTGGACGGCTCGCGCCGCTGGCCGCCGGAGGTGCCGCTGCTCGCCTTCCTGTCCGGCGTGATGCGCAGCATCTGCGACGAGCACTGGCGGCGGGCGCGGCGCGAGAGGCAATGGTGCCTGCCGAGCCAGCCGCCGGACGGCGACGATGCGGCGGCCGGCGCGCCGCCGGATCCGGAGCGCGTGCTGGCCGCCGCGCAGGCGCTGGCGGCGGTGCATCGCCTGTTCGCAGCCGACGCAGCGGCGCAGAAGATCATCGCCGGCCTGACGGAAGGCCTGACGGCCGATGAAATCCGCCGGTTCTATGGCATGTCGGAGCGCGACTACGATTCGGCGCGCAAGCGCATGCGACGCGCCCTGCTGCGCTGCGGACTGGCGTGGAGCGCGCCATGAGGAAGTGGCGGCCATCCGACGACCTGTCGCGTCTGCTGGAGCGGCTGGGGACGGAGATCCTCGAGGCGACCGACGATGAGGTGCGCCAGCTCTGCGGCGACAGCGGCTATGCGGCGCCGCGCGTGGCGCAAGGCGTCAGGCTGGTGCTCGCCGCGGCGATGGACGATCCGCCGGAGCCGGAACGCGGCCTGTCCTTGCCCGATGCGGCACGCCGATCGGAGCCTTGCTCGCGGCAGCACTGAGGCCGACGGGCGGCGGTTCCGGGCCGGTCCATTCTTGGTCCGCGGCGTCGATTGAGTCGCAGCCGGCGGCCTTGTCGGGCCGCCGGCGCCGGTCCACTCTCGGCCACATCATCATATCGCCAGCGATGCCGTGCCGCGGACCGGTGCCGGGTGCGCACGCTGTTCGCAAGGGAGCCTCGCCATGTCCGCCGCTGCCCAGTCGTTACGTCCATCGATGTCGGCACCGCAGCCCAAGGGCATGCTGATCGACGGCCAGTGGGTGCCGGCCGCATCCGGCGCCCGGATCGCCGTCGAGAACCCGGCCAAGCGCGCGCCCATCGCCGACGTGCCGCGCGGCGCGGCCGCCGACGTCGAGCGCGCCGTCGCGGCGGCCAGCAAGGCATTTCCCGCCTGGAGCCGCATCGTGCCGCGCGAGCGCGGCAAGCTGCTGCTGAAGATCGCCGAGGCGATGGAAGCGCGCGCCGAGGAAATGGCGCGGCTGATCGCCCTGGAGACCGGCAATGCGTTGCGCACCCAGGCGCGACCGGAGGCGCGCGGCGCGGCCGACATCTTCCGCTATTTCGGCGGCCTGGCTGGCGAACTGAAGGGCGAGACCATCCCGCTGGGCGAGCACGTGCTGAGCTACACGCGGCGCGAGCCCTTGGGCGTCGTCGGCGCCATCATCCCGTGGAACGCGCCGGTTCTGCTGGGGGCGCTGAAAATCGCGCCAGCGCTGTGCGCCGGCAACACCTTGGTGCTGAAGGCGGCCGAGGACGCGCCGCTGGGCGTGCTGCTGATGGCCGACATCTGCCAGGAGTTCCTGCCGCCGGGCGTGCTCAACGTGCTGACCGGGCTGGGCGAGGAATGTGGCGGGCCGCTGGCCAACCATCCGGCGATCCGCAAGTTGTCGTTCACCGGCTCGACCGAGGTCGGCAAGATCATCATGCGAGCTGCCGCCGAGCGCATCGTGCCGGTATCGCTGGAGCTGGGCGGCAAGAGCCCGTCGATCGTCTATCCCGATGCCGACGAGGACTGGGTGGTCGACGGCATCATCGCCGCCATGCGGTTCACGCGCCAGAGCCAGTCCTGCACCGCCGGCTCGCGGCTGTTCCTGCACGCCGACATCTTCGACTCGTTCCTCGCCAAGCTGAAAAGCAAGACGGCGCAGCTCAAGCTCGGCGATCCGCTGGACGAGGCCAGCGACATCGGCACCATCATTAACGACAAACAGTTCAAGAAGGTTTGCGGCTACGTCGAGGAGGGACTCAAGCGCGCCGACGCGCGGCTGGTGTTCGGCGGCCTGCCGCCCGGCAGCGGGCCGCTGAGCGAAGGCTATTTCGCGCTGCCCACCGTGTTCGCCGACGCCTCCAACGACTGGCGCCTGGCGCGCGAGGAGATTTTCGGACCGGTGCTGGTGGCGATCCGCTGGACCGACGAGGCCGAGGTCATCCGCATGGCCAATGACAGCCACTACGGGCTGGCCGCCTATGTCTGGACGCACGACATCGGCACCGGCCTGCGCACCGCGCACGCCATCGAGTCGGGCTGGGTGCAGGTCAACCAGGGGCTGGGCCAGACACCGGGCCATTCCTACGGCGGCTACAAGCAGAGCGGCATCGGCCGCGAATTCTCGCTGGAAGGCATGCTCGACAGCTTCACCCAGCGCAAGAACGTCACCGTCAACCTCAACGTGCCGCGGCGCACCTAGCTGCCGCCCTCGACGGGAGGCCGAGATGCGGCGCACTGCGGGACTCTTGGCCCTGATGATTGCGATGGCCCTCGCCGGACCTGTGCTGGCGCAGGGTACCGGCGCGGGACCCGGATCGTCGCGGCCGTGCGGGTTGTCGCCGTCGGACTGGTGTCCGGCCGAGCCCGGCGATCGCTGCGGCAGGCACCGGGATGCCGATGCCTGCAAGGCCGACCCGGCCTGCTACGGGCAGCCGTATCGCGGCGAGGCGGTGGTGGCCTGCCGCTTCGATGCGCGCGGCTTCGGCATCAACTGTCCCACGGTGGGCTGTACCAGCCGGCGCCCGCAGCGCCCGTAGATCATACATGCAGGTTGGGCGGTCGGTGCGGCGCGACCGGACGGCCGACCTACGGATGAGCGCGCTCCCACTCGAGCATGTAGTCCCGCACCAGCGGCAGGGCGTCGATCTGCCGGGTGATCTGGATCTGGAACACCATGGTGCGCAGATAGCGGAAGTCCATCTCGGCACCCTTGAGGTAGAATTCCCACATCCGGCAGAATCGCTCGTCGTAGAGCGCGGCGATCTCGGCGCGGTGGCGCTGGAAGCGGTCGTGCCAGTGACGCAGGGTTTCGGCGTAGTGCAGGCGCAGGATTTCGATGTCGGTCACCCACAGGCCGGCGCCCTCGATCACCGGCAGGACCTCGGAGAGGGCCGGCGCGTAGCCGCCAGGAAAGATGTACTTGCGCAGCCAGGCATTGGTGGTGCCCGGCCCGTCCATGCGGCCGATCGCGTGCAGCAGCGCCACGCCGCCGGACGCCAGCCGGCGCTTGAGCGTGTCAAAGAAGGCCGGGTAGTGGTTGACGCCGACGTGCTCGAACATGCCGACCGACACGATACGATCGTAGACGCCGGTCTCCTCGCGATAGTCGCGTAGCGCGAAGCGCACGCGATCGGACGCGCCGGCCATCCCGGCCCTGGCCTGGGCGCGTGCATGCTGCTCGCGCGACAGCGTCAGGCCGGTGACGTCGGCGCCGCATTCGCGCGCCAGATACAGGGCAAGGCTGCCCCAGCCCGAACCGATATCGAGCACGCGCATGCCCGGCTCGATCGCAAGCTTGGCGGCGATGTGGCGCATCTTGTTGTGCTGCGCGGCTTCCAGCGTATCGTCGGCGCGCCGGAAATAGGCGCAGGAGTACTGCCGGTCGCGATCGAGGAACAGGTCGTAGAGCCGGTCCGAGAGGTCGTAGTGGTGCGCCACGTTGCGTCGCGCCGTCGCCGCCGGGTTGTATTGCTGCAGGCGGCGCAGCAGCGGCGCCAGGCGATCGCCGATCGCCTCCCAGGGCAGTGGCGGCGCCGTATCGAGATTGAGCGACAGCACGGCCAGCAGGTCGCCCAACGTGCCGTCCTCGACGGTCATGGTGCCGTCCATCCACGCTTCGCCCAGGGCCAGCTCGGACTGGAACACAAGGCGGCGATGCAGCGCCGGGTCGTGCAGGCGCATGGTGGCGGCAGGCTGCGCGCCCGGCGCGCCGAAATGGTGACTGCGCCCCCGGGCATCGATCAGCGTCAGATGGCCGGATCGGATCAGGCGGCGCAACGCCCAGGCAAGCAGCACAATCCTCTCCTCGGGTCGTTGACCGACGGGCGGCGCCTGTTCGTCGGTCCATGTGATCTCAGCGGTCGGCGGCTCGCGGCGGCGCGGCGCGCGGCGATCTCAAGGTGTCGGGACGGGCTGACGCGTGCTTGACGGATCACGGGTTGCCGGCCATTGGTCGGTTGCGGGCGCGCGGCGATCAGGCGGAAGATGTCCGTCGCCGTGAGCGGCGAGATGGGCGAGAGTGGATAAAACGGACCATGCTGCAACAGATCGCCGATCTGCGCGACGAGGCCGACGAACTGCGGCCATTGCTGGCGACACTGCCGGCCGATGGCTGGCGGCGCGCCACCCTGTTCAAGGGCTGGACCATCGACGACATCCTGCAGCACCTGCACATGGGCGACACCATGGCGCTGGCGTCGGCCACCGACCCGGCCGCCTTCGATGCGCTGGTCGCCGACATTGGCGCCCGCCGCGCCGCGGGCCTCAACCGGCTGGAGGAGACGCGCCAGCGGCTCCAGGGCCTTTCCGGCGCGCCGCTGCTGCAGCGCTGGTACGCCACCCTGATGCAGCTCTGCGATGCGCTCGCGGCCAAGCCGCCCGATGCGCGGCTGAAATGGGTCGGGCCGGGCATGGGCGTGCGCATGTTCGCCACGGCGCGGCAGATGGAGGTCTGGTCGCATGCGCAGGCGATCTACGACCTGCTGGGCATCGAGCGGCCGGCCGCTGCGCCGCGCCTGCGCAACATCGCCGAGCTGGGCGTGCGCACCTTCGGCTGGGCCTATCGCAACCGTGGCCTCGATGTGCCGCCGACGATGCCCTATGTGCGGCTCGACAATCCCTTCGGTCCGGCGTGGGAGTGGAACCCGCCATCGCGCGACGAGGCCGTGTGCGGCGACGCCGTGGCGTTCTGCCAGGTCGTCACCCAGACGCGCAACGTCGCCGACACGACGCTGCAGGTGACGGGCGACACGGCGCGGCACTGGATGTCGATCGCGCAGTGCTTCGCCGGCGCACCCGAGACACCGCCGGCGCCGGGCACGCGCCACGCCGCGGCATCCGCGTCGGCGGCACGGGGGTCGTGACCGCGATGCCGACGCGCGGCAAGGCGGGAGGGCAGAGGCGCCGCACCATGGTTGCCGTCGCCACGCTGGCCCTTGGGCTCGTCACAGCCATGGCATGGGCGCGGCCCGGCTCTGCTGCTGACCAGAAGTACCCGGATGTCGTCGCGGTCAAGGTACAGCCGCGGGGCGACAACCGCTTCGACTTCGACGTCACGGTTTCGTCGCCCTATGACACGCCGCAGCGCTACGCCGATGCCTTCCGGGTCGTCGGCGCCGATGGCACGGTCTACGGCGAA
Organism: Alphaproteobacteria bacterium; assembly: GCA_026126245.1. Classification (GTDB taxonomy): domain Bacteria; phylum Pseudomonadota; class Alphaproteobacteria; order Reyranellales; family Reyranellaceae; genus Vineibacter. The sequence continues at coordinate 23,496 of JAHCJT010000019.1, forward strand.
CGCCTCCTGCTGCACGATCATGCCGGCGAGCAGCCCTTCACCCGCGATCTTTACGGCGTGCGGATACCGCCGGGTATCCGCGTCGTGGTCGTGCAGGCGCGCGACCGCCAGTACGGCTACGGCGGCAAGACGGTGCAAACGAACTTGCCTGGACGCTAGCGCGGCCTACCAGGCCGGGCTGGTCCGGCGCATCGCGAACCTTCGGCCGCGTGGCCCGTTCGGCGCACAAGCCGGCGGGCGGCGCTTGCGGCGGCATCGATGTAGCAGCGATCGCCGTGGATCAGCATCAGGGCCATGGACCCTTCCATCAGTAGGACAACCTCGCGCGCACGGTCGCGCGGCCGGGCCACGCCCGCCATCGTTAGTCGCGTGGCGATCCACCGCTCCATCGCCGTTTTGGCGCGCCGGGCGATGGCGCGCGCCGGATGGCCGGGTAGGTCGGCAAGTTCCATAACAAGTCGCGTGAAGCCGGGGCCGGTCCAGCGCGGCGTGCGGTTGGCCCAGTCGGCGAGCTGGCCGAACAGCGATGCGATGATGCCGTCGCGGTCGGTCGGCAGGCGTGCGCCGATCTTCTGAATCCGCTCCAGCGCCAGCTCCTCATAGCGTTCCATAACGGCCGCCAGCAGGTCGTCCTTGCTGCGGAAATGCGCATACAGCGTCCGCTTGGTGATGGCGGCGCGCGCCGCAATGACGTCGACGCTTGTCCGCGTGTAGCCGGAGCGCCAGAACGACTCGTAGGCCGCGTCGACGATCCGCAGTCGCGTCTGATCTTTGGTGCCGCGCATTGCCTGGCCCTATGCGGGTATACCGACCAGTGAGTTTACACCAAGTGTGGCGCCTGCAAGGCTGCGGGCATCAAGCCGGCGCGCCGCCGCCATGAGCCGTCCGCCGCGATGGGAGGCCAGTGCCATGACAATGCCTGCCCTGACGTTCCGCGATATCCGGGCGCGGCCGGTGGTGCTAAAGCTGAAACGGCCGGTCGTGGCCCGCATCGCCACCATCACCGACTGGCCGATGATCCTGATCGACCTGGGCACCGAGGAAGGCGTCGTCGGTCACGCTTATCTCGAGCCATACACCGTCAAGGCGATGAAGTATCTCGTGCCGGCGCTACGCGATTTCGGCGACCTGCTGAAGGGGCGACGCGTCGCGCCGACCGAATTCTACGATCTGGCGCGCAAGTCGCTACACTTCGTAGGCTACCAGGGCCTGTCGATGATCGCGGTCGCCGGCCTCGACATGGCGGCGTGGGACGCGCTGGCTCGCGCCGCCGGCCTGCCGTTGTGCGTGCTGCTGGGCGGTTCGGTCGGACCGGTGAAGGCCTACAACAGCAATGGGTTGTGGCTCAAGGATCCAGCGGCGCTGGCCGAGGAGGCGGTCGAGCTGCGCGACGAAGGCGGCTTTACCGGCCTGAAGCTGCGGCTGGGCCGTACGCGCATCGCCGACGACCTCGCGGCGGTCGAGACGGTGCGACAGGCCGTCGGCGCCGACATGGAGCTGATGATCGACTACAACCAGGGCCTGCATCTGGGCGAGGCGCTGCAGCGCTGCCATGGCATCGACGATCTCGGGCTGGCGTGGATCGAGGAGCCGATCGTCTATGACAATCTCGACGGTTGCGCGCAGCTGGCGGCCGAACTGAAGACGCCGCTGCAGATCGGCGAGAACTTCTACGGACCGCGCGACCTGCAGGCGGCCCTGCAGCGCAAGGCCTGCGACTATGTGATGCCGGACTTCATGCGCATCGGCGGCGTCACGGGCTGGCTGCGCGCCGCGGCGATCGCCGGTACGGCGGGGATCCCGATGTCGACGCATCTCTATCCCGAGGTGGCGGCGCATGTCATGCGCGTGACGGAAACGGCCCACTGGCTGGAATGGCAGGACTGGGCCGATCCTGTCCTGCAGCAGCCCTACGACGTTCGCGGCGGTGAGCTGCACATTCCCGACACCCCGGGCATCGGCCTGGCGTGGAACGAGGACGCCGTCAAAGCCAACCTGTTCGAAGCGTAGCGCAACGCCTGCGCCATCGCGCGCGATGGACATCCTGGACGGGCAACCGGCGCCGGCCCCGGACGACCTTGCATGCCGCATGGGGCCGCATCCGGCGGGTGCATCGCTGGTGAGTGCGGGCCGGAGGTGCTAGGTTGACGCTCGCCGGCATGCCGAAGGGGGATCTTCACGCATGCTGGCAGGCGTCCGGCGAGAGTTGGATGCGGGGCGGGGGAACTGCGTATTTCACGGCCTACAGGCCTGCGAGGCAGTCGTGGCGCGCGCAGCGATGGAGCCAGGGGACGGCGATCGGCAACTTGCGGAGGCCGAGGCCCGACTGCACGTCGCGCTCGACAACATGCCCGGGGCGCTGGTCTACACCGACGATGACCTGAACATCGTCATTTGCAACGAGCGCCTGAAGGCGATGTACCCGGTGCCGCGGGAGCTGCTGCAGCCGGGCCGGCCCTATCCCGCATTCCTGCGCCATCTCGCCGAGAACGGCTACTACGGGCCGGGCGACGTCGACGCTCTCGTCGCGCGCCGCGTCGAGAGCCTGCGCAACCCCTCGGGCGAGACCTTCGAAGACCGCCAGCCCGATGGCCGTATCTACCGCATCCGCCGCCGCCGCGTCGATGCCGGCGGCGTCGTGACGGTGATGACTGACGTCACCGCGCAGAAGCAGGCGGAAGCCGAACTGGCGGCGCGGGAGGCACAGTTCCATGTCGCCCTCAACAATCTGCCCGGGGCCGTGGTCTATACCGACGACAAGCTCGACATCGTGATCTGCAACGACCGGTTCAGGGACATGTACCGGGTACCCCCCGAGTTGCTGCAGCCCGGCCGGCCATACCCTGCGTTCCTGCGTTATCTCGCCGAGAACGGCTACTACGGCAGCGGCGATGTCGAAGCGCTGGTGGCGCGCCGCGTCGAGAGCCTGCGCAACCCCACCGGCCAGGTGTTCGAGGACCATCCGCCCGACGGCCGCATCTACAGCGTCCGGCGCCGCCGGGTCGACGCCGGCGGCGTCGTGACGGTGATGGTCGACATCACCGACCAGACGAAGGCCGAAAAGGAGCTGGCGGCCAGGGAAGCCGAGTTCCACGTCGCGCTCGACAACATGCCCGGTGCGCTCGTCTACACCGACGACGACCTGAACATCGTCATTTGCAACGAGCGCTTCAGGGAGATGTATCGCGCGCCGCGCGACCTGCTGCAGGCCGGCCGGCCGTATCCCGCGTTCCTGCGCTATCTGGCCGAGAACGGCTACTACGGTGCGGGCGATGTCGCGGCGCTTGTCGCCAGGCGCGTGGCGAGCCTGCGCAATCCGTCGGGCGAGACGTTCGAGGACCACACGCCCGATGGCCGGGTCTATGCCGTCCGCCGGCGTCGGGTGGATGCCGGCGGCGTCGTGACGGTGATGACGGACATCACCGACCAGAAGCGTGCCGAGCTGGCGTTGCTCGAGGCCAAGCGGCGGACGGAGGAAGCCAACGCGCTGGTCAGCGAAAAGAACGAGATGCTCGAAGCGCTGTCGTCCAAGCTCTCGAAGTACCTGTCACCGCAGCTGTACCGCTCGATCTTCAGCGGACAGCAGAACGTCGAGATTGCCTCCAAGCGCAAGAAGCTGACGGTGTTCTTCTCCGATATCGCGGCATTCACCGAGACGACGGAGAACCTGGAATCGGAGGACCTGACCGACGTTCTCAACCACTACCTGACGGAAATGTCGCGGATCGCGCTCGCCCACGGCGCCACCATCGACAAGTACATCGGCGATGCCATGCTGTTGTTCTTCGGCGACCCGGAAAGCCGCGGAGTCAAGGAGGATGCCAAGGCCTGCGTGCTGATGGCGCTGGCCATGCAGCGCCGCATGCGCGAGCTGGAGCAGGAATGGCGCAACCGCGGCCTGGAGCGGCCGTTCCGCATCCGCATGGGCATCAGTACCGGCTTCTGCACGGTGGGCAACTTCGGCAGCCAGGACCGCATGGACTACACCATCATCGGCAACGAAGTGAACCTGGCGGCCCGTCTGGAATCCGCCGCAGAACCGGGCAGCATCCTGCTGGCGCACGAAACCAACGCGCTGGTGAGCGATCTTGTCCTCACCGAGGAGCAGCCGCCGATCACGGCGAAGGGTTTCCTGCGCCCGATCAACACCTACAAGGTCGTCGGCGCCTACAACGAGCTGGTCGAGACCGGGCGGATCGTCCTGCAGGAGCGCGACGGCCTGCGCGTCCTGGTCGACCTGACGAAGCAGGACAAGTCGGCCGCCATCTCGATCCTTGAAGAGGTGCTGCTGCAGCTGAAGGGCTGATGCACAAGGCCGCGAACGGCGGCTTGCGCCTAGGCCACCTTCGCAAGCTTCTGCAGCGAGCGTACGTACTTGGGCAGCGGGATGTCGGGGAAGCTGGTCGGCCAGTTGGTGTAGCTGACCTCGCCGACATAAATGTCGCCACGCGAATCGACGGCGAGACCATGCGGCGCCATGAAGCGGCCGGTCTCGGTGCCAGGCCCGCGCTCGCCGCCCAGGCGGGCGAGCAGGGCGCCGGCCTTGTCGACAATGCTCAGCCGTGGCCCGAGGTTGGGGTATTTCAGGTTGACCGGCATGCCCGGCCCCAGCTCGCCGACGATGAATCGCGGCCCGTGCGCGCCGTTGCAGCAGTAGAGCGCGCAGGGCCGATGGAGGTTGTTCCACTGCGCCTCGTATTTGCCGTTGCCGTCGAACACCTGCACGCGATGATTCTCGCGGTCGGCGACGTAGACCCAGCCGTCGGGATCGCTGGCGATGTTGTGCACGAGGTTGAATTCGCCCGGTCCGGTGCCTGACGTGCCCCACGACATCAGGTGGCGTCCGTCCGGCGCGTACTTGTGCACGCAGGCGTTGCCGTAGCCGTCCGACACGTAGATCTCGCCCGAGGGCGACAGCGCCGTGTGGGTGCAGCGGTTGAACGGCTGGCCGCTCATGAATGGCGCCGCCACGTCCGGCACGCCGATCGTCAGCAGCACCTTGCCCTCGGTGGTGCACCTGCGCACGGTGTGATCGCCGTCGTCGGTGCAATAAAGCACGTCGTCGGCGTCGATGTGGATGCCGTGGGCGCGCTTGAACAGGCCCTCGCCCCAGGACCGCAGGAAATTGCCGTCGCGGTCAAACACCATCATGGGATGCTGGCCGCGGTTGAAGACATAGACCCTGTCCTTGCTGTCGACCGCGACCGCGGCGACGTCGCGGAACTCCCAGCCGTCGGGCAGCTTGGCCCAGTTCTCGACCACGCGGTAGCGATGCTCGCCGCTGCCCAGCGTCACGGCCATGGCTCTCTCTCCCTCGATGCCTTGTTGCGAGCGACGCTAGCATCAATCCGGGGCCCGGCGCAGCGTCGGCTTTGCGTTCGCCACCAGACGCTCTACCGTTGGCGGGGACGGGCGGTGCGATGCGACGGAACGGCGGGCGCTTTCATGCGGGTCCTGATTTGCGGCGGCGGCGTGATCGGCGCGTCGCTTGCCTATTTCCTGGCGCGGCGCGGCGCCGAGGTGCTGGTTGTCGAGCGCACGGGTCTGGCGTGCGCCGCGTCGGGCAAGTCCGGCGGCTTCCTGGCGCTGGACTGGTGCGAGGGCACGCCGCTGGATGGACTGGCGCGGGCCAGCTTCGCGCTGCACGCCGAACTGGCCGGAACCTTGGGCGGCGAGGCCTGGGGGTATCGCCGGCTGGACACCTATGGCGGCTACGGCGGCGCCGGCCACGACGCTGGCGAGCCCGCGCTGCCCTGGCTGTCGCGTCGGGTCAGCGTGTCGCGCCGCCTGGGCACGGCGCGCAGCACGGCGCAGGTCGATCCCGCCGCGTTCACCGCCGCGATGATGCACGCCGCGCAATCGCATGGCGCCGGCCTGCACCTGGGGCAGGTGACCGGCATGGTGCGCGAGGAGGGAGCCGCCGAGGTGCGCGGTATTGTCGTCGACGGCGAGGTCGTCACCGGCGATGCGGTCGTCGTCGCCATGGGACCGTGGTCGATCCTGGCGACACCGTGGCTGCCGCTGCCCGGCGTGTTCGGGCTGAAGGGGCACAGCCTGCTGTTCGCGACCGGCGCGGACGTGCCGGCGCAGGCGCTGTTCCTGGAGTACGAGGAGCCGGACGGCGAGGTGCTGACGCCCGAGCTGTTTCCGCGCCGCGACGGCACGACCTATGTCTGCGCCATTTCCAGCGAGCCACCGCTGCCGCTGGATCCGGTTGACGTCGCGCCCGATCCCGGCGCCATCGAGCGGCTGGAAGCGATGTGCCGCGCGCTGTCGCCGGTGCTGGCCCGGGCACCGGTCGTGGCGCGCCAGGCCTGCTACCGGCCGGTGACCCGCGACGGGCTGCCGCTGATCGGCCGCGTCCCGGGCCTCGACAACGCCTATGTCGCGACCGGCCACAGCGTGTGGGGAATCCTCAACGCACCCGCGACAGGCCAGGCGATGGCCGACCTGATCCTCGACGGCGTGTCGCGCACCATCGACCTCGCGCAGTTCGATCCGGCACGCCTGCGCCCGTTCGACCCGACACGCCTACAGCTCGGCAGTACCCGCTAGCGCAAACGCTGCGTATCGCGCAGTGTGCCGCCCGTCTTGCCGTGCGTGAGACGTAGGGCCAGAGGCCATCCTACGCAGGAAAAATCGCCCCGCTCGTCGTGCGGGGGGGCGGGGCGGGCCCGGCCGGGGGGGGGGGGGGGGCGGGGGG
>JAHCJT010000190.1 GCA_026126245.1 Alphaproteobacteria bacterium
GGGCGGCGCGGGCGCGCAGCCGGGCGCGCATCGTCTCGATTACCGGCAGCGTCGGCAAGACCAGCACCAAGGAAGCGCTGCGGCACGTGCTGGCAGCCCAGGGCAAGACCCACGCCGCGGCCGCCAGCTACAACAACCATATCGGCGTGCCGCTGACCCTGGCGCGCCTGCCGCCCGACGCGGTCTATGCCGTGTGTGAAGTCGGTACCAACCATCCCGGCGAGATCGAGCCCCTGGCGCGCCAGGTGCAGGCCCATGTCGCGGTCATCACGGCGATTGCCGGCGTGCATCTGGAGCACTTCGCGTCGATCGGCGCCATCGCCGAGGAAAAGGCCCGGATCTTCGTCGCCATGCAGGGCGAGCCGACGGCGGTGCTGCCGCGCGACAGCGATCACTTCTTTCGACTGTCGGAACTGGCGGCCGCCGCCGGCGTGGTGCGGCAGATTGCCTTCGGCGAGCATGCGGATGCCCAGTACCGCCTCTTGGGCTGCGACCTTGACGACAGTGGCAGCAGCGTCAGGGCGCTGGCGCAAGGCCGCGAAGTCCGCTATCGGCTCGGCGCGCCGGGGCGGCACTGGGTGCTGAACAGTCTGGCGGTTCTGGCGGCGGCGGCGGCGCTGGGCGCGGATATCGACGCCACACTGGCGGCATTTGCCGGCGTCGCGGCGCCGGCCGGGCGCGGCGCGCGTCGTCAGATTGCGCTGGATGGCGGCACCGTCGAATTGATCGACGAGAGCTACAACGCCAGTCCGCCGTCGGTGCGCGCCATGCTGGCACTGCTGGCGGCGGCCAAACCGGGACGCGGCGGCCGACGCGTGCTGGTGCTGGGCGACATGCTGGAGCTGGGCGCCGCCAGCGAGGCCCTGCACGCCGGCCTCGCCGACGACGTCGAAGCCAGCGGTGCCGATCTGGTGTTCACCGCTGGCACCGGGATGTCGGCACTGCACCGGGCGCTGCCGCCGCGGCTGCGCGCCGCGCACGCGCCGGACTCCTCACGGCTGGCGCAGCGCGTGGTCGAGGCGTTGCAGGCGGGAGACGTGGTGGCCGTCAAGGGCTCGCTGGGATCGAAGATGAAAGTGATCGTCGAGGCGATTGTGGCGCTGGGCGAGGCCCGGGCGAAGAACAGCGCGGGGAGGAGCTGAGCGTGCTGTTCCACCTCCTGGCGCCGCTGGCCGACCAGTTCGGGCCACTCAACCTGTTCCGCTACATCACGTTCCGCTCCGGCGGCGCGTTTCTGACCGCCCTGCTGATCTCGTTCATGGTCGGCGGCCGGCTGATCGAATGGCTGCGCAGCAAGCAGGGCAAGGGCCAGCCGATCCGCGACGACGGACCGGAGAGCCACCTGCTGACCAAGAAGGGCACGCCCACCATGGGCGGGTTCCTGATCCTGATCGCGCTGGTGGTCGGCACGCTGCTGTGGGCCGACCTGCGCAACCACTATGTCTGGATCGTGCTGCTGCTGACTCTGGGATTCGGCGTCATCGGTTTCATCGACGACTATCTCAAGGTCAGCAAGCGCAGCCCGCACGGCCTGTCGGGCAGGCTGAAGCTGGCGGTCGCCGTTGTGCTGTCGGTCGCCGCCGCCGCGCTGATCGCCGAGAGCTCGCCGCCGGCGCTGCGCTTCCAGCTCGCGGTGCCGTTCCTGAAGTCGGCGCTCATCCCGCTGGGCCTGGTCGGCTTCCTGCTGTTCGCCGCCCTGGTCATGGTGGGCGCCTCCAACGCCGTCAACCTGACCGACGGCCTCGACGGCCTGGCGATCGGCCCGGTGATCATCGCCACCGGCGTGTTCGGCGTCATCAGTTACATCGTCGGCCACGCCGGCCTGACCACCTACCTGCAGATCCACGCCGTGCCCGGCTCGGGCGAGCTCATCATCCTGTGCGCCGCGCTGGTCGGCGGCGGCCTGGGCTTCCTGTGGTTCAACGCGCCGCCGGCCATGGTGTTCATGGGCGACACCGGATCGCTGGCCATGGGCGGCGCGCTGGGCGCCATCGCGGTCATCATCAAGCACGAGATCGTGCTGGCCATCGTCGGCGGGCTGTTCGTGCTGGAAACCGTCTCGGTCGTGGTCCAGGTGCTGTCCTTCAAGCTGACCGGCCGGCGCGTCTTCCGCATGGCGCCGCTGCATCATCACTTCGAGAAGAAGGGCTGGGCCGAGCCGACCATCGTCATCCGCTTCTGGATCATCGCCATCGTGCTGGCCATCTTCGGCCTCGCGACGCTGAAACTGAGGTGACGGGATGATCGACCTGTCGCCGCTGCGGGGTTCGCGTTTCGCCGTGCTGGGACTGGCACGCAGCGGCCTGGCGGCGGCGCGCGCGCTGCGGGACGCGCAGGTCGAGTTCGCCGCCTGGGACGACGACGCCACCAAGCGGGCCCAGGCGCAGCACCAGGGCTTCGCGCTGGCCGATCCGACAACGCTCGACTGGAATCGCTGGGACGCGCTGGTGCTGAGCCCCGGCATTCCGCACAGCTTTCCCCAGCCGCACGCGGCGGCGGCGGCGGCGAAGGCGGCGGGCAAGCCGGTGATCGGCGATATCGAGCTGCTGGCGCGCAGTGCGCCGGCGGCGCGCATCGTCGGCGTTACCGGCACCAACGGCAAATCGACTACCACGGCGCTGATCGGCCACATCCTGAAAACCGCCGGCGTCGAGCGCGAGGTCGGCGGCAATCTCGGCCCGGCGGCGCTCGATTTCCGGCCACTGCGCGCCGACGGCGTGTACGTGCTCGAGCTGTCGTCCTTCCAGCTCGAGCTGGTGCCGAGCCTGCGCTGCCACGCCGCGGTGTGGCTCAACATCACGCCCGATCACATCGATCGTCATGGCGACCTCGCCGGCTACATCGCCGCCAAGCGGCACATCTTCGACAACCAGCGGGCCGGCGATGTCGCCGTGATCGGTATTGACGACGCCGAATCCCGACGCGTCGCCGAACAGCTGACCGGCGGCACCCGCAGCGTCGTGACGGTGACGGTCGGCGATGCCCGCGCGGCCGGGATTCGCGTGGTCGACGGCCGGCTGACCGACGGGACATCGGATGCCGCGATCGATCTGCGGCCGATCAAGACCCTGCCGGGGGCACATAACTGGCAGAACGCAGCCTGCGCCTTCGCGGCCTGCCGCGCGCTCGGCCTGACGGCCGGGGCGATCGGGCGCGGCCTGGCAAGCTATCCCGGCCTGGCGCACCGCCAGGAGCGCGTGGCCGTGGTCGACGGCGTTGTCTACGTCAACGACAGCAAGGCGACCAACGCCGACGCCACCGCCAAGGCGCTGGCCGCCTACGGGGCGATCTACTGGCTGGTCGGCGGCACGCCCAAGGCCGAAGGCATTGCGCCGCTGGCGCCGCTGTTCGGTCACGTCGTGCACGCTTTCCTGATGGGCAAGTCGAGCGACGCGTTCGCGGCCACGCTCGAGGGCAAGCTGCCCTACACCCTGTGCGGCGATCTGAAGACGGCGCTGAAGGCGGCGCATGCCATGGCCCGGCACGACCATCGCGCCGACGCCGTCGTGCTGCTATCGCCGGCCTGCGCCTCCTACGACCAGTGGCCCAATTTCGAGGCACGCGGCGATGCCTTCCGCGCCATGGCGCGGGCATTGCCCGGTGCCGTGATCGAGGCGGGAGGCGGCGCATGATCATCGTGCCGCGCAACGACACCTCCGTCGTCGGCCGCTGGTGGTGGACGGTCGATCGCTGGTCGCTGGGCGCCATCCTGCTGATCATGGCCGCCGGCGTGATGCTGACGATGGCGGCCTCCCCGCCGGCCGCCGAGCGCATCGGCGCCGATTCCTTCCATTTCGTCCGGCGCCAGCTGCTGTTTCTGCCCGCCGCGCTGGGCGTGATGCTGGCGATCTCGCTGGCGCCGCCGCGGCTGGTGCGGCGTCTGGCGCTGCTGGTGTTCATCGGCGGCCTCGTGGCGCTGGCCGCGACGCTGGTCATCGGCACCGAGATCAAGGGCGCCCGCCGCTGGCTGTCGCTGCCCGGTTTCGGCACGATGCAACCCTCGGAGTTCGTCAAGCCCAGCCTGGCGGTGATCACCGCCTGGCTGTTCGCCCAGAAAAAACTCAACCCGCGCTTTCCCGGCTATCTGCTGTCGACCCTGCTGTTCACCACCGTGCTCGGGCTGCTGCTGTTGCAGCCCGATCTCGGCATGTCGGTCGTCGTGGCCGCGGTGTGGGCCTGCCAGTTCTTCCTCGCCGGGCTGCCGATCTGGCTGGCCGGCCTGGGCATCGGTTTGGCGGCGACCGGACTGGTCGGTGCCTATGTCACGTTCTCGCACGTGCAGGCGCGCGTCGATCGCTTCCTCAATCCCGAGGCCGGCGACAACTTCCAGGTCAACACGGCCCTGGACGCTTTCATGAACGGCAGCCTGTTCGGCCGCGGGCCGGGCGAGGGCACGGTGAAGGCGCAGCTGCCCGACGCCCACACCGATTTCGTGATGGCCGTCGCCGGCGAGGAATTCGGCCTGATCGCCTGTCTGATCATCCTGGCGCTGTTCGCCTTCGTGACGCTGCGCTCGATGTCGCGCATCTCGAACGAGACCAGTCTGTTCATCATGCTGGCGGCGGCGGGATTGATCATCCAGTTCGGCCTGCAGACGTTCATCAACATGGCCTCGACCGTGCAGCTCATCCCGGCCAAGGGCATGACGTTGCCGTTCATCTCCTACGGCGGCTCGTCGGCCATCGCCATGGCGATCGCCGTCGGCATGATGCTGGCGTTGACCCGCGAGCGTGCCGGGCTGGGGGAGTCGGCATGAGCGCCCGTCGCCGACCCGTGGTCCTCGCAGCCGGCGGCACCGGCGGCCATGTGTTTCCGGCCGAATCGCTGGCCGGCGAACTGGCGCGCCGCGGGCTGCCCCTGGCGCTGCTGACCGACGACCGCGGCCGGCAATGGCAAGGGGCGCTGGCCGAGCTGCCGGTGCATCGCGTGCGTGCCGGCAGTCCCGGCGCCGGCGGTCCGATCGATCGCGTGCGAAATCTCGTGGCGCTGGGCGTCGGCGTGGCGCAGTCGGTGAGGCTGCTGGGCCGGCTCTCGCCCAGCGCCGTCGTCGGCTTCGGCGGCTACGCCAGCGTGCCGGCGATGTTCGCGGCCCGCCTGCGTCGACTGCCGACCCTGATCCACGAACAGAACGCGGTGCTGGGCCGCGCCAACCGGCTGGTGGCCGGCCGGCACACCATGATCGCGACGGCCTTCAGGAAGGTGCGCCACCTCGCCGACGACGATCGGCGCGTGCGGCTGGTGGGCAATCCGGTGCGCGACGCGGTGCTGGCGGTGCGCGACATGCCCTACGCGCCGCCATCGCCGGAGGGCGAGATCCGCATGCTCGTCGTCGGCGGCAGCCAGGGTGCCGCGTCGTTCGGGGTCGTCATTCCGGAGGCGGTGGCGACGCTGCCGGACGCCGTGCGCCGGCGGCTGAAGCTGGCACAGCAATGCCGCCCCGAGGATCTGCAGCGCGTGCGCGCGTTCTACGCCGAGCGCGGCATCGATGCCGAGTGCGAGACCTTTTTCTCCGACTTCCCGGCCCGTCTGGCCGGGGCCCACCTCGTTGTCGCGAGAGCGGGAGCGTCGACTGTGGCCGAGCTGACAACGTCAGGCCGGCCTTCGGTCCTCGTCCCCTTCCCCCACGCAACCGAGGACCATCAACGCGCGAACGCCATGGCGATCGACGAGGTGGGCGCTTCCATCCTGCTGCCGCACGAGCGCTTCACTGTCGAGGCTCTGCGCTTGCAGCTTGTCGAGCTGTTCGGCGCGCCGCAGCGGCTGGCGGCGATGGCGGCGGCCGCCCGCGCCGCCGGTCGGCCGGACGCCGCCCGGCATCTTGCCGACCTCGTCGTCGGCATGATCGGCGCGCCCGAAGCAGCAACCTCGCGTACCCAGGGAGCCGCCGCATGAGAACGATGCCGCTCGACATCGGCGTGATCCATTTCGTGGGCATCGGCGGCATCGGCATGTCCGGCATCGCCGAGGTGCTGCACAATCTCGGCTACAAGGTGCAGGGCAGCGACATCGCCGACAACGCCAACTGCAAGCGACTGGCGACGCTGGGCATCAAGGTGGCGATCGGTCACCGCGCCGACAACCTCGGCAGCGCCGCCGTCGTGGTCGTGTCCTCGGCGGTGAAGAAGGACAACCCCGAGGTGCTGGCAGCGCGTGCGCGGCTGGTGCCGGTGGTGCGCCGCGCCGAGATGCTGGGCGAGCTGATGCGGCTGAAATGGTCGGTCGCGGTCGGCGGCACGCACGGCAAGACGACCACCACGTCGCTGATCGCGGCCTTGCTCGACGCGGCCCATTTCGATCCGACGGTCATCAACGGCGGCATCATCAACGCCTACGGCACCAATGCGCGACTGGGCGGCGGTGAGTGGATGGTCGTCGAGTCCGACGAGTCGGACGGCTCCTTCCTGCGCCTGCCCGCGACCATCGCGGTGGTCACCAACATCGACCCCGAGCATCTCGACCACTACGGCGATTTTGACGCCATGCGCGCCGCCTTCGTCACCTTCGTCGAGAACATCCCCTTCTACGGCTTCGCGGTGCTGTGCTTCGACCACCCCGAGGTGCAGGCCATCATCCCGCGGGTGTCGGACCGCCGTATCGTCACCTACGGCCTGGGTGCCAACGCCGACGTGCGCGCCACCGACCTGCGGCTCGACCGCGATGGCGCCGACTTCAATGTCGTGGTGGCCAACCGCGCCGCCAACGAGGAACGCCAGATCCCCCGGTTGCGGCTGCCGATGTTCGGCCAGCACAACGTGCAGAACGCGCTGGCGGCCATCGCGGTGGCCGTCGAGATGGGCATCGACGACGATACGATCCGCACCGCGCTCGCGAACTTCTCGGGCGTGCGCCGGCGCTTCACCAAGACCGGCGAGGCGCACGGCATCACCGTGATCGACGACTATGGCCACCACCCGGTGGAGATCGCCGCCGTGCTGCGCGCCGCGCGCCAGGCCTACGGCGGCTCGGGCCAGGTGATCGCGGTGGTGCAGCCGCACCGCTATACCCGGCTGCGCGACCTGAAGGAGGAGTTCGGCAACTGCTTCGGCGATGCCGACGTGGTCGTCGTGGCGGACGTCTATGCCGCCGGCGAGGCACCGATCGACGGCATCAACAAGGAGATGCTGCTCGACCGTATCCTGAGGGCCGGCCACGGCCGGGTCATGGCGTTGGGTGCGCCGGCCGACCTGCCCGAGCTGATCTGGACCATCGCCCGGCCGGGTGACGTGGTGATCTGCCTGGGCGCCGGCAACATTTCGGCCTGGGCCTACGCGTTGCCGGAGCAACTGCGGCAGCTGGCGGCCGCGCGCACCAGCCCGCGTGTCGTCGCCTTCGATCCCAAGGGCCGGTCGGCATGATGGCGCAGCGGCGCAGCGGCCCCCACCTGATCGACCGCCTGCCGGCGGTGCGCGGCAGGTTGACGGCCGACGCGCCGCTGGCGCCGGTCACGTGGTTGCGCGCCGGCGGACCCGCCGAGGTGCTGTTCCGGCCGGCCGACGCCGACGATCTGGCGGCCTTTCTCGCCGGCACGCCCGACGATGTGCCGCTGACCGTCATCGGCGTCGCCTCCAACCTGCTGGTGCGCGACGGCGGCATCCCCGGCGTGGTGATCCGCCTGCTGCGGGGGTTCACCGACATCGTGATCGACCGGACGCGCGTCGTCGCCGGCGCCGGTGCGCTGGATCTCAACGTGGCGCTCACGGCACGCGATCATGCGCTGGCCGGCCTGGAGTTTCTCAGTGGCGTGCCGGGCACGATCGGCGGCGCGTTGCGCATGAATGCCGGCGCCTACGGCGGCGAGATGAAGGACGTGGTCGTGAGTGCGCAGGCGGTCGATCGCCGCGGTCGCCGACTTGAGCTGTTGGCCGCCGACTTCGGGTTCAGCTACCGCCACTCGGCCGTGCCCGACGACGTGATCTTCACCGCCGCCACCCTGCAGGGCAGGCCGGGCGATCCGCAGGCCATCGCCGCCCGCATCGTCGAGATCGACCGGGCGCGTGGCGAGAGCCAGCCGCGCAGCCGCACCGGCGGTTCGACCTTCACCAACCCGCCCGGCGACAGCGCCTGGCGGCTGATCGACGCGGCCGGCTGCCGCGGCTTGCGCCTGGGCGGCGCGCAGGTGTCGGACAAGCACTGCAATTTCCTGATCAACACCGGCGATGCGACGGCCCGCGACATCGAGGCGCTGGGCGAGGAGGTGCGGCGGCGCGTCTATGAGTCCAGCGGCGTTGCGCTGCGCTGGGAGATCATGCGGGTCGGCCAGCCGCGTCCCGGCGAGCCGGCCGTCAAGCCGGGGGTGCCGTCGTGACCAAGACGGTGGCGGTGCTCAAAGGCGGCTGGTCGCCCGAGCGCGAGGTGTCGCTGACCACCGGCCGCGCCTGCGCCGATGCCCTGCGCGAGGCCGGCTACCGCGTCGTCGAGCTCGACGTGACGCGCGACCTGCGCGCGCTGATCGATGCCCTGCGGCCGGCGCACGCGGCCGGCCCCGACGTGGTGTTCAACGCCCTGCACGGCAGGTGGGGCGAGGACGGCTGCGTGCAGGGCGTGCTGGAGATCCTGGCCATCCCCTACACCCATTCCGGGGTGCTGGCGTCGGCACTGGCGATGGACAAGCCGATGTCGCGCAAGGTGTTCAGCGATATCGGGCTGCGCTGTCCGGAAGGCATGGTGATCGAACGTCGTGTGCTGCTGACCGGCGATCCCATGCCGCGGCCCTACGTCGTCAAGCCGATCGACCAGGGCTCCAGCATCGGCGTTCACATCGTCAATGCCGGCGACAATCTGGCGGCGGTCGAGCAGGCCGAGGCGCGCTACGGCGAGCGGGTGCTGATCGAACGCTATATTCCGGGCCGCGAGCTGACGGTGGCGGTGCTCGGCGATCGCGCCATCGCGGTGACCGAGCTGCGGCCGCGGGTGAAGTTCTACGACTACGAGGCCAAGTACACCGACGGCATCACCGAGCACCTCGTGCCGGCACCGATCGCCAAGCCGGTCTACGACGAGGCGATGCGCTGGGCGCTGGCGGCGCATCGGGCGCTGGGCTGCGATGGCCTGACGCGCAGCGATTTCCGCTGGGACGAGTCGGCGCCCGGCACGGACGGCCTGTTCATCCTCGAGATCAACACGCAGCCCGGCATGACGCCGCTGTCGCTGGCGCCCGAGCAGGCAATATGGTCGGGCCTGTCGTTTCCCCAGCTGATGCGCTGGATGGTGGAGAACGCACGATGCCCGTCGTGAATTCTCCGCACGGCCGCGATATCGACGTCCGCCCGCGCGGCGGCAGCGGCCGGCGGCCGGGCGCCGCGCG
>JAHCJT010000191.1 GCA_026126245.1 Alphaproteobacteria bacterium
CCACAATCCCGGCTACGACTTCAACGACGATGCCCTGCCGCTGGGCGCCACGTTGTGGGCGCGCGTCGTCGAGACCCGGCTGGCCAAGCGGGATTGACCCCGGCGATGCCCCAGACGGTGCTGCTCTACACCGACATCAAGAGCCCGTACGCCTTCATCGCCAACGCCGCCGCTTGGCGGCTCGAGGCCGACTACGACATCGCGCTGCGCTGGCTGCCCTACACGCTGGACATCCCGTCCTATCTCGGGTCGGTCGAGGATCGCTCGCCGCACCACTGGCGGCGCGTGCGCTACTCGTACATGGACGCCCGCCGCTACGCCAACAAGCAGGGCCTGACGCTCAGGGGCCCGCAGAAGATCTTCAATTCGCGGCCGGCGCAGATCGGCATCCTGTACGCGGCGCGAAGCGGCGTGCTGCGGCCCTATCTCGACCTCGCGTTCGATCTGTTCTGGAAGCGCGAGTTCGACCTCGAGGATGTCGCGGCCGTGGCGGCCGTTCTGGGCCGGGCCGGCGCCGATGCCGGCGACTTCGCCGCCTTCGCGACAGGAGATGGCGGCGCCGAGCACGATCGCATCCGGACCGAGGCGGAGGCCGCCGGCGTGTTCGGCGTGCCGACCTTCGTCATCGATGGCGAGCTGTTCTGGGGCGGCGACCGCATCGATCTGGTGCGCGAGAAGCTCGACGCGCTGGGCCTGCGCCGCGCCCCGGCACCGGCTTCCTAGATCCGCAGCGCGAGTCCGCATGGCCCTGACCATCGCCACCTGGAACATCAACTCGGTGCGCCTGCGCATCGGCAACGTCGCGCGCCTGCTGAAGGCGGAGAAGCCCGATGTGCTCTGCCTGCAGGAAACCAAGTGTCCCGACGAGCTGTTCCCGCACGATGCCTTCGAGGCGCTGGGCTACCGGCATCGCCTGATCCACGGCATGAAGGGCTACAACGGCGTCGCCATCGTCAGCCGCGTGCCCTTCAGCGGCACCGCCATCCATCATCGCTGCGGCAAGGAGGACTGCAGGCACGTGCGTGCCTGGCTCGACATCGGCCGCGATCCGATCGCGCTGGACAATCTCTACATTCCCTCCGGCGGCGATATTCCCGATCCGGCGCAGAACGACAAGTTCGCGCACAAGCTCGATTTCTATCGCGAGATGGCCCGCTGGTTCGCCGAGGTCGCGCCGGCAAAAAGCGCGCGCAGGGGCAAGCGCGGCATCGCGGTGGGCGACCTGAACGTGGCGCCGCTCGAGCACGACGTCTGGAGCCACAAGCAGCTGCTCGACGTGGTGTCGCACACGCCGATCGAGGTCGAGCTGTTCGGGAAAATGATGAAATCACGCGACTGGATCGACGTGCCGCGCCGCTTCGTGCCGGCCGACCAGAAGCTCTACAGCTGGTGGAGCTACCGCAACCAGGATTGGCGCAAGTCCGACCGCGGCCGCCGGCTGGACCATATCCTGGCGACGCCGGCGCTGGACAGCGCCATCGTCGGCTACCGCATCGTCAAGGACACGCGCGACTGGGACAAGGCCAGCGACCACGTGCCGGTACTGGCCACCTTCGCGGTGTGAACGCGCTCAGAAGCGTGCCACCCAGATCGCCCAGCTCAGGACGGTGACTGCCGCCAGCAGTGTCAATCCCGACGTGATCACGGCCAGACGCTGCAACGGCATCGCGTAGGTCGACGTGCCCGGTGATGTGTCGCGCATGATCCTGTCCCCTTCCTGCCTGTGACGGCGGCTGCCGGCGAGTCGGGCGGCGTATCCTGCCAGCGCCGCGACCGGCCATCGCCGTGTCCCATGACATTCGATCAAATCGCGCATTCTTCCGATGCTCATCCCCGAAGCCTGGACCGGGAACGGCGAGCGATCGGACGGTATTGACGGCTCTGCACCCAACCGCGGTGTCCTGCGCGTCGCAGGGAGCCGCCGCCTGTGGCGGCATTTCCCGGTCGCACCGGACCCCGTTCCCCCGGCAGCCTGGCCGTCCGATGGACGACCCAGGTCGGGTGTGGAGCCTGAATTGATGCGATGGCAACACAACGCCATCCGCATCCGCCCGATCGCTCAGCCTACCCCTTGTCCATGCATTCCCGCTGCCGACAGCGCCTGCAATTTCCCCCGCGCGCTTCCGGCACCGAACTCCACGCCACGCTACGCCCGACCAGTCGAACCCGCCTTCCCCCGAACGTGGGTCACGCGCTCCCCGATACGAGGAGCCATCCGGCCGTTTCCTCAATCAACGTCAAATCACAACGCAATCGACAGTAGTAAAATACAAATAACAAATCAATCTCAATTTAGACATAAGAACATCTACTTTAATCAATTTACAAGAAATCCTGTCTGTACTTAGGTTGTATTTCTGTCTTTCATAACCTGCACATGCCGGGTGCCATGTCCGGCTGTCCGGCCGGCGCCGCGAGGCCGCGGCGGATAGGTTGGCGGGGAAGGGCGCTCGACTGTGGGGTGCCGTGGCACCCTTCACCCGCCGCCCGCGACGCACGTCGAACTCTGTCGCGGGAAACCGTCAAAATTCCTGTGGCGAAGTGCGCCATCGCAAGCGACGCGCCGCTCCCGGCGGCATTGCCTGCATCGCGGCGCCCTGGCCGATCCAACGAACCACCTCCCTTTCCGCCGACCGACCGGGGCACAGCCTGCCCCGCACGGCCGCGCGCCCTCGCGCCGCCGCCTGCTCGTCATCGATCGTCGAACTGCCCCGTACGTCCGGAAGAACCGCCGCCGACTGCCCCGATCCCTATGACCGCGCATCGAGGGTGCACCTCGCCCGCCGTCGTAGATCGCCACCCCGTTACACCGTCGGAGAGAGAGAGAGGAGAGAAACGGTCTCCCGGCGGTGGCGTTCCGGCGCCCTGTGCTCGTCAGGCGGTTCCAACCAACCGCAACGGGCGAGGGTGCTTTGGTGAGGGTCATAGGCGCGGCACAAACCCCGCGCCGATCAGGACTGAAATCGGCGTCCTTCCATGCGTTCTGGTAAAAATCTGCCCCGACCCCAAAATGCGGGCCGGTACGCCCCTGGTACGCGGACTATCGTCAACTCTTGTCCCCTGGCTGTCGCCGGGGTCGCGCTGTTATTGCGCTGACGTGAGATTTTTATCGAATCGTGAGTGAAATGTCAAAGACACTTTGGAAACCCTTGTGACAATATCCACAGGTCGGCGACAAATCGGAGGGCAATTCTTTTAAATCAATCACTTAAGATCGTTAAATTTACGTTATGCAATGAAATTGGGCAATTGGGGCCTCTGTCTGCTCATGCCGGCCGGCCTTAGCCACAGCGCCGCAGGCGAGCCATGTAAAATCCATCCATGCCCCCGCGGGCGGCCAGAAAGCAAGGCAAGGTGCGGACATCGCCCTGCGGGCTGACTGCCGCATCGAGCCACGCCAGCTCCGACGGCCGGACGGGTTCGGGTTGCAGCGGCAATCCGGCCTGCAGGGCGGCAGCGATCCGGGCCGGCCCCTCCTCCGGCTGCAGCGAGCAAACGCCGTACACCAGAACGCCGCCCTGCCGCAGCATGGCGCTCGCGGCCGCCAGCAGGCGATCCTGGACAGCCGTCAATCGCGCGACATCGGCCGGCCCCTTGGTGCGGGCGATATCGGGATGACGGCGCAACGTGCCCGTGGCGCTGCACGGCGCATCGAGCAGCACGGCGTCGACCGGCGCCGCAGGACGCCAGTGCACGGCATCCGCCGTGACCAGTTCGGCACGCAACCCCGTACGACGCAGGTTGTCCGCGAGCCGCGTCATGCGCCGCCCGGAAATGTCGACGGCCACAACCTCGGCGCCGGCCGCCGCCAGCTGCAACGTCTTGCCACCAGGCGCCGCGCACAGATCGATCACCCGGCGGCCGGCAACATCGCCCAGCAGCTGGACCGGCAGCGAAGCGGCGACGTCCTGGACCCACCACGCGCCCTCGGCGTAGCCCGGCAGCGCCGCGAGGCGCCCGCCGGCGGCGCGGCGCAACGTGCCGCAGGGCAGGGTCTCCGCCTCCAGCGGCCCGGCCCAGCGGGCCGCCGACGCCGGATCGCGCAGGCTCAGGTCGAGCGGCGCCTCATGCAGGTGCTGGGCGGCGATCGCCCGGCTCGCAGTCTCGCCATATGCCGCCACCCAGCTGTCCCACAGCCATGCCGGGGTATTGGCCTGCCCGGCCATGCCATCAGGAAGCCGCAGTGCCTCGCGCTCGCGCGCCAGATGGCGCAGGACGGCATTCGCCAGCCCCTTGAAGCGCCCTTGCCCGACCGCCTCGACCAGACGTACCGAGGTGTCGACGGCGGCATGCGCCGGCGTGTCGAGGAACAGCAGCTGCGCCGCACCCAGGCGCAGCACGTCGCCAACCACGTCGGCCTGCGACGGCAGGGGCCGTTCCAGGCGGCCCGACAGCGCCGCGTCGATTTCGCCCAGCCGTCGCAACACCGTCGCCAGCAACAGCCGCACGAAGGCGCGGTCGCGCGGCGCCAGGGCCTCGAAGCCGGCATGGCGGATCAGGGTCTCTTCCAGCGGCTGCGCCCGTCGCAACACGGCGCCCAGCACGGCCAGCGCCACGCGCCGGCTGGAAACCGCGGTCGTGTCAGTCTCGAGGGAGGACATGGCGGGTGACGCTGCTCCGATGCCGGTCCGATGCGCGCTGTCAGGAAATCCGGGGTCGCGCTGCTATAAAGGAACTCCCCTCTCTCGCGCGACAATCCAGAAAAAAAGAGCACGCCCCATGGATAGCACTGTTGCCGGCGCGACGCGTCTTGGCCGGGCACGACTGTTCCTGCAAGACCTGTGGCGCCTGGCGGTTCCCTATTTCCGTTCGGAAGATCGCTGGCCCGCCCGGGCACTGCTGCTGGCGGTCATCGCGATCAATCTCTTCAACGTCTTTCTCTCGGTCCAGTTCAATCTCTGGTACGGCCGCTTCTACAACGCCCTGCAGCTCAAGCAGTGGGACGACTTCGTGCGCGAGCTGTGGATTTTCAGCGGCCTGGCGGCTCTGTTCATCGCGGCATACTTCGCGCTGTTCTACGTCGAGCAATGGCTGCAGCTGCGCTGGCGCCGCTGGCTGACGACCCGCTTCGTCGACTCCTGGCTGACCGGCCGCGCCTACTATCGTGTCGAGCTGGCGCACAGCGTCGACAACCCCGACCAGCGCATCGCCGACGACATCCGCATGTTCATCGCACTCAGCCTGTCGCTGCTGACCGGACTGCTGAGCGCGGTGGTGACACTCTTCTCGTTCCTGTTCCTGCTGTGGACCATGTCGGGGCCACTGGCCCTCTCCCTGTTCGGCACCGAGGTGGTGATCCCCGGCTATCTCGTCTGGGTCGCCCTGCTCTACGCCATCGCCGGCACCTGGCTCACACATGTCATCGGCCGGCCGCTGGTCGATCTCAACTTCCGGCGCCAGAGGATGGAGGCGGATTTCCGCTTCGACCTTGTGCGGCTGCGCGAGAACGCCGAGCCGGTCGCGCTCTTCAGTGGCGAGGCCAGGGAAGGCGCCGCGCTCGGCGCCCGCTTCGACAAGGTGATCGACATCTGGTGGGGCTACGTCCGCGCCCGCCTGCGGCTGGCCCTATTCACCAACAGCTACAGCCAGATCGCAACGATCTTCCCCTACATCGTTGCCGCGCCGCGCTACTTCTCCGGCGCCTTCCAGCTTGGCCAATTCATCCAGATCGCCGAGCAGTTCGGCCAGGTCCAGAGCTCGCTGAGCTACTTCGTGACCGCCTATACCGACATCGCCGAGCTGGGCGCGGTGATCGGGCGGCTCAGGACCTTCGAGCGGGCGATCGCCGATGCCGGAGCCGCCCACGGCATCGACCACCGCTCTCACGCAGGACCGACGGTGGCGACCGCCGATCTCTCCCTGGCGCTGCCCGACGGCACGCCGTTGCTCGATGATTTGCGCCTGGAACTGCCGCCGGGCAAGGCGACGCTGATCGCCGGCGCCGCCGGCAGCGGCAAGACCACGTTGTTCCGCGCCCTGGCCGGGCTCTGGCCGTGGGGTCGCGGTGCCGTGAACATGCCTGCCGGTGCACGCGTGCTGTTCCTGCCGCAGCGCACCTACCTGCCGATCGGCCGGCTGCGCGACGCCGTGACGTATCCGGCGCCACCGGACTCGGCCGACGACGCGGCAATCAGCGCGGCCCTGCAGGCCGTCGGCCTTGGGCCGCTCGCGGCCCGGCTCGACGAGGCGGCCCACTGGGCGTTGCGGCTGTCGCCGGGCGAGCAGCAACGGCTCGCCGTGGCGCGCGCCCTGCTCTACAAGCCCGACTGGCTGTTCCTCGACGAGGCGACGGCGTCGATGGACGAAACCGACGAGGCCACCCTCTATCGGCTGCTGCGCGAGAGGCTGCCGGACACCACCATCGTCTCGATCGGCCACCGTCCGTCGCTGCGCCAATGGCATGAACGTCTGCTAACCATGCGACGTGGTCCCGGCGGCCGGCGCGAACTGGTCGAGAGCACCGCCTAGGGCCGTTGCTGCTCGATCGCAGGCTGGGAGCGATGGGGATCGTGTCCACCGACCAGCGGACCGGCGGCTCGCGACACCCGGACGCCCCGGGCTCTGTCGATCGAGGCGCGTTGCAGACCGATGCGGGCCATCAACCCCATGGGCCGCGGCGCGAGCGCTGCACCGGCGCCTCGCCCCAAGGCCCCTGCGACGGGGCCGGCCGGTCCCATGGCCGGCTCGGTGCCGCCGCGGCATAGCCGCTGCCCGCCATCGCCTGCAGCCGCGCGATGCGGTCCTCCATTGGCGGATGGGTCGAGAACAGGCTGGTGAATCCGCCGCCCGACAGCGGGTTGACGATGAACAGATGCGCCGTCGCCGGGTTGTGCTCCGCCGGCTCGTTGATGACGCCGCCGCGCGCGATCGCCTCCAGCTTGCCCAGCGCCGATGCCAGCCACAGCGGGTTGCCGCAGATCTCCGCCCCGCCGCGATCGGCTTCGTACTCGCGGCTGCGGCTGATCGCCATTTGCACCAGCGACGCCGCCAGCGGCGCCACGATCATGGCCAGCAGGCCGCCAACCATGCCGACGCCGCCGCGATCCTGCTCGTCGCGCCGGCCGAACAGCGACTGGAACATGAAGATCTGGCCCAATGCGCCGATGGCGCCGGAGATCGTCGCCGCCACGGTCATGGTCAGCGTGTCGCGATGCTTCACATGCGCCAGCTCGTGCGCCATCACGCCGGCGATCTCCTCGCGCGACAGGTTGTTCAGCAGCCCCATGGTCGCGGCGACGGCCGCCTTCTGCGGCGAGCGGCCGGTGGCGAAGGCATTGGGCTGGTCGGTGTCGATGACATAGACGCGCGGCATCGGCAGGCCGGCGCGCTCGGCCAGCTGCTGCACCAGACCGTAGAACCACGGCACGTCATGCGGGCCGATCTCGCGCGCGCCGTACATGCGCAGCACGATGCTGTCGCTGAACCAGAACGACACAAGGTTGCCGACCAGGGCGATAGCCAGCGCGATCATCAGGCCGTTCTGGCCGCCCAGCGCATAGCCAACGACCAGGAACAATGCCGTAAGCGCCGCCAGCAAGACGCCGGTACGCAGATAGTTCATGCTCTTCCTCCGGTCGCGCCGTCGTCCCCGGACGACACGCGATCGGCATCAAAATGGGCACCGCCATGCCGCGATCAAGACTTGGCACCGCGACAGCGCAACGCCATCTTTGAGGCGATGACCGCCCTGCCACCCCGACGTCCGGCGCCGCCCGCGCCGCCGGACTCTCCGGACGCGTCGCCGTCCGCCGAACCGGCGGCAGCTGACGCCGTACCGGCCGCCAAGCCCAAGGAGATCGGTGGGCCGCCCGGTCCCGAGCCGACCCGCTATGGCGACTGGCAGTTCAACGGCCGCGTCACCGATTTTTGAGCGTCGGCTCGGCGGCTGCCGGGCACGGCAGGCCGGCACGCAACGCCGGGTCGCGGCGAGCATCCTTGCGCAGTGCAGCAACGCAGGTTAAGAGCGCGCACTCGCTACGTTCCCGGCCTGTCTGGAGCCGTCAATGGCCTATGTCGTCACCGAAGCGTGCATCAAGTGCAAGTACATGGACTGCGTGGAGGTCTGCCCGGTCGATTGCTTCTACGAAGGCGAGAACATGCTCGTCATCAACCCGGACGAATGCATCGACTGCGGCGTGTGCGAGCCGGAATGCCCGCCCGAGGCCATCAAGCCAGATACCGACGGTGACCAGGAGCGCTGGTTGGAGCTGAACCGGGAATATTCGGTCAAGTGGCCGAATATTACTCGCAAGGGCGAAGCACCGGTCGATGCCGATGCTTTTAAGGACATGTCGGGCAAGTTCGAGAAATTCTTCAGCCCGTCCCCGGCCAAGCGCTGAGCCCGCCGTCGGTCGCCAAAGCGGTGAGTCGCTCATTACTTTTTGCCGTGTATTGCAGCCTGCGCATGGCTTGACGGTGGCGCCTGCGTCCAAAGCGTTGCTTTTTTGCAACATTGCACGCGACTCGATGTGACTTTTGTGGTATGAAAACAACTGCATGACGGCGGTTCGAGGGGACCATCGCACGCCCGGTCGCACCGGCCGGTCTCAGCCGTAGTTCGCTGGGGAAGGGGAGACACCGCTTCTGGCGGGAGGGCTCGTTTGTCCTTGGCGTACTTATGTTTGTGTACGAACGGCTCGGGGCAGGTCGGACTGGTGGAGGCGGCAGGTGTGCGAGGTGGATGGTTCCCGAATTGGCGTCGGCCAAGGCAGGCGGAGAGGGACCCCATATGGCCACCAGGAAAAGCGTGACGGCAGCGAAGATTCGCGCCGCGGCCCGGGCATCGGCGAAGAGCGCCGGCAAGGCCCGGCCGAGCGCCAAGGCAAGAGTAGTGGCACGAGGGAAGCGCGACGCCCGTAGCAAGACAACTGAAACCAAAGCGAAGATCGAGATGAAGAGCAACAAGACCCCCGTCCTGAAGCTGGCCGCCAGCAAGCCCGCTTCCGTCAAGGCCGCGCCCGCCAAGGTCGTGGAGCCGAAGCCGGTCGAGCTGGTGTTCGACAAGGGCGACTTCGTCGTATACCCGACCCACGGCGTGGGCCGCGTGGTCGACATCGAGGCGCGCCAGATCGCCGGCCACAAGCTGGATCTGTTCGTGATCTCCTTCGAGCAGGACCGCATGACCCTGCGCGTGCCCGTGGCCAAGGCCAAGATCTCCGGTCTGCGCAAGCTGAGCTCGCGCAAGATCATGGACAGCGCGCTGACCACGCTGAAGGGCCGTTCGCGCGTCAGCCGCGCGATGTGGAACCGCCGCGCCCAGGAGTACGAGGCCAAGA
>JAHCJT010000192.1 GCA_026126245.1 Alphaproteobacteria bacterium
ATCGACGATGGCCGGCTGCTTGCCCTGCGCGATGCGGGCGTTCTCCAGCGACGTCTTGTAGTACTTGCCGACCAGTTCCTTGAGCACGGCTTCGGTCTGCGTCTCGGCGTCGTACTGCGCCTGCATCATGGCCTTGATGATGGCCTTCAGCCCGGCCGGATTCTCCTTGATCAGGCTGGAGCGGGCGGCGAGCACGCAGTCGGTGTAGCCCTTGCCGTAGAGGTCGACGCCGTTGGTCAGCATCACGGCGCCCTTGACGTCGTTGACCAGCGCCGAGGCGTAGGGCTCGATGGTGCAGATCCAGTCGAGCGCGCCGGCCTTGAACGCCTCGACCGCTTCGGGCGTGTTGCCCATGTAGCGCACCTTGACGTCCTTGAACGCGACACCGTGCTTCTTCAGGTAGTCGTATGGCATCACCTCCAGGGTATCGAGCTGGAACGTGCCCAGCGTCTTGCCCTTGAGCTTCTCCGGCGAATCCAGACCCGGACGCGCGACGATGGCGCAGCCCTCGACGCCGCCGCCGGCCACGATCTTGACCGGCGCGCCGGCGTCGTAGAGCGCCATGAAGCTGGTGTAGGGCATCAGCCCGATATCGACCTGCCCCATGCCCAGGAAGGTGACCTGCTCGGCGAAGGTCGGCGTGTTGATGAAGACCAGTTCCGTGCCCTGCGCCTTGGCGTACTGGCGCGAATGGGCAAGGAAGATGTTGAGGTTGCAGAAGCCGGTGCCGTGCGTCGACTTGATGCCGCCGGCCGCCAGCGCGTGGCCGATCAGCCCGGGCCCCATCGCCATGGCGATGGTCGTGGTCGCCGCCGCGCCCTTGAGGAAGCGCCGGCGCGATGATGATGCGGCGGTGTCGGAGAAATCGAGCGCGGCGAGATTGGGCAGATGCGTGCAGCCAATGCGATCACACATGATGAGCCTCCTCGAACGGCAGGAATCATTGAACGGGGGTCTGCTGCGACGACGTGAGACGGCGACAGACAACTGGTGCCGGCCGGTTCTCGGGCGGCCGGGACAAAACGACCGGCACGCCAACCGAGAAGCATCGCGCCAAGGCGATGCTGCGCTTGCGCGAGAGGCAGCAATAAGCGTGCCACCCCACCAGTGCGGGCGGCCGGCGGATGGGCGCGTTGGGACGCCGTCGCCGTTCCCTCGGATTGGGCAGGCTGACTAGTTTTCGATCAGGCCGGCGCACAGAGCAGGGTCGCGACGCCCGACCGAGCGGCGTGGCGGGCGCGCCGCGGCCGCCCTGTTGCCCGTGATGACGCCTTGCGGGTCATGGTCTAGCATTGCCGCGATCAAAGATGCATCGGCGGGAGGGAACACCATGGGTGCGATGATCGACGTCAAGCGGCCGGACGGCGGCACGGTGCGCGGCTATCTCGCCGAGGCCGGCCGCGGCAAGCCCGGCATCGTGGTGATCCAGGACTGGTGGGGGCTGAACGACCAGATCATGGGCGTCGCCGACCGCTTCGCGCGCGCCGGCTACAACGCCATCGCGCCCGACCTCTACAAGGGTCGCGTCACGACCAAGCCGGACGAGGCCAACCATCTGATGGAAGGCCTCGATTTTCCCGGCGCCACGCACCAGGACGTCCGCGCCGCGGTCCAGCACCTGAAGGCGATGGGCGGCAAGGTGGCGGTGATGGGCTTCTGCATGGGCGGCGCGCTCACCGTGGCGGCCGGCGTGCACATCCCGGAAGCCGATGCCGGCGTCTGCTTCTACGGCATCCCGCCGGCGGACTTCGCCAATCCGACCAAGATCGCCAAACCCTTCCAGGGCCACTTCGCCAACAAGGACGACTGGTGCACGCCGGCCGCCGTCAACGCGCTGGAAGCGGCCATGAAGGGCGCCGGGCTGACGCCCGACATCCACCGCTACGACGCCGCGCATGCCTTCGCCAACGAGCGCAGCGACGCCTACGACGTGAAATGCGCCAACCTCGCCTGGGAGCGCATGCTGCCGTTCCTGGCATCGGCGCTGAAGTAGCCGCGCCCGCGATCCGCCGCACGATCGAGCCGAGGCCAGCGATGCCCGCATCACCCTACGCCATGGCCGCCGTCTGGCCCTGGCTGCTGGCCGGCCTGGCGTTCGGCTACCTGCTCGGCTCGATCCCGTTCGGCCTGATCTTCACGCGGCTGGGCGGCGCCGGCGACATCCGCCAGATCGGCTCGGGCAATATCGGTGCCACCAACGTGCTGCGCACCGGCCGCAAGGGCATCGCCGCCGCGACCCTGCTGGCCGACGCCGGCAAGGGCGCCATCGCGGCACTGGCGGCGGGCGTCTACGCCGGCGAACCGGTGTCACTGGCCGCCGGCCTGGGCGCCGTGCTCGGCCACTGCTTTCCGCTGTGGCTGAAGTTCAAGGGCGGCAAGGGCGTGGCCACGACCCTGGGCGTGCTGCTCGCCTGGGCATGGCCGCTGGGCATCGCCGCCTGCCTGCTGTGGCTGCTGCTGGCGCTGCTGTTCCGCATCTCCTCGCTGTCGGCGTTGCTGGGGCTGGCGCTGACGGCGGTGCTGGCCTGGATCAGCGCGGTCGCGCCACCGTGGGGCTATGCGGTGTCGCGGCCGATGGCAATCGCGGTCACGCTCATCGTGGTGCTGGTGTGGGCCACGCACCACGAGAACATCCGCCGGCTGATGGCCGGCACCGAACCCAGGATTGGCCGCTCGTCGAAGGCCTAGAGGCGCAGCCTGCCTGTCGGCCGCGGCTGGACGGACAAGCTTTTGAGACTCCACATCTAGAGCGGATTGGGCCCGAGCACTTCCCAGCCGGCCTCCTGCAGCCGCTTCTTGAGATCGCCGTCGGCCGGCCGTTCAAGCATCTCCTCGACGAAGCGGCCGGCGCCGGCCGGGGTGTAGAGGAACACGACTCGGCCCGGTTGATTGCCGCTGTTCTTCCAGGCGTGCGGCACGTTGCGCGGCAGGAAGGCGCAGGTGCCCGGCCCGCCGGTCGTCACCGTCTCGCCGATCTTGAACGTGAACTCCCCCTCGAGCACCCAGGCGATCTCGTCACTGTCACGATGCAGATGGAGCCAGCTGTTCTTGGAGCCGGCCGGCACTGTCTGCTCGAACAGCGTCACGCTCTGGCCGGTCTCGCGACCGAACAGCTTCATGGACATGACCTGGCCCGACGCTTCCTCGAGATGCTTGCCGCCACCCGGCAGCACAACGACACCCTTGCTCATGGGCATGGGGGCCTCCTCGCTGCGGACGGCGCGAGGGTAGGTCCGCTACCGGGCAGCCACAACCATGATCTCGATCCTCATCGTCGGATCGTCGAGCCTGGCCTGAACCGCCGCGCGGGCTCGTGTCCGGCCGGGCACAACCCAGGTGTCCCACGCCGCGTTCACGGCGGCGACATACTCCTCGTCGCGCGTCGCTCCAGCCCTTCTTCAACAGCCGGCTTGCCGCGCGCCCTACTTGTCGGCGTCGCGCACCACCGCTTTCAGACCATCGCTGAGCTTGCCGCGGCGCGCGAAGGGCCATGAGCCGGCGTACTCGATGTCGTCGACCAGCCAGCCCGCCGGGCCTTTCACCATGTGCACGCGGTCGTGCCAGGTGGTTTCGGCGCCGCCGCGCGAATCCTTGTAGCCGAAATCGACCTGGCAGACGGCGCGCGCCGCCGCGCCGGTGCACGACGTCACGGCGAACCGTGTGGCACCCTCGAACAGCGACGTGAAGAGGTCGCCCTCGACCAGAGGCGGCACCTGCTTCTTGGTTTTTGTGGCGTAGCGCTCCTCGGCCCGGTCGGCAGCGGCCAGCAGGTCGTGCAGCGCCGGCGAGACCAGCGGCTTCAACTGCGCGCGCTGCCGGGCGTCGGGCACGCCACCGTGCGGCAGCTTCAAATAGGTGACGTAGAACGCCGTGGCGCCGCCCGCCGGTCCTGGCTCGGCCGGCTGTGCCGCCAGCGGCCCGGCCACCAGCGCTGTCATCACCAGCGACACCATTCCCATGACATAGCGCATGCCAGTCTCCCCTGCCGGCGCCCCCGGCCGGCCTCGCGCCGCCCCTGTAGCACACCGCGGCGCCGTTGACGTCAGCCGCCGCCATGGAACGGCCAAGACCGGTCGACGCCTTTGCACGTGACTTGCCGCCGGCACGGACGGACAATCCGATCCATCGAGCACGCGGCCGGTCCACATCGCCTCCGGAGGGACCCGGCCCGCCGGGAGGACCGCCATGGACACGCACGTCGCCGCCGCCGCCGGGACCGCCGCGCACATCCAGGTCGTGCCGCTCAACGGCAATATCGGCGCCGAGATCCGCGGCGCCGATTTGCGCCGGCCGCAGAGCCCGGCCGAGTTCGCGGTGATCCATGGCGCGCTGGTCAACCATGGCGTGATCATCTTGCGCGACCAGGACATCACGCTCGACCAGCAGATGGCATTCGGCCGCCTGTTCGGCGATCTGTCGATCCACCCCTTCTCGCCCAATCTCGACGACAAGCGCGAAGTGATCGTCCTCGATTACTCCAAGGACAACCCGCCGCACCTGACCGACCAGTGGCACGCCGACGAGACCTTCCGCGCCGCGCCGCCGCTGGCCACCATCCTGCGCGCCCGCGTGGTGCCCGAGATCGGCGGCGACACGCTGTTCACCAGCATGACCGCCGCCTACACCGGCCTGTCGGAGCGCATGAAGCAGTACATCCACGGCCTGGAAGCGCTGCACGACTTCAAGCCGTGGCGGCCGCTGTTCACCTCGTCGGAGGAGCATCAGAAGAAGCTGCGCGAGATCGAGGCACGCTTCCCCAATCCCTGGCACCCCGTGGTGCGCGTGCATCCCGTGTCGGGCCGTCGCATCCTCTACGCCAATGCGCAGTTCTGCGTGCGCCTGAAGGGCCTGAAGGACGACGAGAGCAACCTGGTCCTGAACTACCTCTACAGCCGCGCCGCCATCCCCGAGTATCAGCTGCGCGTGCGCTGGCAGCCCAACACCGTCGTGATGTGGGACAACCGCTCGGTGCAGCACTACGCCGCGCACGACTACTACCCGCAGCGCCGCACCATGGAGCGCGTCACCGTCGCCGGCGATCCGGTGATCGGCGTCAGCGACCCGTACACGCCTGAAGAGAACGTCGCGCCGCTGCCCGACGGCAAGGGCGCCAGGATCGCGCCGCCCGGCAAGCGGCCGATCCGCGAGTTCGAGCGCGGCCTGTACTGACGGCCGGCGCCGGCGCGCACGGCGGCGTTGCGGCAATGACGCTCGCAGCGACGTGCCGTCGCCGCTAAAAGCGACGCCGCATGTCCGTTGAGTCCCCTGCCGCCGCCCGGCCGGCTGCCGCTTCCCCCGTCATGCCGTGGCTGCTGCTGGGAGCCGCCTGTCTCGGCTCGTTCGCCGCTACCGCCAGCGGCACGACGCGCGCGCCGTTCCTGATCGACATGGCCCGCGATCTGTCGGTCAATCTCGTGCTGGTCGCCAACCTGGTGTCGATGACCGCCACCGCCTGGGGCATCACGTCGTTCGTCGCCGGCTGGGCGTCGGACCGGCTGGGTCGCCGGGCGTTCCTGATCGGCGGGCCGTTCGCCCTGGCGTTGTGCATGCTGGGCGTGTCGCAGGCCGGCGATTTTCTCGGCGTGGCGATCTGGGCCACCATCGGCGGCGGCTGCAGCGGCACCTTCATGGGTGTCATTTTCGCCGAGGTCGCCGAGCGGGTCGCCGCCAGCCATCGCGGCCGGGCGCTGAGCTGGGTGATGGCCGGCCAGTCGCTGACCCTGGTCGTCGGCGTGCCGCTGGCGGCCTGGGTCGGCGCCTCGATCGGCTGGCGCGGCTGGCATGTGGCGCTGGCCACGCTGGCGGCCGCCGGATCACTCAGCCTGTATGCCGCCACCGCGCGCACGACGGCGGCGGCCGCGGCGCGTCGACGCGCTGCGGCGGCGGCGCGGGGTCGGCTGACCTTTCCCGTGATTGCGTTGCTGGCGATCAGCATCGCCGAGCGCGTCTGCTACGGCCTCGTCGTGGTCTACTTCGCGACCTTCCTGCTCGAGCAATACCAGGTCGGCCTCGAGGCCGTGGCCTTGCCGCTGGCGCTGGTGGCGGTCGGCAACGTCGTCGGCACGGCCGCCGGCGGCCAGCTCGCCGACAAGGTGCGCGACCGCCTGCTGTTGTTCGGACTGTGCATGGCGCTGACGGCAGGGGCCGGACTGGCGCTGTTCCTCTGGCGCCCCAGCATCGCGGTGTCGGTGGCGCTGGGTTTCACCTACGTCTTCATCAACGCGCTGGGCCGTCCGGCCCTGATGGCGGCGCTGGCCGCGGTGCCCGAAGACGTGCGCGGCACCGTGCTGGGCCTGAACGGCACCTGCGCCAGTGTCGGCTGGGTCGGCGCCGCGGCGCTGGGCGGCTGGATGATCGCCACCTGGGGCTTCGTCGGCTTCGGCCCGCTGTCGGCGGCGCTGGCCCTGCTGGGCGCCGCCATGGCCTTCACGCAGCGCCGGCGATAGGTTCGTCGCGCCGCGCGCTCTGGGACGCGCCGTGTCGCCGGCCGATGCGCCGGCGATCGCACGCCATGTTTGGCCAACAGGCCGTCTCCCGTCCGAGCCGGTGCAACCTAATACAACTTATGCGAGATTTACTGTCAGATATTTCTCCGATATAGAACGGCGCATGAACGCCATCACCCCACGGGCCCTGCTCGACCGGGTGGCCGGGTTGTTGCCGGGTGGATCGCCGCCGACCGGTGACACGCAAGCGCTGGCCGGCGAGCGCCTCGCCCGCGCCCGGCTGGCGCGCACGCCACGCGTCGGCCCCGTCACTTTTCACGAAATGCTCGGCCATTTCGGTTCGGCCGCGGCGGCGCTGGAGGGCCTGCCCGCGCTGGCGCGGCGCGCCGGCTTCACCCAGGCCCCCGTGCCGCCGTCGGCTGCGGCGATCCATCGCGAGCAGGCGGCGCTAGCCGCGCTGAGCGGCCGTTTCATCGTGCACGGCGATGCCGACTACCCCGTCGCGCTGGCGCAGATCGCCGATGCCCCGCCGCTGCTGGCGGCGCTCGGCGATCCCGGCCTGCTGGCCCGGGCGGCGCTGGCGATTGTCGGCGCGCGCAATGCCTCGACCAATGGCAAGCGCCTGGCGGCCATCTTGGCGCACGAGCTGGGCGCGGCCGGCTTCGCCGTGGTCTCCGGCCTGGCGCGCGGCATTGACACCGCGGCGCATCGGGCGGCCCTGCAGAGCGGCACCATCGCCGTGCTGGCCGGCGGCGTCGATGTGATCTATCCGCCGGAGAACGCCGACCTCTACCGCGCCATCGCCACCGGCGGCTTGATCCTGTCGGAGGCGCCGCTGGGCGCGGTGCCGCAGGCCCGCCATTTTCCGCGCCGCAACCGCATCGTCTCGGGCCTGTCGCGCGGCGTGCTGGTGGTCGAAGCGGCGCTGCAGTCCGGCTCGCTGATCACGGCGCGGCAGGCGGCCGACCAGGGCCGCGAGGTCTTCGCGGTGCCCGGCTCGCCGCTCGACCCGCGCTGCCGCGGCGGCAACCGCCTGATCCGCGACGGCGCCCATCTGGTCGAGGAGGCCGCCGATGTCCTCGCCCATGTCGCGCCCGGCCACCCGCCGCCCCGGACCGCCCCGCCACCGCCTGAGCCGACGCTCAGCGATGATCAACCGCCGGTTTACCCACCGCCGGGGCCCGGCAAAGCGCCGCGCAGAGGCCCCAAAATCGACACTCAACCCGTTGAAAAGGCATCAAATTCAATTCCTGACCGAATCCTTGCGTGCCTCGGCCGCAGTCCCACCCCGGTTGACGAACTGATCCGCGAGTGCCATGTCTCGCCGACCCTCATCACGGCCGCCCTGCTCGACCTGGAGCTTTCAGGCAGGGTGGAGCGGCTGCAAGGAAACCTGGTCGCCCTGATCTAAAGCGTTGGTATCGCTGACGATTCGGGCGCAACCGTGGAGCGGCGGCCGATCGCCGGCGAACGATCTAGATGTCCAACGTCCTTGTTGTCGAGTCGCCGGCCAAGGCCAAGACCATCGGCAAGTATCTCGGGCCCGGCTACACCGTGCTGGCCAGTTTCGGCCATGTCCGCGACCTGCCGGCCAAGGACGGCTCGGTCCGGCCGGACGAGAACTTCGCCATGGACTGGGAGGTCGACTCCCGATCGCAGCAGCGGGTCAACGACATCGCACGGGCGCTGAAAGGCGCCAAGACGCTGTACCTCGCCACCGACCCCGACCGCGAGGGCGAGGCCATCTCGTGGCACGTCATGGACATCCTGGCGCGCAAGAACGCGCTCAAGGGCGTGGCGGTCAAGCGGGTCGCCTTCAATGCCATCACGCGCCAGGCCGTGCAGGAGGCGGTGGCGCATCCGCGCGACATCGACCAGCCGCTGGTCGAGGCCTACCTGGCGCGCCGGGCGCTCGACTACCTCGTGGGCTTCACGCTGTCGCCGGTGCTGTGGCGCAAGCTGCCGGGCAGCAAGTCGGCCGGCCGCGTGCAGTCGGTGGCGCTGCGCCTGATCTGCGAACGCGAGGCCGAGATCGAGGCCTTCCGAGCGCGCGAATATTGGACCATCGACACGCTGTTCACCACGCCGCGCGGCCAGACCTTTGCGGCACGGCTGACCCACCTCAACGGCCAGAAGCTCGACAAGTTCGACATCCCCAGCGAGGCCGAGGCGCAGGCGGCCAAGGCGCAGATCGAGCACCGCGCCTTCTCGGTCGCCGGCGTCGACCGGCGCCAGGTCAAGCGCAACCCGCCGCCGCCGTTCATCACCTCGAGCCTGCAGATGGAGGCGTCGCGCAAGCTCGGCCTGGGCGCGGCGCAGACCATGCGCATCGCGCAGCGCCTCTACGAGGGCGTCGATGTCGACGGCGAGACCGTCGGCCTGATCACCTACATGCGCACCGACGGCGTCGACATGGCGCCGGAGGCCCGCACCCAGACCCGGCAGCTGATCGAGAGCAAGTACGGCAAGGAGTACGTGCCGGACCAGCCGCGCTTCTATACGTCGAAGCTGAAGAACGCCCAGGAGGCGCACGAGGCGATCCGGCCGACCGACCTGTTCCGCACGCCCGAGAGCCTGGCGCGCCATCTCGACCGCGACCAGCTGCGGCTCTACGAGCTGATCTGGAAGCGCACGGTGGCCTGCCAGATGGAAAGCGCCGTGCTCGACCAGGTCACGGTCGACATCGAATCGGGCGACCACAACGTGCGCCTGCGCGCCACCGGCTCGGTGCTGAAGTTCGACGGCTTCCTGACGTTGTACGAGGAAGGCAAGGACGACGAGGACGC
>JAHCJT010000193.1 GCA_026126245.1 Alphaproteobacteria bacterium
ATCACCGGCCTGCTGCGCCCGCAGCTCGAGAACGTCAACATGGTCAACGCGCCGCTGGTGGCGCGCGAACGCGGCATCGACGTGGCCGAGGTCAAGCACGACCGCGACAGCGACTACCAGACGCAGATCACCGTCACGGTGACCACCGAGCGGCGCACCCGTTCGGTGTCGGGCACCCTGTTCGGCGGCAAGCATCCGCGTCTGGTCAACATCAAGGGCATCGAGATCGAGGCCGAGTTCGCGCCGCGCATGCTCTACATCACCAACGACGACAAGCCGGGCTTCATCGGCCGCCTGGGCGCGCTGCTGGGCGATGCCGGCCTCAACATCGCGACCTTCCATCTCGGTCGCGACAAGCCCGGCGGCGAGGCGATCGCGCTGGTCGCGGTCGACCAGCAGCTCGATCCGGCGCTGATCGCCAAGATCGCGGCGCTGGACGGCGTCACCCAGGCGCACGCGCTGGCGTTCTGACCGGCGCGCCAGCGACAGACGAGGGATGCGGGCGGCGCTCTCGACAGCCGCCGGCCGGCCCGCCATCCTCGCCGCCATGCGATTTGACGACGAGCTGCGCGAGGCGATCCGTCTGCGGCTGGCGGATTTCGACATGTCCTGCCGCCCGGAGGGCCACGGGCTGAAGCGCGCGGCGGTGGCCATCACCGTGGTGACGCGCGACGAGGACGACGCCTACGGTCGCGCCGGCGACGCGGCGTTCCTGCTGACGCGGCGCGCCCCGAAGCTGCGCGCCCATGCCGGCCAGCTCGCCCTGCCCGGCGGCCGCATCGACGCCGACGAGACGCCGCAACAGGCCGCGCTGCGCGAGCTGGAAGAGGAAATCGGGCTTGGCCTCGACGAGCGCCACATTCTGGGCCGGCTCGACGACTACCCGACCCGCTCGGGCTACCTGATCGCGCCGATCGTGGTCTGGGCGCCGCACGACGCCGCCATGGCGCCCAACCCGGCCGAGGTGGCGCATGTCTACCGCATCCCGCTGGCCGAGCTGCGCCGCCCGGAATCGCCGGAGATCTTCAGCATCCCCGAAAGCGACCGGCCGGTGATCCGCCTGCCGACGCCGATGGTCAACGGCCATATCAACGCGCCGACGGCCGCCCTGCTCTACCAGTTCCGCGAGGTCGCGCTCGAAGGCCGCGCCACCCGGGTCGAGCATTTCGACCAGCCGGTCTGGGCCTGGCGCTGAGCGGTCTGACCGAGGCCACCACGCCGCCTGTCATCCCGAGTGCAGCGAGAGATCTTGGTTGCGGGCCAAGATGTCTCGCTGCGCGCGACATGACGGCGACTCATGCCGCTGCCGGCCGGCGGCGCAGCAGCACCCGCGCATCGATCGTCAGCACCACCTCGTCGCGCCGGTTCAGCGTGGTGTGGCGCATCTTCACCACGCCGCGGTCGGGCTTCGACGCCGAAGGCCGCAGCTCCAGCAGTTCGGTGACGACGCGCAGCGTGTCGCCCGGCCGCACCGGCCGCACGAAGCGCACTTCGTCGAAGCCGGGCGAGGCGATGGCGCAGGCGCCGAAGATGCGGTCGGCGAACCACAGGCGGTGCGTGGCGCTGATCGTATGCAGGCCCGACGCGATGAGGCCGCCGAAATCGCCGGCGGTGCGCGCATACTCGGCATCGATGTGGAACGGCTGCGGATCCCACTGCAGGGCGAAGTCGATGATGGCGCTCTCGGTGATGGTGAGCCCGGCGCTCTCGAAGCGCTCGCCGGCGCGGAAGTCGTCGAAATAGCGGTCGCTGGCCATGGATCCCGGTACGATGCTGCGGAGGATGGCCGGACACTAAAGCCTATCCGGCGCGCGCGGAATCACGCTCTGCCGCCGTGCCGGGCAAAGCCAGGGTCGCGCCGGCGCCGCCGGGACAATTTCTTTGTTCCGCCGACGCAGAATGCGATTGTCACCGTCACAATCCGTTTGTACCAATCGGTCTGCGCGCCGTCGCGGCGGCGCCGGTTTTGGCCGGCGGGATTGTCATGGTGACAATTGACCGGCGGTCGCCGCAGTGCAGGTCAGTCCGTGCCATGAACACCGCCCGCAAGAAGCGCCCCGCCTGGCGCCCGACCATCGATCCCGGCGCCTCGACGCCGCTGTACATCGCGATCGCCAACCAGCTCGCGGCCGACGTCGCGTCGGGCAAGCTGGAACCCTACGCCCGGCTGCCGACGCACCGCGACCTCGCCTGGACGCTTGGCTGCACCATCGGCACCATCACCCGCGCCTATGCCGAGGCCGAGCGCCGCGGCCTGGTGCATGGCGAGGTCGGACGCGGCACCTATGTGCGCCCGCCGGCCATCCCCTACGCCGAGCCGGTGGTGGCGCGCTCGGCGGTCAATCCGATGGGCGATCCGCGCGCCGTGCTCGATGCCGCCTCGCCGCGCCTCATCGACCTGGCGATGAACTGGCCGGCCGAAGTCGGCGAGGACGAGCTGCTGCGCCGCACGCTGCTCGACATCGCCAAGATGAAGGACATCAACTCGCTGCTGGAGTTCAGCGGCCGCGCCGGCCTGGAGCGCCACCGCGCCGCCGGCGCCCGCCTGCTGGCGCGCCGCCAGCACCTGCCGCCACGCGGCAAGAACGCCGCGGCGACGCCGATCGATCCGGCGCATGTGCTGGTGTCGGCCGGCACGCAGCATGCGCTGATGGTGACATTGGCGGCACTGACCGCACCCGGCGACGCGGTGCTGGTCGAAGACCTCACCTACCCCGGCGTGGTGTCGCTGGCGCGATTGATGCGGCTGCGCCTGAAGCCGATCGCCTGCGATGCCGACGGGCCGCTGCCCGGCGCCTTCGAGGCAGCGGCGCGGATCGGCGATGCGCGCGTCTTCTACATGATCCCGGTGCAGCACAATCCGACCGGCCGCACCATCAGCGAAGGCCGCCGCCGCGAGCTGGCGCGCATCGCCGAAACCTATGAACTGCCGATCGTCGAGGACGACGTCTACGGCTTCTTTCCGCAGGAAGCGCCGCCGCCGATCGCCGCCTTCGCGCCCGAGCACGTCATCCACCTCGCCGGACTGAGCAAGGCCGGCGCGCCGGGCCTGCGCATCGGCTTCCTGCACGCCCCACCGCGGCTGGCGGCGCGGCTAGCCGCCGCGATGGCCGCCGCCTCGTGGACCGCCGCGCCGATCGCCGCCGAAGTGGCGACGCGTTGGATCGACGAAGGCGTGCTCGACGAGATCCTCAAGCGTAAGCGCGCCGAGGCGCGGCGCCGCTTCGACATCGCCGCGCCGGTGTTCCGTGAGGCCGGCATTGCGGTGCGCGTCGCCGCCGAGCAGGTGTTGCCGCCGACCGGCGCCGCCCTGCCCGCGGCCACGCCACCGCGGGCGGCACGCGCGGCCATGCGCGTGGTGGCCGACAATGCGCGGCTCACCGGTGCCGAGTCGCGCCGCCGCCTGGCCGAGGCCAGCGCCAATCACCTGGCGGCGATGAAAGGCGGTCCGGTCGTGGCCGCCGCCCCCGCACCGGCCGCGCCCGCAAGCCTGCGCGACAGCGGCTGGGGCGAGCCCGGCACCGTGCGGCCAGCGACGAGCAGCCGCGAGCCGGCGCCGCAACACGCCGAGCTGATCCTGCCGGTCGACTGTTTCCATGCTTGGTTGAAGCTGCCGGAGCCCTGGCGGGCGCGCGATTTCGCGTCGGAAGCCGAAGCACAGGGTGTGCGCCTCACGCCGGCCGATGCATTCGTCGGCAGTCGCACCGACGCGCCGAGCGCGGTGCGGCTGTGCCTGGGCAACGCCCGCACGCACGCCGAATTGAAACGCGCCCTGCGCATCGTGGCGCAGCTGCTGGTGATGCCCCTGGCGGCGGCGCGCGAAGTGGTGTGATCGATTCAACCACACGTAGATGCCCCAACGGCACGAAAGCGTGCCATCGCCGTCGGGCCACGCCTGGCCAGGCCCCGGCTCGGGCCGAACCGCGGCACCAGACGTGATCCACCCCCGGCCCGCCGCCTCGCGGGGCCGGGATCCCCGTCCCCAACCGCGAATCTGGCCACCGATGATTACCTATGCCGTCAACCGGCCCCTGGAGGCCGCCGAGGTCGCCCGCCTGTTCGACGCCTCGACCATCCGCCGCCCGACCGGCGACCTGCCGCGCATCGCCAAGATGCTGGCGCATGGCAACCTGACGATCTCGGCCTGGGATGGCGAGCGGCTGGTCGGCGTCTCGCGGGCGCTGACCGACTTCGCCTATTGCTGCTACCTGTCCGACCTGGCGGTCGACAAGGCCTACCAGCACCGCGGCATCGGCAAGGAGCTCCTGGCCCTCACGCGGCGCGAGCTCGGCGACCAAGTCGCGCTCATTCTGCTCGCCGCGCCTGAGGCCATAGACTATTACCCGAAGGTCGGGTTCGAGAAGATCGGCAACGGCTACATCATCAAACGGATGCGCTAGCCGTCGCCCAGCCTCGCTTCTGGCCGCCACTGTCGACCCGATCACTGCGCCTTAAGTTGACCTGCAGGCATAATTTATGTCGTCAGTCAGCGACTCTGATATCGAGTCATTTTTCGACGACATTTTTCTCTCTTCTGACTGGAATTAAGGCATTTTTGGACGTCTTATCAAAAGCTTAAAAGTCTCGCGGCAGTCATCGGAACGTGCCGTTGGGACCCGCCCGCACCGGTCCGATCACCCCCTCGCCGCGCCCAGGAGGGACCAATAGGTCCCGACACCCCCTGAGACGGACCGCACGGCAACAGCATGTCACCCCGCAGCGGTGCGAGCCGCCGCGGATCACACGAGCGTCTTTATACTATTATCGTGAAGGTGAGCCCCGGCCGGACGTCGGCCGACGCCGATCAGCGGCCCAGATCGGGCGGGCACTCGAACATTGACGCCGTGCCGGAGTCGAGTCCCGGCGACAGTGGGCGCGGCCCGGCGAGCCAACGTTGACCCCGCCCGCCGCCAATCGATTCGCAGTTAATATGAATCTACGTAGACGTGTAATTTAATAGTGAGTCGTTGCCGGAGGACCGCCCGGGTCGGCCCCTCGCCCCGGCGGCGCGAGCGGTGACGCGGTCGTCAGCCCGCATCTGGCCGGCCGATCGCGCTGCCCTCCCCGACCACGCAGCCGGCCGCGCCCGGGTTGCCGCCGCCGCCACGGCTGGCATGCCGGTTGCGCTGTTGCGGTGCTGCGGCGCGATGCCCTACGGGAGGTCTCGCCCGTCACCACAGCCGCGTGAGGCTCGATTCATGTCCTCGACCACCATCTACCCGGCGCGCCGCATCATCACGATGAACGCGCACCAGCCGTTCGCCAGCCACGTGGCGGTGCGCGACGGCCGCGTGCTGGGCGTCGGCAGCCTGGCGGAACTCGAGGGCTGGGGCCCCTACACGCTCGACCGGAGCTTCGAGTCGCTGGTGCTGCTGCCGGGCTTCGTCGAGGGCCACAGCCACGCCTACGAGGGCGGCGTCTGGAAGTTCCCCTATGTCGGCTTTTTCGACCGCCGCAGCCCGGACGGCGCCGTCTCGCCGGGGCTGAAGAACATCGAGGCGGTCGTGTCGCGGCTGCGCGACATTGAGCGCGGCATGACGGACGCCGGCCAGCCGCTGCTGGCCTGGGGCTTCGATCCGATCTACTTCGGCGGCCGGCGCATGAACGCCGCCGATCTCGACCAGGTCTCAACGACGCGGCCGGTGCTGGTGATCCACTCCAACTTCCACGTGCTGAACGTCAATTCGCCGGTGCTGGCCAAGGCCGGCATCGACCACAGCACCAACGTGCACGGCATCGTCAAGGACAGCGCCGGCAAGCCGACCGGCGAGCTGCAGGAGATCGCCGCCAAGTACATGGCCTATCGCGCCAGCGGCATCGATCTGGCCGGCGTTCTGTCGGACGAAGAGGCGGTGTGGCGCTTCGCGCGCGTGGCGCA
This sequence comes from Alphaproteobacteria bacterium, assembly GCA_026126245.1. GTDB lineage: Bacteria > Pseudomonadota > Alphaproteobacteria > Reyranellales > Reyranellaceae > Vineibacter. The sequence continues at coordinate 5,879 of JAHCJT010000193.1, forward strand.
ATTGTCGGGCGTGACCACCGCCACCGACCTGCACAACGAGCTGCCGGAGTCGACCGTGGCGGGCTACCGGCGGGCCAGCGCCAGCGAGGATTTCCCGATCCGCCTGCTGCCGGCGTTCGGCGCCATCGCGCTGCCCGTCGACGAGGGCGTGCGCAAGCTCAAGGCGCTGATGCAGCACAACAACGACCGCCTGCGCTTCGGTCTGGTCAAGATCGTCACCGACGGCTCGATCCAGGGTTTGTCGGCGCGCATGCGCTGGCCGGGCTACTACAACGGCCTGCCCAACGGCGTGTGGAACACCGGGCCGGACGACATCGACCGCCTCCTGCAGGCCTATCACGACGCCGGCTTCCAGGTGCACATCCACACCAACGGCGACGAGGCGTCGGAAGTGGCGCTCGACGCCGTCGAACGGGCCCTGGCGCGCACGCCGCGGCGCGACCACCGCCACACCCTGCAGCACTGCCAGATGGCCGATGCGGCGCAGTTCCGCCGCATGGCGGCGCTGGGCATGTGCGTCAACCTGTTCGCCAACCATCTCTTCTACTGGGGCGACATCCACTACAGCCAGACCCTGGGCCCGGAGCGCGCCAACCGTATGGACGCCTGCGCCACCGCGCTGCGCACCGGCGTGCCCTTCGCCATCCACTGCGACGCGCCGGTGACGCCGATCGGGCCGCTATTCACCGCCTGGTGCGCCGTCAACCGGCTGACCGCCTCAGGCCGCACGCTCGGCGAGTCGGAACAGATCGCGCCGGCAGATGCGCTGCGCGCCGTCACCCTGGGCGCCGCCCAGACGCTGAAGCTCGACGACGAGATCGGCAGCATCGAGGTCGGCAAGCGCGCCGACTTCGCCGTGCTGCACGAGGATCCGCTGGAGGTGCCGCCCACCGCGCTGAAGGACGTGCGGGTGTGGGGCACGGTGCTGGGCGGCCGCGTCTTCGAGGCGCCGGCCGCCTGACCGACTGGCAACAGGCACGCGGGAGACGCCGATGCGACGCCTGCCCCTGACGGTGATCGGCGGTTTCCTCGGCGCCGGCAAGACGACGCTGCTCAACCGCCTGTTGCGGCACGCCGGCGGCCGGCGCTTCGCAGTGCTGGTCAACGATTTCGGCGCCATCGACATCGACAGCCGCCTGGTAGTGGCGCATGGCGGCGATACCATCAGCCTGGCCAACGGCTGCATCTGCTGCGGCATCGGCGATTCGCTGGTGCTGGCGCTGATGCGCGTGCTGGAGAAGGTCGACGTGCTGGACCACGTCGTGGTCGAGGCCAGCGGCGTGGCCGATCCGGCGCGCATCGCCGAACTGGCGCTGATCGAGCCGCTGCTGGCGCGCGACGGCGTGCTGGTGCTGGCCGACGCCACCAGCGTGCGCGAACGCGAGGCCGACCGCTATGTCGGCGACACCATCCGTCGCCAGCTCGACGGCGCCGATCTGCTGATCCTGAACAAGGCCGATCTGCTCAGCGACGCGCAGCTGGCCGATGTCGCCACCTGGCTGCGCCAGCGAGCGCCCGGCCTGCGCCTGGTGCCGGCCAGCCACGCCGAGGTGCCGATCGAGGCGCTGTTCGGCCTGGCGGCCGGCGACGCACCCGCGCGCGACGCGCCGCCACGATCGCCGGCAGCGAACGACGCTACGCCGGATGGACCGCCGATCGCGCGATGGTCCTTCACCAGCCGCGGTCCGGTCGACCGCGCGGCGCTGCTGGCGGCGTTGCGCGCGCTGCCCGACAGCGTGCTGCGCGCCAAGGGCATCGTGCGGTTCGCCGACGCGCCGCGCCAGCGCGGCGTCGTGCACATGGTCGGCCGCCGCATCGACGTCAGCGCCGACGGACCCTGGGGCATCGCCGACCTGCGCTCCGATCTCGTGCTGCTGGGCACGCCGGACATGCCGGACGCAGCCGAGCTCGACGGACTGTTCGCGGGCGTGGCGCCGGCGGTCAGCAAATCCGCATCGTGGTAAATGGATCCCGGCACGGAATCGCCCCGTCCGGCGCGATCACATAGGGCGAACGGGCCGTCGCGCAATCCGCGCCGCCATCGTGTAAGCGAGCAGCGGCCTGTTCGCCAAACCCAGCCGCATGACCTGCGGATCGGCGTTGCCGCGGTCGCAGGTCGAAACCACTCAAGAAGCGTGTGCGACGCGGGTCAACACTGCAGCTCGCCGACGCGACGTGGGCCGCGCCGGCTCCGCTGTACACGTGGCCGTCGGCCTACCGCACGGGCGTAATCTCGAAGGCGATGCGCTCACTGAAGATCAGGGTCACCTGGTCGCCGGGATTGAGCGTCGCCAGCGCGGCCTGCCCTTCGGCAGACTTGATCCACGGCGTCCGATGGACGAGACCGCCCTTCGGATCGACGATGTCGAGCTTCTTGGCGTCCATGTGCTTGCGCACGACGATGCCGCTCACCGACCACAGCCCGGCCTTCATCTGGGTACCGGGGATGCCCGGCGCTTTTGCCGGGTCGGCGAGCAGGGCGCTGGCTTTGGCCGTCGCCTCAGGCGTGGTCTTCGCGACCAGATAGTCGGTCACGCGATAGTACCGCACATCGACCAGCATGCCGGGTTTCAGGCCGCTGAAGTTGGTGACGTGGTTGATGGCCCGGTAGTTCAGCGTGTCGCGCTCCGGACTTTCGATCACGACGGTGCGGCTCGCCTGATCGACGGCGACGATCGTGCCGCGAATGGCGATTTCATCCGCCTTGCTCAGTTGGGGATTGTTGGCCGCCACCGACGCCGGTGACCAGCTTACCGAACCGGCTGCCGCGAGTGTCATCAGGCCGGCGACCGCCGCTACGCGACGAAGAAAACGATTTTTCGACATGGGACATCTCCTATCCGAACAAATACCCGGATATGTCAGATGTCGCGGGCACGCCAATCAGGTCTTCTGATCGCCGCGATAAGGGCTCTTTTGGGCCGCCGTGATCCTGGTTCCCTCACCGCAACGCAGATCAGAAAGACTCGACCCAGGGCCGCAGGTCGATCTCGTGCGTCCAGGCGCTGCGATGCTGGCTGTGCAGCAGCCAGTAGGTGTCGGCGATCGCCTCGAAGCTCAGCAGGCCGTCGGGGCCGCGCTCGGCGCCGAGCTGCGGCATGCGGCCCAGCAGGCGGGCGCCGCCGATGCCGCCGTCGACCACGACGTGCGCGACGTGGATGCCCTTGGGCCCCAGTTCGCGCGCCATGCTCTGGGCCACGGCGCGCAGGCCGGCCTTGGCGGCGGCGAAGGCGGCGAAGCCGGCGCGTCCGCGCAGCGAGCCCGAGGCGCCGGTGAAGAAGATCGAGCCGGCGCCGCGCGGCACCAGGCGTTTCGCCGCCTCGCGGCCGACCAGGAAGCCGCCCAGGCAATGCT
>JAHCJT010000194.1 GCA_026126245.1 Alphaproteobacteria bacterium
GGTGGTTGTTTCCGGCCCGGGGGGGCGGTTTTGCGGCCCAACCCCCCTTTTCCTTCACACCACCCCGCATGGCCCTGCGCGCCGCCCCGCACGACGAGCGTGGCGAGTCCATCTGCGCGGCCGCGCGGTCGCCGGCTAGCGCCACAGCGGCGGCAGCGGCGGCAGGCGCAGGCTCTCGGCCCGCCAGGTCAGCCCAAGCTCGCCCAGCCGCCGCGCCAGCAGGCGCGCCGGCGCACCCGCATCGCTGGCCATGGCCATGCGCGGCGCCTTGCCGCCGAGCACGAGGTCGAGCAGACGTTCCAGCGGCTCCTTCTCGGCCGGATAGCGCTTCAGGCTCACCTCGCGGCTGGCGTCGATGCCGGCGCGGCTTTTGGCCAGCGCGATGGCGCGATCGAGACCGCCCAGCTCGTCGACCAGCCCGGCCGTCTTGGCCTGCGTGCCGGTGAAGACGCGGCCGCGCGCCGCCCGGTCCAGGCGGGTGGCATCGAGCTTGCGGGCGGCGGCGACCTTGCCCGTGAAGTCGGCGTAGATGCGGTCGAGCTGGCGGTCGAGCAGCGCCTGCTGCTGTGGCGTGAAGGCGCGCAGCGGCGAGCTCATGGCCGCGTTGGTGCCGGTGGTCAGGGTCTCGACCTTGACGCCCAGCGACTCGAGCAGCTCGCCCAGCACCGGTTTGACGGCGAAGACGCCGATCGACCCGGTGATGGTGCCCGGCTGGGCGACGATGGCGTCGGCCGGCAGGGCGGCGAAATAGCCGCCCGAGGCGGCCACGTCGCCGAACGACACGATCAGCGGCTTGCCGCCGGCGCGGGCGCGCTCCAGGGCGCGGCGCAGCGTGTCGGACGCGACGTAGGAGCCGCCCGGCGAATCGATGCGCACCACCAGCGCCTTGTTGTCGCTGTCGCGCGCCGCCGCCTCGATCGCCGCCACGATGCGCTCGACGGCCAGCAGCGAGTCGTTGGACAGCGGCCCGTCGTCGGCGTCGCCCGACACGATGGTGCCAGTGGCGACCACCAGCGCGATGCTGTCGCCGGCCGGGGACTCGTCGCGGCCCAGGGCGCCGTAGTCGGCCAGCGCGAACAGGTCAGCGCCATCGCCGGCCCGCAGCAGGATCTCGACGCGCGCCTCGTCGCGGTAGTAGGTGGCGTCGATCAGCTTGGCCTGCAGCGCTTCGGGTGCCGACAGCGGCGCGCGGTCGATCAGGCGGCGCAGGTCGGCCGTCGTCAGGCCGCGTGCCCGGGCGATGTCGGCGCTCACCAGGTCGAACAGGCCGTCGAGCAGCTGTTGCAGATTTTCGCGGTGCGCCGGCGTGAAGCCGGTCTCGGTGAAGCTGTTGGGCGCGGTCTTGTACTCCATGCGCCGGCCGCCCTCGACGCGCACGCCGACCTTGTCCAGCGCGCCCTTGAGGAACGGCACCTGGGCCGCCAGGCCGACGACGCCGAAATCGCCCGACGGCTGCACCCAGATCTTCTCGAAGGCGGTGGCGAGATAGTAGTTCTGCAGCCCGCTGCTGCCTTCGTCGAAGCTTTCGGTGTAGGCGACCGCGAACTTGCCGGCGGCACGGAAGGCGGCGATTGCGTCGCGCAGCTCCTGCACCGAGGCGATGCCCGGCACGTCGCCGCCCAGGGTCGCGATCATGCCGGCGACGCGCGGATCCTTCGCGGCGCGGCGCAGCAGCTCGGCGGTTTGCGACAGTGTGGGTGGCTGCGGCGCGAACATGCCCAGGCCGAAACCGCCGCCGCGCGATGTTTCTTGCGGCAGGTCGCGCCAGTCGACCTCCAGCACGATGCGCGCCGGCGGTTTGGGATGGCCGGAGTCGGCCGTGACGTAGAGCGCCACGCCGCCGCCGACAATGAGCAGCGTGACAAAGCCGACGACGGCCAGCAGCCCGACGACGAAACGACGCATGCAGCAATCTCCTCGACTGGCGGGGGGACCATCGGTCCCGTGCGCTGGCGACGTAGCATCGCGGGCCGCTGCCCGCCAGCGTGGCTCAGCGGCGTTCGGCGCGCGGATCGAGGGCGTCCTGCAGGCCGTCGCCGACGAAATTGAAGGCGATCACGGTGACGAAGATCAGCAGGCCGGGCCACACCGCCAGCAGCGGCGCGTTCCAGATGAAATCCTGCGCCCCGGTCAGCATGTTGCCCCAGCTGGCGTGTGGCGCCTGCACGCCCAGGCCGAGGAAGCTCAGCACCGATTCGAAGAGCACGATGTTGCCGACCGACAGCGTCGTGGCCACCACGATCGGCGAGGCAGCGTTGGGCAGGATGTGGCGCAGCATCAGCCGGGCCGGCGAGGCGCCCAGCGCCGTGGCGGCACGCACGAAATCGCGCGTCTTCAGCGACAGCGTTTCGGCCCGCACCAGGCGCGCCACCGTCGTCCAGCCGGTCAGCGCCACGATGACGATGATGCGGTACAGCGACAGCAGCTCGGATTGCGCCAGCTCGGCGGAGACGCCCAGCTTGCGCACGTCGATCGCCGCCAGCACGATCAGCAGCGGCAGCAGCGGCAGGGCGATGACGCCGTCGGTCAGCCGCATCAGCAGCGCATCCGGCCGGCCGCCGACGAAACCGGCGACGACCCCGACCGCGGCACCGATCACCGCCGACAGCAGCGCCGCCGCCAGCGCCACCAGCAGCGACACGCGGCCGCCGTCGAGCAGGCGCTGGAAGACGTCGCGGCCGACGTCGTCGGTGCCCAGCCAGTAGCGTGCCGACGGCGGCTCGAAACGCGCCAGCAAGTCGGTGACGCCCGGGTCGATGCCGCGTGCCGCGGCGATCCACGGACCGGCCAGCGCCAGCAGCGCCAGCCCGACCAGCAGCGCCAGCGAGAGCAGCGCCAGGCGGTGGGCGCGGAAGCGCCACCAGGCGCGCTGCGCCGGCGTGCGCCCGCCGGGGACAGCGGCGGCAAGCGGGGCGTGCAGCGTCACGGCCCGGCCCGCAGCCGCACGCGCGGATCGAGCCAGGCGTAGCCGAGATCGGCCAGCAGGCTGCCGGCCAGGGTGGCGGCGGTGGCCAGCAGCAGGCCGACCAGCGCCAGGTTGTAGTCGTTGCCCATGATGGCGTCGTAGATCGCCTTGCCCATGCCGGGCCGCGCGAACATCGTCTCGGTGATCAGCGCGCCGGAGAACAGGCCGCCGAACGACAGCGCCAGCACCGTCAGGGTCGGCGCCAGCGCGCCGCGCAGCGCGTGACGGCGCACCACCTGGCGTTCGGTCAGGCCCTTGGCGCGTGCCGTGCGGATGTGGTCCTGGCGCAGCACCTCGATGGTGGCGGCGCGCACGAAGCGCGTGTAGTGCCCGACATTGGCCAGCACCAGCACGGCCAGCGGCATGGCGAGGTGGCGCAGGCCATCGATCGGGCCGTTGCCGACGCCGCTGGCCGGCAGCCATTGCAGCAGCACGGCGAACAGCATGATCAGCAGCAGCGCCAGCCAGAACGGCGGCACCGAGATGCCGGCGAAGCACAGCAGATTGACGCCGTAGTCGATCGCCGAGCGCGGCCGGCGTGCCGCCAGCATGCCGACCGGCAGGGCGATGGCGGCCGACAGCAGCAGGGCCAGGCCCATCAGCAGCAGGGTGTCGGCCAGCCGCGGCAGCAGCACCTCGAGCACCGGCCGCGAGAAGGCGCGCGAATAGCCGAGATCGCCGCCCAGCGCCGAGCCGAGCCAGCTCAGGTAGCGCCCCCACAGCGGCCGGTCGAGGCCATACAGCGCGCGCAGGCGGGCGGCGTCCTCGCTGGTCATCTTCGGGTTGCCGGACACCATCAGGTCGACGGGATCGCCCGGCATCAGGCCGATGAGGCAGAACACCACGGCGCTCATCAGCAGCAGCACGATCAGGATTTCGCCGAGCCGGCCCAGCAGATAGCGCGTCATGCCGCCACTATAGGCCGGCGCTGGCGGCGCTGCGAAGCGCTGCGCCGCGGGAAGCCGAGTCCGGCTATGCGGGTGCGCGGGGTTGCCGGGGCCATCGTCCGAAAGCCGTCGTCCTTCGCCGCGCTCAGGACGACGAGCGGGGTGTTCCTACTTGCACGATTCGCCTAGAGGACGAACAGGCCGATGGTGGCGGCGGCCATGACCAGCGTCGCCAGCCAGCCGAGGATGGCCATGGGGCGCGGCAGGGTGAAGCGACCCATGACCCGCGCATTGCTGGCGATCAGCATCATCACGGCCATCAGGGGCGCCGCCAGGACGCCGTTGATGATGGCGCTCCAGTACAGCGCCTTGACCTCGTCGAGGGCGGCGAAGTTGATGGCGACGCCGCCCAGCGTCGCCAGGGCCAAGGTGGCGTAGAAGGCACGTGCCTCCGATGCCCGCCGGTCGAGGCCCTGCACCCAGCGGAACATCTCGCTGACCGCGTAGGCGGCCGAGCCGGCCAGCACCGGCACGGCCAGCATGCCGGTGCCGACGATGCCCAGCGCGAACAGCGCGAAGGTGAAGTCGCCGGCGATCGGCCGCAGCGCGTCGGCGGCCTGCGAGGTCGTCGAGATCGTGGTGATGCCGCCGGCGTTGAGGGTCGCGGCGGTCGCGAAGATGATGAACAGCGCCACCAGGTTGGAGACGCCCATGCCGACCAGCGTGTCGATCCGGATGCGCGCCAGCTCGGCGCCGGCGGCGCGCGGCGCGACGCACAGCGGCTTGACGTGGCGGCGGCGCTGCTCCTCGACCTCCTGGCCGGCCTGCCAGAAGAACAGGTAGGGGCTGATCGTGGTGCCGAGCGCGGCCACCACGGCCATGGCGTGTGTCGAGTCGAACGTGATCTGGGGCACCAGCGTGCCATGCAGCGCCGCCGCCCATGGCACGTTGATGGAAAACGCCACGGCGACGTAGGCGAAGAGCGACAGCGTCGTCCACTTCAGCAGGCCGGCATAGCGCGCGTAGCTGACGAAGGTTTCCAGCAGGATGCAGACGGCGCCGAATGCCACCGTGTAGATCTGTTGCGGTCCGCCGAAGACCAGGGCGACGGCGGCCCCCATGGCGCCAAGGTCGGCGCCGAGATTGATGACGTTGGCGATCAGCAGCAGCAGCACGACGGCGCGCAGCAGCCATGGCGAATAGTGGCGACGCAGGTTGTGCGCGATGCCATGGCCGCTGACGCTGCCGATGCGGGCGCTGATTTCCTGGATGACCGCCATCAGCGGAAAGCTGAACAGCATGGTCCACGCCAGGCCGTAGCCGAACTGGGCGCCGATCTGGCTGTAGGTTGCGATGCCGCTGGGATCGTCGTCGGCCGCGCCGGTGACCAGCCCGGGGCCGAGCTTCTGCCACAGGCCTGGCCGGTGCTGCGATGCTGCGGGGTCGTCTGGCGGGCCGCCCGGCGTGCGCCGCCGGCGGTCATTGGAAACGCTCATGTACGCCTACTGTGTGCCGCAGCTGACTGCCGCGTGACGGCGGCGCCGGCCGGCCCGTGCCAAAATGCCGCCATCGACGGCCGCTCCTTGTCCGGCGGATCGGTGCAAGACCGCTTGCCGCCAACCGACTCTGGCATCGCCGCCGCCGGCGGGGCGGGCGGCCCCGGCGGTCAGACTGCCGGACGGTCGCGTATCAGGCCCGCAGCCTTTTTTCCAGCCCGGCCTTGACCGCCGGCCAGTCGCCGTCGACGACACTGAAATACACCGAGTCGCGCACGTGGCCGTCGGCCAGGATCATGTGGCGACGGAAGATGCCTTCCTGCAGGGCGCCGAGGCGGGCGATGGCGTCGCGGCTGCGCTGGTTGCGCAGATCGGTCTTGTACTCGACGCGGTGCCAGCCCAGCGTCTCGAAGACGTGGTGCATCAGCAGCAGCTTGCACTCGGGGTTGACCGCCGAGGCCCACACGGCGCGCGCGTACCACGTCGCGCCGACCTCAAGCCGTTTGTGCGCCGCCTCAATGGACATGTAGCGCGTGCTGCCGACCAGGCTGTCGTCGCGCAGCAGGCGCACGGCGAACGGCAGTTCGCGCCCGGCCGCGCGTTCGCCGAGCGCGCGGTCGAACCAGGGATCGAAATTGGTCCCCAGCGCCGACGTCGTGAACGTCCAGATCGCCGGATCCTGCGCCACCGGCCGCAGCGCCTCGCGATGCGCCTCCGCCAGCGGCTCCAGCCGCACGTGGCGGCCGTTCAGGGTGACAGCTTGCAACGACATCGCCTGATGCTCCCGCGCCCCAGGGCGATTGCATAAGAGCATTCAACCGTGAGTCTCCGTCGTCCTGAGCGCAGCGAAGGACCTTGCGGTGATGGTGACAGTGAGCGGCGTTGCCGGTGAATCACCGGTCCCGCAGTGCCTGAACCAACCACCGCAAGGTCCTTCGCGGCGCTCAGGACGACGAGAAAACCGTCCTATGCGATCGGCCTGCCACGCGCCCGATGCGCGCCGGCTGCCGCAGGATAGGGGTGGCCGCGGCGTGCCGGCAGCGAAACATTGTCCCTATCGGCCGGCGGCGTCGTCCCAGCGCCAGTCCTCGACCCACAGGGTCGAGACGTTGAGATGGCCGGTCGGGCGCACGCCCTTCAGCGCCCTGGGCAGGATGAAGGCGTCGCTGCGGAAATACAGCGGCAGCGCCGGCAGGTCCTCGCTGTAGAGCCGTTGGATCTCGGCGAACAGCGCCTTGCGTTTGGTGGCGTCGAGCTCGATCTCGGCCGCGTCCAAGGTGCGGTCCATCTCGGGATTGCTGTAGCCGCCGCTGTTCTGGCCGCTCCAGCCGTTGGCCTCGCTGGGGATCTCCTGCGAATGCAGGGTCGAGCGCGGCACGCTCTGCGGCGCCGAGACCCAGGCATACATCGCCAGCCCGCCATAGGCGCGCTTGCGCACCGTCTCGCCGAAGAAGACGCGCGGCGGTTCGGCCTTCAGGCGCACGTCGATGCCGATCTGCTTCCACTGGCTCTGCAGCACCTGCTGGACCTGCTCGCGGCTGCGGTTGCCGGCGGTGGTGCCGAGCTCGATCGTCAGTCTCTCTCCCTTGGCGTTGTGCCGGATGCCGCCGCGGATGTCGCCGAAGCCCGCCGCATCGAGCAGCTTGCGGGCAGCGGCGGGGTCGTAGGCGTAGTGCCGCGCCGCGTCGCTGTACATCGGATCGAGCGGGCTGACGGGGCCATGCGCCACCGGCTGCTTGCCCTCGAACAGCCGGGCCGAGATCGCGGCGCGGTCGATACCGTGCAGCAGCGCCTGGCGCACGCGCCGGTCGGCCAGCAGCGCGTTGTCGAGGTTGATGTCGACGTGCTCGTAGATCAGGCCGGGCTTGTAGACGACCACGAAGCGGTCCTTGTGACGTTTCTCGAAAGCCAGCGCCTGGTCGAGCGACAGGCCGAGCTCGCCGGCGACATAGTCGACCGAGCCCGACAGCAGGTTGGCCTCGAGCGCCGCCGTGTTCTCGATGATGCGGAAGACGATGCGCTTGAAATAGGGCGCCTTGCCCGACCACGTCGGGTTGCGCTCCAGCTCGATGCTCGCACCCGGCACGGTGCGCGCGACGCGGTAGGGGCCGAACCACAGCGCCTTGTTGGTGGTATCGGTCTCGTAGGCCGACTTGTTGCGGTACTCGGCCGGCGCCGCCTCGAACACGGGCCGCTCGATATGCGCCGGCAGCAGGCGGAAGTCGCCGGCGCTGGCGTAGTCGAAGGTGATGCGGTCGATGTGGAAGGTGAAGGTGCGCTCGTCCTTGATGTCGAGCTGGCGGATGCGGCGGTAGTTCTCGGCCGAGGCGACGCCGGACTGCGGATGCTGGCCGACCTGCAGCGTGAAGGCGACGTCGCGCGTGCTGATCGGCGTGCCGTCGCCCCACCTGATGTCGGGCCGCAAGGTGTAGGTGACGGCGATGCCCTTCTTGCCCGGCGCGTACTCCTCGATCGTGGCGCCGCCGTTCTCCAGGCTGGGCAGTTCGGTGCACAGCAGGCAGACCAGCGCCCAGTCCGGGTCGTAGGCCGTGACCGGCCGCGAGGTCATGCTCTCGACCAGGGTCTTGGCCAGCATCGAGCCGATGTTGGGGTTGAACGACGCGGGGTACTGCGTCATTCCGATGACCAGTTCGTCCTTGGCCAGCGCGGGCGAGACGCCGGCCAGCGCGATGGCCAGCAGCGGGGCAGCGAAGCGGCGAAGCGCGGTCACGCGGACTCCTGGACACGGTAAAAGCGGTGCATGCTAGCCTTTAACGACCGGGGGCGAAAATGCGCCGGCATCGCATCGAAGGGGGAGGCGCATGGCCGAGGACGACAGCCGCCGTCTCGTCGAGCGCTTCTACCACGACATGTGGAACCGCAACGACGCCGACGTGGCGCGCGCCATCCTCGAGCCGGCGCTGGAGTTCCGCGGCTCGATCGGCGAGGTGCGCCACGGCGCCGAGGATTTCATCCTCTACATGCGCAAGATCCACGACGCCTTCGCCGACTACCACTGCCGCATCGACGACCTCGTCGCCGCCGCCGACCGCGCCGCGGCGCAGATGATGTTCACCGGTCGGCACCGCGCCGCGCTGTGGGGCGAGACGCCGACCGGCAGGCCGATCGGCTGGGCCGGCGCTGCGTTCTTCACCACGGGTGGCGGGCGCATCCGGCGCATCTGGGTGCTGGGCGATACCGAAGGGCTCAAGCGGGCGCTGGGCGTGCTGCCGCCGGCGTGAGCCGGGCAGGAGCAGGCTGTCGCGCTCGGTCGACAGCGACCTGCCACCGGTGCGCGAGGCGATCGCCTGTGGCCCGGCCCAGCCTTGTCCTGATGAGACGGTGCAGAGGTCCGCGGTCCGGTCTAGCGGCCGATGGTCAGCGGCATGGGCGGCCGGGCGCCGCCCGGTGGCGGGTTGCGCCCGCCGTGCGAGGCCGACCACGAGTCCGGCGCGGTGAGGAAGGCGCGGGTTTCGGTCAGGCCCTTGTCGTCGAACAGACGGTAGCGTTCGGCGGCGTCGAGCACGTCCCACCAGGTGGCGAGCGCATGCAGCTTCACGCCCATCGAGGCCAGCACATCGACGCTCTGCTGGAAGATGCCGTAGTGGAAGATCACGAAGCAGTCCGTCACCTTGGCATCGGCTTTGCGTAGGGCATCGACGAACAACACCTTGCTGCCGCCGTCGGTGGCGAGATCCTCGACCAGCAGCACGCGCTGGCCCGGTTTCAGCTCGCCCTCGATCTGAGCCATGCGGCCGAAGCCCTTCGGCTGCTTGC
>JAHCJT010000195.1 GCA_026126245.1 Alphaproteobacteria bacterium
TTGCCACGGCCCGCCGCGCCGCAAGCGCGGCGACCACCGAGCTGACGGCCGAGGAGCGGGCGCGCCTAAACGTGCTGCTACGCATGGACCGCGAGTCACGGCGATGATGCTGCCGCTCGCCCTGGCGCTGATGACGGCGCTGGCCATCGCGGCACTGTTGCTGCCGATGCTGCGCCGCCGCTTCGCACCGACGCGCCGCTTCGATCACGACCTCGCCATCTACAAGGACCAGCTCGCGGAACTCGACCGCGAGCGCGCCGCGAAGCTGCTCAGTGCCGACGAAGCCAGCGCCGCCCGCACCGAAATCGAGCGCCGCATCCTGACCGCCGCTGCCGGCGACGTCGTCACCGGCACCTCGCCGCCGCGGCGGCGTTTCCTGCCGGCCGCCGTCGCGATCCTCGTGCCGGTGGTGGCGTTGGGCATCTATTTCCAGATCGGCCATCCCGAACTGCCGGCCCTGCCCGCCGCCGGACGACCCAAGCCGCCGCCGACCGCCACGCCCGACGCGGCGCCCATGGAGGCCATCCGCCGGCTGCGCGATCGCATCGAGAAAGAGCCGCGCGACGTCGAGGCGCGCCTGGCGCTGGGCCGCGCACAGCTGGCGATCGGCCGCATCAAGGAAGCGATCGAAACCTTCCGCGCCGCGCAGCAGATCGCGCCCGAGCGGGCCGATGTGCTGACGGCGCTGGGTGAGGCACTGACCTTCGAGTCCGACGGCGTCGTGACGCAGCCGGCGCGCGAGCTCTTTTCGGCGGCGCTGGCCCGCGACGCCAAGACTCCCGGGGCGCGTTTCTATCTTGGCCTGGCCGACGCCCAGGGCGGCGACGCTGCGGCGGCGCTCAAGCGCTGGCTCGATCTGGAAGCCGACTCGCCCGATGATGCGCCGTGGCTCGAAACGCTGCAGCGCGAGATCGAGCGCGTCGCCAAACAGGCGGGAATCGATCCGCTCAGCGTCCGGCCCGATCGCAAGACGCGCAAGCCGGCCGACGCTGGCATGCCGCAGCCGTCGGCCGACGACGTCAAGCGGCTGGAGCAGCTGCCGCCGGAGCAGCGCGACGCGCAGATCCGCGCCATGGTCGACCGGCTGGCCGAGCGGCTGAAGGCGGCGCCCGAGGATGTCGAGGGCTGGCTGCGGCTGGCACGGGCGCGCACCGTGCTGGGCGAGCATGCCCAGGCGGACCAGGCCTACGCGACCGCCGACAAGCTGCGGCCGGACGATGCCGCCATTCTGGCGGCGTGGGCCGAAGTTCGCCTGCGGCTGGACGAGGGCGGGCTGAAGGCGTTGTCGCCGGAAACAGTCGCGGTGCTGCGCCGGCTGGAGAAGGTGCGACCCAACAACGGCCTGGCACTGTTCTTTCTGGCGCAAGCCGACGAGGCGGCCGGCGACCGGCAAAGCGCCATCGCCCGCCTGCGCCGGCTGCGCGACATGATCCCGCCGGATGCGCCGGCGCGCGCCGCCATCGAGAAGCGTCTCCAGGCGCTGGAAACAAAATCGCCATAGCCTCTGCCGACCAGGGCACTCAGAACTGGCGCCGGCCGCCAGAACTGGTCTCCGGCCGGTTCGCGAGCCGGGCGCGCCTACCACGACGAGCCGTGGGCGCCGCTCAGCTTGGGAGCCCGGGCGCGGTCGCGCGCCGGCCGCATCACCAGCGCGATCAGGCGGCGGATCTCGCCGTCGCCCAGGCCGCCCAGCTCGAGCAGGAAGCGGTAGAAGATCGCACCATAGAGCGCGTCGTACATCTGCGCCGCCGTGGCGTCGCGACGGAACACGCCCTGGCGCGCGCCGCGGGCAATGATGCGGATCGCCGCGTCGCGGCGGAACCGCAGGTAGCGGTCGCGGTAGACCGCGATCCGGTCGGGTTCTGTCAGGCACTCGGCGATCGTCCGGCGCGTCACCCGGCCGATTTCGCCGCGCAGGGTGCGCGCCCAGGCGCGGGCGTGGCGGTCGATCGCCACGGCAGGCGCGTCGGCCTCGTCGATCGGCAGCGCATCGGACAGGCGGTGCAGCACGGCATCGACCAGCAGCGCGACGCGGTCCGGCCACCAGCGGTAGATCGTCACCTTGCTGGCGCCAGCCCGCGCCGCGATCGCCTCGATCGTGATCGGACCAGAAGCGGCATCGGCCAGCGCCTCGTAAGCGGCCTCCAGCACAGCGATACGCGCCGCCTCGCTGCGCGGACGGCCACGACCTGGCGTGGCGGATCGCGAGAGAGCAGCAGCCACTTGACGGTCTCCGGTTCCGGCTATTTACTGAACGTAGCGTTCATGAATTGACTTGTCCACGGACGAGAGGGCGGCGCATGGATGAGGCGGCGATGCCGGCCTACCGCGTCACAGGCCGACGGGCGCAGCAGATGCGCGCGATCCCGGGCGAGACGCTCAGGCGGCTCTACGCGCGGTCGGACGCGCAGGGCGCGCTGCGGCTGGCGATCCACGGCGTGCTGCTGGCGGCCGGCGGCGGCCTTGTGTACCTGGCGTGGGGCACGTGGTGGCTGGCGCCGGCCTGGCTGCTGCACGGCATTGTCGTGATGGCACTGTTCGCGCCGATGCACGAGTGCGTGCACTACACCGCCTTCCGCAGCCGCCGCGTCAACGACGTCGTGGCATTCCTCTGCGGCGCCGCCATCGGCACCTCGGCGGTGTACTACCGGCATTTCCATCTGGCGCATCACCGCTATACCCAGGATCCGGTGCGCGATCCCGAACTGATCGCCACGCCCGAGCCGCGCACGCCGGGGCAGTATCTGCGGCGCGCGCTGGGCTACGACTACTGGCGCATCCGGCTGGGGCAGCTCTGGCGCCTGCCGCTGGGGCGGTTCGAGGGCCTCGACTTCATTCATCCGGCGGCGCGGCCGGAGATCGTGCGCGGTTCGCGGCGGCTCGTGGCGCTGTACGTGGTGATCGCCGGCGCGTCGCTCGTTTCCGGTTCATGGGCGGCGGTGATCTACTGGTTGGCGCCGGCGCTGTTCGGCAACCTGCCGCTTCGGCTCTATCTGATGGCCGAGCACACCGGTTGCTCGCACGATGACGACGCTTTTCGCAACACGCGCACCACGCTGGCCCATCCGTTCGTCCGCCTGCTGATGTGGAACATGCCCTACCACGCCGAGCACCACCTGTTCCCGAACATTCCGTTCCACGCGTTGCCCGCCACGCACGCTCTCTTGCGCGACCGACTGGCGGTCGTGGCGCCCAGCTACGCCGCGACCCACCGCGCGCTGCTGCGAGGGCTGGGATCGTGAGCGACCATCGCGTCCGCGACGGTATCTTCGAGTGTGGCAACATCACGTTGCAGTCGGGGATGACCCTGCCGGCGGCGAAGATTGTCTATCGAACCTATGGCACACTGTCGGCGGCGCGCGACAACGTCATCGTCTATCCGACCAGCTACGGCGCGCAGCACAGCGAGATCGAGTGGCTGATCGCGCCCGGCCGCGCGCTTGATCCCGACCGGTACTTCATCGTCATCCCCAACATGTTCGGCAACGGCCTCAGCACCTCGCCGAGCACGGCAACGCCGCCCTACAACAAGGGCCGCTTCCCGCGCATCACGGCTTACGACAATGTCATGCAGCAGCGCCGGCTCCTGCGCGAGATGTTCGGAGTCGAGCGAGTGGCGATGGTCTATGGCTGGTCGATGGGCGCGCAGCAGGCCTATCACTGGGCGGCGCTGGCCGGTGCCGACGTCGCGCGCATCGTCGTGAACTGCGGCTCGGCCCGCACTTCGCCGCACAACTTCGTCTTTCTCGAGGGCGTGAAGGCGACACTGACCGCCGATCCGGCATGGGCCGGCGATCATTTCGCCGCCAAGCCGGAGCGCGGCCTGCGCGCCATGGGGCGCGTCTACGCCGGCTGGGCGATGAGCCAGACCTTCTATCGCGAGGCGTTGTGGCGCCAGGCGGGATACGCCAGCCTCGAGGATTTCCTGGTCGGCTCGTGGGAGGGCAATTTCCTGCGGCGTGACGGCGATGATCTGCTGTGCCAGTTGTGGACGTGGCAGAACGCCGACATCGCGCGGCACGAGCGCTTTGGCGGCGATCTTGCGGCGGCGTTGTCCGCCGTCGAGGCCAAGGTGCTACTGATGCCGTCGGCCACCGATCTCTATTTCCAGACCGCGGACAATCGGCTGGAGTTGCCGCATCTGCGCCGCGGCGTGCTGCGGGAAATTCCCTCGGTCTGGGGCCATCGCGCCGGCAATCCGCGCGACAACTCCGCCGACGCAGCCTTCATCGATAACGCGGTCAAGGACCTGCTGGCCGACGGATAGACAAACCTTGCGGCACGATGGCTCAGGCGGTCAGCCGCATGCGAATGTTGAAACGGTCGGCACGCGCCAGCATCTCGAGGTACTGCACCGTGCGCCGGCGCTGGTCGCGCATCACGCAGGTGATCTTCAGCAGCGGCGCGCCGATATCGATGCGCATCAGGCGCGCCAGATCGGGGTCGGCCACCGTCACCGAGACGTTCTGGTCGCCTGATGCCAGCTTCGTGCCCGACCGCTCCAGCAGGTTGACCACCGGCTCGGCCTCCATGTCGGCCGAGTCATAGGCGCGTCCCAGCTTCTCGGGGATCCACGTCGTGATGTGCACCACCGCTTCGCCCTTGGCTTCGCGCAGGCGGACCGCGCGCTGCATGCGCTCGCTGCTGTGGCGGCCGAAAATGGCGCGGATTTCCGGCGGGGTGTCGATGTACTCGAATTCGATGATGCGCGCGGTAGTCCGGCGCGCGATTTCGTCGTAGTCGCTGATCGAATTGCCGATCGTGGTGATCGCGAAGGTCTCGCCCTCCGGCCGGCTGCGCACGAAGGTGCCGCTGCCCTGGCGCCGCTCGATCAGCCCGGCATCCGCCAGCTCGCCCAGCGCCCGTCGCACGGTGACGCGCGAGACTCGATAGTCACGCGCCAGTTCGTCCTCTGTCGGTAGCGCCGCGCCGGGCTTCCACCGTCCCGACTCGATGCCATCGCGCAGTACGACGCAGATCGTGTGATAGAGCGGAACCCCGGAACGCCGCCTACGATCGAGCACGCCACCCCCTCCCCCGACCGAATTTCAGACACAACCTGTGCAACCGGGGGTCGAAAAGGATCATAGCGCCATTCTGTCGCGTGGCGAAGGCGGAACTTGCCGGGGAATCGTGGGAATGTTGTTTTGATCGCCGTCGCGCGGCGCATGCACTGACCAGAAAACGCCCACATCAGCGAGATTCGGCGAGGCGCGGCAGGTTCTTGCTCGCCGCGACAAAATAGCGGGCAATCATGATCGGAAATGAACTCAATCCGAAGCAGCGGATGCCCGAAATGCGGCGGTCGGCCGTGACGTGGTGCGCTGTCGTCAACACCGCTCCGATCATCGGCATGTCTGCCTTGCGTCGAGAGCCGACCTCCACGCCAAGCTACACGAAAAGGTAGTCTTTATGTGAAATGCCCTGCGCCCGCGAACATGCCGGCCGGCGCGGCCGATTCTTGCGAGCGATCCGCAATTGATGCGTCGCGCTGCGGCGCTGACGCCTCAGGCGGCACGCAGGCGCGGCACCAACTCCTCCTTGACCGGCAGATTGAGCACCGCCGCCACGATGCTGAGCGCGATGGCGACCAGCCAGACCGGCTCATAGGAGCCGAAGCGATCATAGACGTAACCGCCCAGCCAGCCGCCGAGAAAGGCGCCGATCTGGTGACAGAGAAAGACGATGCCGCCGAGCATCGACATATTGCGCACGCCGAAAATGCCGGCCACCACGGCGTTGGTGACCGGCACGGTGCTGAGCCAGAAAAATCCCATCGCAATCCCGAACATCCAGGCCGAGGCGGTCGTGATCGGCAGGAAGACGAACAATGCGATCGCGATGGCCCGGCCGACATAGATCCCCGCCAGCAGCCAGCCCTTGCGGAACCGGGCACCGAGATGGCCGGCGAGAAACGATCCGACGACGTTGAACAGGCCGACCAGCGCCAGGACCGCAGCGCCGGTGCCGCCCGACAGGCCCTTGTCGACGAGGAACGCCGGCAGGTGCGTGCCGATGAACACCACCTGGAAGCCGCAGACGAAAAAACCCAGCGACAGCAGCCAGAAACCGCCGTGGCCGGCGGCCTCGCGCAGTGCCTCGCCTGCCGACAACTCGGTGCCGCCGGCGCTGACGGCCTTCTCCGACACAGTCAGCGACAGCGGCAGCATGAGCGCCGCCAGCGCCGCCAGCAGGCCTAGCGCCAGCGACCAACCGAAGGCGTCCATCACCGTTTGGCCCAGCGGCAGCATGACGAACTGGCCGAACGAGCCGACCGCGCCGGCTACGCCCAGCGCCATGCTGCGCTTGTGCGGCGCCACGGCGCGGCCGACGGCGCCGAAAACCACGGAGAACGACGTGCCGGCCAGTCCGACGCCGATCAGCAGGCCGGCCGCCAGCACAAAGCCGCTAGCGGAGGAGATCGTCGCCATGCCGACCAGGCCGGCGACGTAGAAGACGCTGCCCAACGCCACGGCGCGGCCGGCGCCGTAGCGATCGGCGAGCCGGCCGGTGAAGGGCTGTGCTACACCCCACACCAGGTTCTGAAGCGCGATGGCAAACGCGAACACTTCGCGGCCCCAGCCGTGATCGCGCGACATCGGCGCCAGGTAGATGCCGAAGCCGTGCCGAATGCCCAGTGCGATCGCCAGGATGGCGCAGGCCGCGATCAGCAACGTCCAGGGATTCGATCGGTGCTCGGAGCTGCTCATGGCGTTTTCCTGCCGTCTTGCTGTCTCGCCTGCCGGGTCGCGACGGCATCCTGTCGATGCCTCTGCCGGCTTGTCGAGCGCCGAATTGTCCTCGACGGTCGCGTCGCAAACGCGGCTTGTCGACGTGGCGTGAAGTGCGGAACACTGCCCGCCGACATCGGTCGGAGGAAGCGGCGCCATGGCCGGCAAGACGTTTTTCGACAAGCTCTGGGACCCGCACGTTGTCGCCGATCTCGGCGGCGGCTTCGCGCTGCTGCACATCGATCGCACGCTGCTGCACGATCTCTCGGGTGCCCGCGCCCTGGAGGAGGTCGAGGAGAAAGGTTATCACCTGGCGCGTCCCGACCTGACCTTCGCGACGCCGGATCATGCCGTCTCGACGCGACCCGGGCGCACGAGTGAGACGTTCGCGCCGGGCCACAAGCTGCTGGTGCCGTTGCGCCGGCGCAGCAAGGAGCTCGGCGTGCGGCTGTTCGACCTCGGTCAGGACGGCCATGGCATCGTGCACATCATCGGCCCGGAACTGGGGCTCAGCCTGCCCGGCCTGACCATCGTGTGCGGCGACAGCCATACCTGCACGCATGGCGGCGTGGGTGCTCTGGCCTTCGGCGTCGGCTCGTCGGAACTGGTGCACGTGCTGGCCACCCAGACCCTGGTCCAGCGCAAGCCCAAGCGGATGCGCGTCGATTTCGATGGCGCGCCGCCGCCAGGCGTGACGCCCAAGGACATGATCCTTCACCTGATCGGCAGAATCGGCGCCGCCGGCGGTACCGGCTACGCGGTGGAATATGCCGGTTCGGCGATCCGGGCGCTGCCGATCGAGGGGCGGCTGACGATCTGCAATCTGTCGATCGAGATGGGCGCCAAGATGGGCTTCGTGGCCCCCGACGACATCACCTACCAGTACGTCGCCGGCCGCGATTTCGCGCCCAAGGGTGCCGATCTCGACGCCGCCATGGCGCACTGGCGCACGCTGCCCGGCGACGCCGACGCCGTGTACGACGTCGAGCACCGCGTCGACATGGCGGCGGTGGCACCGCAAATCACCTGGGGTACCAGCCCCGAACATGTCATCGGCGTCGACCGGCCGGTGCCCGATCCCGCCGCCGCGCCCGATGACGGCCGGCGGGCCGCCTGGGCAGCGGCGTTGGCCTATCAGGGTCTCGAGCCGGGCAAGCCGATCGAAGGCACCAAGGTCGACTGGGTGTTCATCGGCTCGTGCACCAACAGCCGCATCTCCGACCTGCGGGCGGCGGCGCAGATCGCGCGCGGCCGACGCACGGCAGCACACGTCACCGCCTGGGTCGTGCCCGGTTCGGAGCGCGTCAAGAAGCAGGCCGAGGCCGAGGGACTGGACCGCGTCTTCCGCGACGCCGGCTTCGACTGGCGCGAGCCCGGCTGCTCGATGTGCGTTGCCTCCAACGGCGAGATCGTGCCGCCCCTGCAACGCTCGGTCTCGACCTCCAACCGCAACTTCGTCGCTCGCCAGGGGCCGCGGGCCCGCACCCATCTCGCCTCGCCGGCGATGGCTGCAGCGGCGGCGATCAAGGGCGCGATCGCCGACGTACGCAAGATGTGAGGTGCAATGTGGGCCTTATCCGTCGAGACGCGCCGGTGCGGCGCCTCGCGGGACGAGGACAATTTAAGCCTCACCCTGAAGAGGTCGCGGCGCGACCAGATCGACGGGTGACGCGATGGGAGGTATGGCCGTGGACAAGTTTACCCGCCTTGAAGGCGTTGCCGCGCCGCTGATGCGCTCCAACGTCGACACCGACGTCGTGATCCGCATTCAGCGCCTGGTCGAGCTGCCCCGCGACGAGCTCGGACCGTACTGCTTCGAATCGATCCGCTATCGGCCCGATGGTTCCGAGAATCCCGACTTCATCGGCAACGAGGCGGCCTATCGCGGCGCGCCGATCCTGCTCGCCGCCGACAATTTCGGCTGCGGCTCCAGCCGCGAAGGCGCCGTGTGGGCGCTGATGGGCATGGGCGTCCGGGCCGTGATTGCGCCCAGCTACGGCGACATCTTTTTCAACAATTGTTTCCAGAACGGTCTGCTGCCGGTCGTCCTGCCGCTGGCCGAGATCGAGCGTCTGGCCGAGGAGACGCGGGCGGCGCCGGGCAACGCCCGCGTCACCATCGACTTGGAACGGCAGGTCGTGGTCTCGCCGCGCGGCCGCGAGGTCAGGTTCGAGATCGAGCCCAAGAGGCGCCATGCGATGCTCAACGGGCTCGACGACATCGGCGTGACTCTGACCCACCGGGAGCGCATCGCCGCGTGGCAGGCGAAGGACAAGACCGAGCGTCCGTGGGTCTGGCTGTCGGGTGCGGCCCGCTGAGGCGCCGCCATCATGAGTCGGCCGCGGCTTATGACGCGGCCCGCAGCACCGCCTCCACC
>JAHCJT010000196.1 GCA_026126245.1 Alphaproteobacteria bacterium
CCCATGCCGATGCCGTGCTCGCCGGTGCAGGTGCCGCCGAGCGACAGCGCGCGCTGCACCATGCGCTCGTTCAGCGCCTCGGCGCGCTTCCAGTCCTCGGGATCAGCGGGATCGAGCAGGTAGACCAGGTGGAAGTTGCCGTCGCCGACATGGCCGACGATCGGCGCCACCAGGTCGAGCGTCACGATGTCCTGCTTGGTGGCGAGGATGCATTCGGCCAGGCGCGAGATCGGCACGCAGACGTCGGTCGCCCACATGCCCCAGCCGGCCTTCAGCGCCTTGTTGGCCCAGGCCGCGTCGTGGCGTGCCTGCCACATCTTGCTGCGTTCCTCGGCCTGGCTGGTGAAGGCGAAGCTGCCGCCGCCGTTCTCGCTGGCGATGGCCTGCACCATCTCGGCCTGTTCCTTGACGCCGGCCTGCGTGCCGTGGAACTCGAGGAACAACGTGTCCTTCACCGGCAGCGACAGCTTGGAGTAACGGTTGACCGAGTCGACCTGGATGTCGTCGAGCAGCTCGATGCGGGCGATCGGCACGCCCGACTGGATGGTCTGGATCACGGTGTTGACGGCGCCTTCCAGCGAGTCGAAGGCGCAGGTCGCCGCCGCCATCACCTCGGGGATGCCGTATAGCCGCAGCGTGATCTCGGTGATGATGCCCAGCGTGCCTTCGGAGCCGACGAACAGCTTCACAAGGTCGTAGCCGGCCGCCGACTTCCGCGCGCGGCGGCCCAGGCGCATGACGCGGCCGTCGGCGGTCACGACCTGCAGCGCCAGTACGTTCTCGCGCATGGTGCCATAGCGTACCGCGTTGGTCCCCGAGGCGCGGGTGCTGGTCATGCCGCCGATCGAGGCGTCGGCGCCGGGGTCGATCGGGAAGAACAGGCCGGTGGCGCGGATATACTCGTTGAGCTGCTTGCGCGTGACGCCGGGCTGCACCACGACGTCGAGGTCGGCCTCGTTGACCTGCAGGACGCGGTTCATGCGGCTGACATCGACCGAGATGCCGCCCTGCGGCGCCGAGATGTGGCCTTCCAGCGAGGTGCCGGTGCCGAAGGCGATGATCGGCGTCTTGAGGCGGGCGCAGATCTGCACGATCTTCTGCACCTCTTCGGTCGACTCGGCGAAGACCACGGCGTCCGGCAGGTGCGCCTCGTGGTAGCTGACGTCCTTGCCGTGCTGCTCGCGTACCGCGGCGGCGGTGCTCAGCCGGTCGCCGAAGATCGCCTTCAGCTCGGCGATGGTCGCGTCGATATGCGGCGGGTGGACGGCGGCGGCGACGGCCATTGCATGTCTCCTGCGAGGACCCTGGCGGTCCCGGTTCGGGGGCCGACAATGGCCACAAATTCCCGTCGGTTCAAGGCGCCGGCGCGTACATCCGGTCGGCCGGATGCTTGTCGCGGTGCTCGACGTACTCGATCACCGTGCCGTCGGGATGGCGGACCCGCATGTTGCGGCCGGTGGGCACATCCTTGGGCCCGTTGAGGATCTCGGCGCCGACGCCAGGCAGGTGGCGCGCGAAGTCGTCGATGCCTTCGACCATGAATGTCGCATGGGTATTGACGAACGGCGCCAGGCTTTCGGGCGTGCCGGCGATGAACAGCATCGAGGCCACCTGCGCCAGCTCCAGGCCGTACTGCGCGTAGTGAAAGCGCAGCCGCGCCTTCTGGCCGATGATCTGCTCGTGGAAGCGCACCGACTCCTCGAACAGTTCCAGCGGCAGGTAGCGTCGCACCAGGATGTTGAGCACCTTCATCGGAACCTCCGCCGGGCATGTCCGGCGCGGTGGCCGGGTTGTCCGCCCGCGCCACTTGCGCTCAAATGCGCGGCAAAGAAAAGCGGCGGCGACAGGAGTCTGCGATGCGCGATGTCTATGTGGTCGGCGCCTACACCACCGCATTCAAGAAGCACCCCGACAAGTCGTTCGGCGATCTGGCGCGCGAGGCCTATCTCGGCTGCCTGCAGGACGCCGGCATGGCCGATGGCCGCGACATCGAGTCGGGCTGGCTGGGCAATTGCGGCATGGGCCTGTGGGGCCAGAACTCGATCCGCGCCCAGGCGCTGTTCCAGCCGCTGGTCGAGGAGGGGCTCTTTCCCGAGCGCGTGCCGATGTTCAATGTCGAGAACGCCTGCGCCACCGCCTCGACCGCCTTCATGGGCGCGTGGAAGGACGTGCTGGCCGGCACGCACCAGCTGAGCTTCGCGATCGGCGTCGAAAAGCTGTTCAGCCCCGACGATCCGTCGCGGACCGCGGCGCTGTTCAACCAGGGCTACATCACCGCGCAGCACGACCGGCTGGTGGCCGAGATGACGCGCGTCGGCGACCTCATCGGTGCCGGCTTCGAGACCGGACCGGACCGCACGATCTTCATGGACACCTACGCCATGCAGGCCAAGTGGCACATGTGGAAGTACGGCACGACGCAGGCGCAGATCGCCGCCGGCGCCGCCAAGAACCACAATTACGGGGCGCTGAACGACAAGGCGCAGTACCGCTTCCAGATGACGCCGGAGGCGGTGCTGCAGGACCGGCCGGTGTCGTATCCCCTGACCCGCGCCATGTGCGCCCCGATCGGCGACGGCGCGGCGGCGGCGCTGCTGTGCTCCGGCGACTACCTCGCGACGCTGGCGCCGGCCGTGCGGGCGCGGGCCGTCAAGGTGGCGGGCGTCGGGTTCGCCGGCGGCAAGTACCGGCGGCTCGACGAGCCCGGCCTGACCCGCACCGCCGCCGACAAGGCCTACAAGATGGCCGGTGTCGGGCCGCAGGACATCGACGTGGCCGAGCTGCACGACGCCACCAGCTTCTGCGAGATCTACCAGGTCGAGATGATGCGCTTCTGTCGGGAGGGCGAGGGCGGCCGCTTCGTGGCGGCGGGCGAAACCGGGCCGGGTGGCCGGGTGCCGGTCAACACCTCGGGCGGCCTGGTGTCGAAGGGCCATCCGGTGGGCGCCACCGGGCTGTCCATGCTGGCCGAGCTGGCGACGCAGCTGCGTGGCGAGGCCGGGCCGCGGCAGGTCAAGGGCGCCCAGACCGCGCTGGCGGAGAACGGCGGCGGCGTCATCGGCATGGAAGAGGCGGTGGCCTCGGTGGTGATCCTGCGCAAGGACGGGTGAGGCGACACATCCTCACGCGACGTCTCCCCGGTGGGGTGAGGTCAAGAGGTTGACGCGGGGTCGGTCGGGCGGCAAGAAGCGGCTCCCGATCGGAGCCGCCGATGTCCGCCGACAACCGCGTTTACCTGTTCGACACCACGCTGCGCGACGGCGCCCAGACCCAGGGCGTCGACTTCTCGGTCGCCGACAAGACCGCCATTGCCATCGAGCTGGACCGCATCGGCATCGACTACATCGAGGGCGGCTGGCCCGGCGCCAATCCGACCGACGACCGCTTTTTCGCCGCCCCGCCGGCCTTCACCCAGGCAAGGTTCGTGGCGTTCGGCATGACGCGGCGGGCCGGCCGCAGCGCCGCCAACGACCCCGGGCTGAACGCCATCCTCTCGACCGCGGCGCGCACCGTGTGCATGGTCGGCAAGACGTGGGATTTCCATGTCGACGTCGCGCTCGAGCTGGGCCGCACCGAGTACGTCGAGATGATCGCCGACTCGGTGGCGCTGGCCAAGGCGCGGGTCGACGAGGTGATGTTCGACGCCGAGCATTTCTTCGACGGCTACAAGGCGAACCGTGACTACGCCATGACCTGCGTACGCGAGGCGCACCGCGCCGGCGCCCGCTGGATCGTGCTGTGCGACACCAACGGCGGCACCCTGCCGCACGAGATCGAGCGCATCGTCGGCGAGGTGTGTCGCGAGATCCCGGGCAGCGCGCTCGGCATCCACTGCCACAACGACACCGAGAACGCCGTCGCCAATTCGCTGGCCGCGGTACGCGCCGGCGCGCGCCAGGTGCAGGGCACGATCAACGGGCTGGGCGAGCGCTGCGGCAACGCCAATATCATCGCCCTGATCCCCAACCTGATGCTGAAGATGGGCTACGATACCGGCATCTCGGCCGAGGGTCTGACGCAGATCACGCACCTCTCGCGCCTGCTCGACGACCGGCTGAACCTGGCGCCGATCCGCGGTGCCGCCTATGTCGGGCCGCGCGCCTTCGCCCACAAGGGCGGCCTGCACGTCAGCGCCGTCGAGAAGGATCCGCGCACCTACGAGCACGTCGACCCGGCGGTGGTCGGCAACGAGCGCATCATCGTGGTCTCCGACCAGGCCGGCCGCTCCAACGTGGTCGCGCGTTTCCGGCAGATCGGCCTGGAGATCGACCCCAAGAGCGCCGGCGTCATGCGCCTGCTCGAGATCGTCAAGGAGCGCGAGGCCAACGGCTACGCCTATGACGGCGCCGACGCCTCGTTCGAGCTGCTGGCGCGGCGCGAACTGCACACCGTGCCCGACTATTTCGAGCTGCAGAGCTTCCGCGTCATGGCCGAGCGGCGCTGGAACGCGAAGGGCGACCTCATCACCCTGTCGGAAGCCACGGTCAAGCTCGACGTCGGGCACCACCGGGTGATGGAGGTGGGCGAGGGCAACGGCCCGGTCAACGCCCTCGACTCGGCGCTGCGCAAGGCCCTGCTGCCGCACTACGCCGAACTGGCGGACATGCGCCTGATCGACTTCAAGGTGCGCATTCTCGACTCCGCTGGCGGCACCGCCGCCGTCACCCGGGTCATGATCGAGAGCGCCGACAGCCATGGGCATCGCTGGACCACGATCGGCGTGTCGCCCAACATCATCGATGCCGCTTACAACGCGCTGTACGACGCCATCACGTACAAGCTGTTCCGCGACGGCGCCCGGCCCGCCGCCTGATCGGGCTGGACTGGCCGACGGGTGCGCCGCAGGGCCATTGCAGCCATGCCGGGGATGCGGATCAAAGTCCGCGACGCATGGCGCAAGATCAGGCAGAATAGATGAGAACAAGAAGGCAACCCGGTTGCCGGCAGGGAGCGACCCGAGGCTGGCCCCAGACGGTTATGAATGCGTGACACGGTAGAGACGACCCCGGCGCAGGTGCAGCCATCGCCGGCGCGGCGGCGGCGGTTGAGCCGCCGCGTCGTAGCGCGGACGTTCATGTGGTGCCTGCCGCTGCTGGCGGTTGGCGTCGGGATTGCCGCGTGGCTGGCGGCCGGCCGCTATGTCGGCACCGACAACGCCTACATCAAGGGCGACCGGGTGATGATCGCGTCGGAAGTGACGGGGCCGATCGTCGAGGTCGCGGTCGAGGAGAACCAGCGCGTCAGGCGCGGCCAGCTGCTGTTCCGCATCGACGACGAGCCGTACCGGCTGGCGCTGGCGCGCGCCGAATCGGAGGTCGAGACGGTGCGCGCCGACGTCCGCGGCCTGCGCGCCAGCTACCGCCAGAAACGCGAGGAGATCAAATCGGCCAAGAGCCAGGAGGCCTACGCCGTCGCCGACTTCGACCGCCAGAATGAGCTGGCGCAGCGCAAGGTGGTGTCCGGCCAGCGCCTCGACGAGGCACGTCGCGATCTCGACGTGGCCCGCCAGCGCATCGCCATGCTGAACGAGGAGTTGATGCGGCTGGAGGCGGCGCTGGCCGGCAATCCCAAGATCCACACCGACGAGCACCCGCGCGTCAAGCAGGTCGAGGCGGCGCGCGACGAGGCGGCGCTCAACCTGCGCCGCACGCGTGTTGTGGCCTCGATCGACGGCATCGCCGCGCGGGTGCCGACGGTCGGCACGCGCGCCACGCCGGGGACGGCGGTGATGACCATCGTGGCCGACGCCGACCTCTGGATCGAAGCCAACTTCAAGGAAACCGACCTGACGCGGGTGCAGCCCGGCCAGTCCGCCACGGTTCACGTCGACACCTATCCGAACCGGGTCTGGCACGGCACGGTCGAGAGCATCGCCCAGGCCACCGGCGCGGAGTTCGCGGTGCTGCCGCCGCAGAACGCCTCGGGCAACTGGGTGAAGGTGGTGCAGCGGATCACCGTGCGGATCAAGGTGCGCAGCGCGGCGGGCGATCCGCCGTTGCGCGTCGGCATGAGCGCCGTCGTCGAGATCGACACCGGCCATGTGCGCTCGTTCGGCGAGCTGACGTCGACCATCGCGCGCACCTTGGGCCTGGGCGGCGCGGCGGCGACGCCGCAGGGGCACTAGACCGTCCGGCGGGCATGACAGTCGCGGCGGCAGGCCTTCCCTCCTCGGTCGGGCAGAACCGGCTGCTGATCACCGGCACGATGATGCTGGCGACGCTGCTGCACGTCATCGACGCCACCATCGCCAACGTCGCACTGCCGCACATGCAGGGTTCCCTGCTGGCGACGCAGGACCAGATTTCCTGGGTGCTGACGTCCTACATCGTCTGCTCGGCGATCCTCACG
This sequence comes from Alphaproteobacteria bacterium, assembly GCA_026126245.1. Lineage (GTDB taxonomy): Bacteria > Pseudomonadota > Alphaproteobacteria > Reyranellales > Reyranellaceae > Vineibacter. Next base: position 6,349 of record JAHCJT010000196.1, read on the forward strand.
CCGCTGGCCGGCTGGCTGGCCGACCGGCTGGGCCGCCGCCGCCTGCTGATCATCGCCGTCGTCGGCTTCACGGTGGTGTCGATGATGTGCGGCGCCGCCGCGACGCTGGAGCAGATGGTCGCCTTCCGTGCCCTGCAGGGCGCCTTCGGCGCCACCCTGGTGCCGCTGTCGCAGGCCATCCTGCTCGACACCTATCCGCCGGAAAAGCACGGCTTTGCCATGTCGATCTGGGGTATCGCCGTCATGGTCGGCCCGATCATGGGGCCGACGCTGGGCGGCTGGCTGACCGAGGACCTGTCGTGGCGCTGGGTCTTCTACATCAACCTGCCGGTCGGCCTGCTGTGTCTGTTCGGCGTCCTGACGCTGATCCATGACCTGGGGCCGCGGCGCAGCCGGCCCTTTGATCTGACGGGTTTTGCGTTGCTGGCGGTCGCGCTCGGCTCGGCGCAGCTGATGCTCGATCGCGGCGCGCTCAACGACTGGTTCGAGTCGATCGAGATCGTGCTGGAGTCGGTGGTCGCCGGCGTGGCCTTCCTGATGTTCCTGATCCACGCCAACACCAGCCACCATCCGTTTCTCGACCTTAGGCTGTTCAACGACCGCAACGTCTCGGTCGGGCTTGTGTTCGCCGCGCTCGCCGGCCTCATCATGATCGCCACCGCCGCCCTGATGCCGCCGTTCCTGCAGAATCTGCGCGGCTATCCGGTGATCGCCGTCGGCGTCATGCTGGCGCCGCGCGGCGTCGGCATGATGATCTCGATGATGATCTTCGCCCGCATCGCCGGCCGCTTCGACTCGCGCCTGCTGGTGGCTTTCGGCTTCGGCATCGCGGCATTCTCGATCTGGCAGATGACGCAGTTCAATTTCGACGTCGACGCCTGGACGGTGGTGTGGAGCGGCGCGCTGCAGGGCTTCGGACTGGGCTTCGTCTGGCCGCCGCTCAGCACCATCATGTTCGCCAATCTGCCGCCCAGCTTCCGTACCGAGGTCGCCTCGCTCAATGCGCTGGCGCGCAACCTCGGCGGCAGCATCGGCATCGCGGCGCTGGTGGCGATCCTGTCGCAGAACATCCAGATCGTCCGGTCCGAGCTGGCGCCGTCGATCTCGGTGCTCAACCCCGCCTGGGTCTCCGTCGTGGGCAGCGGCGGGCAGGGCGCCACGACGCTGGCGCTATGGGACGTCGAGCTGACGCGCCAGGCGGCGATGATCGCCTACCTCAATGATTTCCACCTGCTGATGTACGTCGTGCTGGCGACGATTCCGCTGCTGGCGCTGCTCAAGCCGGCGCCTGTGCCGCCGCGGCGCTAGGCGGCCCGGCGGCCGCCCGACTCGCCTCGGCCGGGTCTGCCGTGTAGAACGCGCCGCCATGGGACGGGCCAACAAGAGCGACATTCCCGAGCAGCCGGGGCCGGCGGTCATCCTGGTGCGCCCGCAGCTGGGCGAGAACATCGGCATGGCGGTGCGCGCCATGCTGAACTGCGGCCTGGGCGAGCTGCGCCTGGTGGCGCCACGCGACGGCTGGCCGAGCCCGGCGGCGCAGCGCGCCGCCTCGGGCGCCGACTCGGTGCTGGACGCGGCCAGGGTCTTCGACACGGTGGCCGAGGCGGTGGCCGACCTGACCCGCGTCGTGGCCACGACGGCGCGCCACCGCGAACTCACCCAGCGTGTCGTCGGCCCGCGCCGCGCCGCTGCCGAGCTGCGCCAGTGGATCGCGGCCGGCGAGCGCTGCGGCGTGATGTTCGGCGCCGAGCGCACCGGCCTGCGCAACGACGATCTCGTTTACGCCGACACCGTGCTGTCGATCCCGCTCAACCCGTACTTCGCGTCGCTCAACATCGCGCAGGCCGTGCTGCTGGTGGCCTACGAATGGTCGCAGGCCGGCGTGTCGGGGCCTTCCGAGACGCTGGTCACCAACGCGGCACGGCCGGCGACCAAGGCCGAACTGGCCAACCTCTTCGAGCATCTCGAGCGCGAGCTGGACGACAGTGGCTTCCTGCGGGTGCCGGAAAAGCGGCCCGACATGGTGCGCAACATCCGGGCCCTCTTGCAGCGCGCCCTGCCGACCGACCAGGAGGTCAGCACCTTTCACGGCATCATCAGCTACCTGGTAAGCAAGAAGCGCAAGCCGTGATGGCGGGCGGCCAACGCGCGCGGTCGGCAATTCCCGTCGGTCGATCGATGCTCGCCGCCAGGCAGCCCGATGCGGTCGCTACGATGACAAGGCCAAGCGACTGGCCAAGAGGCGGCAGGCCGCGCTACGAGCAGGCGTGATACGGGCCATGGACACGCTGCCGATCGAGGACGCGCTGCCGGCGCTGAAAGCCGCGCTGGCGGCGCGCACCGAGGCGGTGCTGCTGGCGCCGCCCGGCGCCGGCAAGACCACGCGCGTGCCGCTGGCCCTGCTGGACGAACCCTGGCTGGCTGGCCGCAAGATCATCGTGCAGGAGCCGCGTCGCATCGCCGCCCGTGCCGCCGCGCGGCGCATGGCCCAGACGCTGGGCGAAGCGGTCGGCGACACGGTCGGCTATCGCGTGCGCCTGGACAGTCGGGTCGGTCCGCGCACGCGCATCGAAATGGTGACCGACGGGCTGTTCCTGCGCCGCCTGCAGGCCGACCCGTCGCTCGACGGCGTCGGCTGCGTC
>JAHCJT010000197.1 GCA_026126245.1 Alphaproteobacteria bacterium
GATAAAATCGGCTTTTATATATAAAAAAGCGCGATTCGCCCCTTTTAGGGGCGGTAAATGACCCCTGAGCGCCGCGCACCGATGCCGCCGCGGGGGACCGCCGCGGTCGCGCGTCGCTAGACCGGCCGGTCGCCGGCCAGGGTGATGCGATGCATCACCCGCTTGTAGCCGTGGTAGTCGTTGACCGGGTTGTGCATGGCGCAGCGGTTGTCCCACAGCGCCAGCGAGCCCGGCTGCCAGCGGAACCGGCAGGTGAACTCCGGCCGGATCTGGTGCGCGAACAGGAACTCGAGCAGCGGCTGGCTCTCGCGCTCCGTCCAGCCCTTGAAGTGGGTAGTGTGGCCGACGTTGAGGAACAGCGCCTTGCGCCCGGTCTCGGGATGGGTGCGCACGACGGGATGTTCGGCCAGCAGCACCTTCTGCTCGACGCCGGCTTCCTTCAGCCGGTCCTCGCGCGTCTTCGACGCATCGGCCTTCAGCGACGAGCTGATGCCGACCAGGCCATCCAGCACGCGGCGCAGGCCGTCCGACAAGGTCTCGTAGGCGAGGTACTGGTTGGCGAACTCGGTGTCGCCGCCGTAGGGCGGGATCTCCCGCGCATAGAGCATGCTCGCCATCGGCGGCCGCTCCAGGTAGGTGGTGTCGGAATGCCAGATGCCGCCGAAGTTGGTGCGCTCGTGCTCCAGCTTCACCACCGGCGTGATCATGGGATAGTCCGGCAGGCCCTTGAGCTGCGGGTACTCGACCGGCTCGCCCAGGCGGCACGCGAACGCCAGCTGCTGCGCCGGTGTCAGGCTCTGGTCGCGGAAGAACACGACCAGATGATCAAGCCACGCCTGGCGGATCTCGGCGACGACGTCGTCGGCCAGATCGCGCGCCAGGTCGACGCCCTGCAGTTCGGCGCCCAGCGCGCCGGCCACTGGCCGCACGTCGAGATGCCGGAAATTGCGCAGCACGCGTTGCGTCATGGTTTCCTCCCGGATCCGCCTGGCGCGTCGGCGTCGCTCGTCGCCCAGGGCGGCGCCTGCTTGTTGAAGAACGCCTTCATGCCGGCCTGCGTGTCGGGCCGGCGCAGCAGCGCCACCAGCTCGACCGCCGCGTCGTCGAGCACCTCGGCATCGCGCTTGGTGGCGCAGGCCAGCACCAGGCGCTTGACCGCCGCCAGCGCGGCCGGCGAGTTGCGCCGGATGTCGGCGATGGCGACGTGCAGGATGACGTTGGCCTGGTCGTGCGTCTCGCACAGGTGCCGGCCGATGCCGAGGGCGAGCGCTTCCGGCGCGCCGATCACCCGGCCGGTGACGGCCAGCTCGCGCAGCGGCCCCTCGCCGATGCGCCGGGCGATGAACGGCAGGACCTGCGAGGGGATGAAGCCGGTGCGCGGCTCGGGGATGCCGAAGCGGGCGCTTTGCAGCAGGATCACCACGTCGGAGCAGCACACCATGCCGAAGCCGCCGCCGACCGCCGGGCCCTCGACGATCGAGATCACCGGGATCGGCAGGTCGTTGAGCGCCAGCAGCACGTCGCCGAACACGCGGTATGGCGCCACCAGCGGATCGGCCTGGCCGGCGGCCGGTGGCGGCGGCAGATCGGCCATGGCGCCGATGTCGCCGCCGGCGCAGAACGAGCCGCCGCTGCCGCGCAGGACCAGCACGCGAAGCGAGTCGTCGGCGCGCACCCGGGCAATCGCGTCGCCGATCTCCAGCATCATGGCGTGCGTCAGCGCGTTGCGCCGCTGCGGCCGGTTGAACGTCAACCGCGCCACGTCGGCGGTGCGCGCCAGCAGGATCGTCTCGTAGGCCGGGAACTCTGACATGGCCGGACTCTAGTCGAGCCGCTATAGTAGCGAAAGCTCGCGACGGCATGGCGCGCATGCCGAATTTCGAGGTGGCCGATGGCGTGGCGTTCGGTTGGGTGGGTGTTCGGCGCGGTGCTGGCCCTGGCGCTGCCGACGACGGCGACGGCCCAGAGCCAGATCACGTTCGCCTCGCTCGCCACGCCCAGCGGCGGCCCGTCGCGCGTCTTCGGCAGCTATGCCGCCGGCTGCATCGCCGGCGCGATGCCCCTGCCCTTCGACGGACCGGGCTACGAGGCGATCCGCATCAGCCGCAACCGCTACTGGGGCCACAGCAGCCTGATCCGCTTCGTGCAGGAGTTCGGCCGCCGTCTCCACACCAGCGGCCTGCCGGTGATCTACATCGGCGACATCTCCCAGCCGCGCGGCGGGCGCATGGGCTTCGGCCATGCCAGCCACCAGGTCGGTCTCGACGTCGACATCTGGTTCGAGCTGTCGCCCAAGCCGCGCCTGCTGCCGTCGGCCCGCGAAGAGCCCCTGCTGCGCTCGCTGGTGTTGCCGGACGAGAGCGGCATCGACGACTCGGTGTGGCAGCCGGGCCATGCGGCGCTGCTGCGCGTCGCGTCGCAGAACCCCACCACCGACCGAATCTTCGTCAACAAGTGGATCAAGCGGCGCCTGTGCGAGACGACGGACGGCGACCGCGCCTGGCTGCACAAGATCGTGCCCTGGTACTATCACAACGAGCACTTCCACGTCCGGCTGGTGTGTCCGCCCGACAGCCCGGCCTGCATCCGTCAGGCACCGGTGCCGGCCGGCGACGGCTGCGGCAAGGCGCTCGACGACTGGTTCGTGCCGCCACCGCCGCAGCCGGCGGTGCCGTCGCCGCCCGCCAAGCCGCGGCCGCCGCGCTACCCATCGGCCTGCCAGGCGGTGCTGCACGCTCCCTAGCCATCGCCGCTCCGCCGGGATGGTCACGCCGGACTGCACAGCCCTTGAGTGTTGCTGCGCCCGCACTCAATGACGACGCGCGTGCCGCTTTCGTCGGATGAACGGACAGCGACTGACAGCGACGGCAGACCCTACTCGCCCTGGGTCGACAGCAGTCCCTTGCGCCGCGCGCCATTGAACAGCCACAGGAAGCAGCCGAAGCCGATGGCGAGATAGACCATGCTGAGCAGCAGCGCCCCGGCGAGCAGCTCCAGCCGCACCGCGTGGTTGGCGAGCACAGCGCGCATGCCTTCGAAGACATAGGCCGGCGGCAGCGCCCAGGCGATCGTCTGCAGCCAGCCGGGCAGCACCGAGATCGGATAGTAGACGCCGCTGACCGGCAGCAGGATGAAGACGGCGGCCCAGGCGAACGTCTCGGCGCCCAGTCCCTTGCGCAGCACCATGCCCGAGATCGCCAGCCCGACGCCCCAGCCGAACATCTGCAGGGTGAAGAAGAAGGCGACCAGCGGCCAGCCCAGCGAGTAGATCGAGAAGCCGAAAAACGCCAGCGCCAGGAGCGTCACCGGCACCATGCCGACGACGGTGCGGATCAGGCTCATGGTGACGATGCCGGCGGCGAACTCGATCGGTCGCAGCGGACTGGCAAACAGGTGGCCGAGGTTGCGCGACCACATCTCCTCGAGGAAGGAGATCGACAGGCCAAGCTGGCCGCGCACCAGCACGTCCCATAGCAGCATGCCGGCGATGAGGATGCCGGCTGCCTGGGCGACGTAGCTGGCCTGGTTAGCCAGGAACTGGCTGAGGAACCCCCACATCACCATCTGCACCGCCGGCCAGTAGGCCAGCTCGACGATGCGCAGCCATGACCCGCGCAGGATGTACCAGTGGCGCAGCACCAGCGCCGTCACGCGGCGCAGCGCCGAGCCGTGCTGTGCCTCGACGGCAGTCATTGCGCCGCCTCCACCTTGCGCAGCTCCTCGACGCTGCGCTGCCGGCCGCGCGCCATGTCGAGGAACACCTCCTCCATGGTGTCGCGCCCGAAGCGCGCGATCAGGTCGGCGGGCGCGCCGCGGTCGAACACCTTGCCGGTCTGCATCAGGATGACGTCGTCGCACAGCCGCTCGACCTCGGGCATGTTGTGCGAGGCCAGCAGGATCGTGGCGCCGGTGTCGCGCTGGTAGTTCTTGAGGAACGCCCGTACCCAATCGGCGGTGTCGGGATCGAGCGACGCCGTGGGTTCGTCGAGCAGCAGCACCGCCGGCGCGTTGACCAGCGCCTTGGCCAGGGTGACACGCGTCTTCTGGCCCGACGACAGATGACCGAACGGACGATCCAGCTGCTCGCCGAGGTCGAGCTGCTCCGCCAGTTGGTCGATCCGCCGCGGCAGATCGGCGACACCGTACAGCCGGCCATAGACCGCCAGGTTCTGCCGCGCCGTCAGGCGATGCGGCAGATCGACATAGGGCGACGACAGGTTCATGCGCGGCAGCACGCGGAAGCGGTGCCGCAGCATATCCTCGCCCAGGATGCGGATCTCGCCCGAGGTCGGCACCAGCAGGCCCAGCAGCATGGAGATGGTCGTGCTCTTGCCGGCGCCGTTGCCGCCCAGCAGCCCGAGCACCGCGCCGCGCGGCACGACGAACGTCAGATCGTCGACGGCGACGACCTTGCCGTACTCCTTGCGCAGGTGGCGTACATCGATGGCGGCGTCCATGTCCGTGATTCCGCTGTCCGCCGTCGCTCAGCTCGACGCCCGGATGCCCGCCTCGATGCGGTCCATCGCCGTGCTCAGCCGCTCCGTGCCGGAAGCAAAACACAGGCGGAAGTTGCCCTCGCCGCCGGGCCCGAAGGCGACGCCGGGCGCGATGCCCACCCGGTAGTCCGTGACCAGCTTCTTGGCGAACGCCAGGCTGTCGGTGATGCCGTCGACCGAGAAAAAGGCGTAGAACGCCGCTTCCGGCCGCGCCACCTTGACCTGCGGCAGCGCCGAGAGTCGCTGGAACACCAGTTCGCCACCGGCGCGGCAGCGATCGACCATCGATTTCACGAACGCCTCGCCATGCTCGATGGCGGCCAGCGCACCCCGCTGCAGGAAGGCCGGCGAGCCGCTGAGGTTGAACTGCAGCAGCTTGGCGATCTCCTCACCGAAGCTGTCCGGCGACGTTATCCAACCCAGCCGCCAGCCGGTCATCGCCCAGGGCTTGGAAAAGCTCTGCAGCACGATCAGAGGGTCGTCGATACCGGCGTGCTCCAGAAACGACGGCGCGTGCGGCGCGTTATAGACGATGCGGGCGTAGACCTCGTCGGCCATCACCCAGATGCCGCGCGCGCGGGCAAAGTCGAGGATCGCCTTCTGCTGGTCCGACGGCATGGTCCAGCCGGTCGGATTGCCGGGCGAATTCACGAAGATCGCGCGGGTGCGCTCGTCGACGGCGTCGAACAGCCGGTCGAGATCGAGCGACCAGTTGATGCCGTCCTTGCGCTCCAGCTGCACCGGCTTGCTGACGCCGTGCACGATGTTCAGCGCCGATACGATGTTCGGCCACACCGGCGAGACGACCACCATGTTGTCGCCGGGATCAATCAGCGCCTGGCAGCTCAGCATGATCGCCTGCATGCCCGAGCCGGTCACCGTGATGCGCTCGCTGCCGCAGCCGATGCCGTACAGCCGGCCGGTGTAGCGCGCGATCGCCTCGCGCAACTCCGGAATGCCGCGCTGCCAGGTGTAGAAGGTCTCGCCGGCATGCATGGCGCGCTCGGCCGCCTCACAGATGAAGCGCGGCGTCGGCAGATCCCCCTCGCCGAACCACAACGGGATCACGTCGGGATTGCCGCGTCCAAGCGTGGCGACGTCGCCGATCCTCGAGGTCTGCAGGCCGGCCACGTGACCGCTGATCGGAGCCGTGGTGCCGGACAGGGTCACGCGCGGGGGCAGCATGAAAATCTCTCGTTCTCTCAATGACTTGGCGTAAGTCTCGCCAAATCGAGGGGGCGCACTATGTCAGGCGGCCGGCGCGATCTCAAGCCGGCCGCGCCAGACATGACAGCCGCGCTGGCATGCCGCCGGCGAAGTGCTAGCTTACCGGCCGCCTGCCGTCTTGGGGGACAAGGGACCGGCTGTCATGATCGATCCGGAGCAGCGCTTTTCCTACTCGCCGATCGTCGACCGCCCGAAGTTGGCTTGGCCGCACGACGCGCGTGTCGCGGTTTGGGTGGTGCCCAATATCGAGCACTACGAATACATTCCGGCCGAGGTGCGCGTGCGCAATCCCTGGCCGCGCCAGCCGCACCCCGACGTGCTCGGCTATGGCGGCCGCGACTATGGCAACCGTGTCGGGCTGTGGCGCATGTTCGAGGTGCTGGACAAGCACGACATCCGCTGCACGGTGTCGCTGTCGCTGTCGGTCATCGAAATGTACCCGGAGATCCTCGCGGCAATGGAAGCGCGGCAATGGGAGTACATGTCGCATGGCCTGTACAACACGCGCTATCACTGGAACTACAGCGAGGACGAGGAACGCGCGGCCATCGCCGCCTGCTGCGAGATCCACGAGCGGCTGACCGGGCGCAAGTTGCGCGGCTGGTTCTCGCCGGCGGTGTCGTTCACCACCAACACGCCGGATCTCGTGGCCGAGGCCGGCATCACCTACTACTGCGACTTCTACCACGACGACCAGCCGACGCCGATCCGGGTACGCAACGGCAGCCTGGTCAGCATACCCTACTCCATGGACATCAACGACGCGATGATCTACCGCCAGCCGCTCGAGGCTGCCGAGTTCGCGCAGATGATCATCGACCACTTCGATACGGTCTATCGCGAGGGCGCGACGCAGCCGCTCGTGATGTGCATCGCGCTGCATCCCTACATGATGGGCGCGCCGCACCGGCTGAAGCATCTCGACCGGGCACTGGCTTATATCCGCAGCCATTCCGACGCCTGGGTCACCACCGGCGCCGAGATCGCCGACTGGTACATCGCGCACGGCCTGGCGCCCTATCGCCAGCATCTGGGAGGCGAGACGTGACGAAATCGCCCTGCCACGCGCTTTGCTCGTCCTTCCTCGCGGCGCCCGGAATGCCTGGACGTCAAACACGAGGAGTCTCTCCATGACCGCACGCATCCCGGCGGGCATGGACAACCCGTACTACACGTTCTCGCCGATCGATCGGCGGCCGGCGCTGGCCTGGCCCAAGGGCAACCGCATCGCCTTCTGGGTGATGCTGGCGATCGAGCACTGGGAACTGCAGCCGCCGCCGCTGGCCCACAAGGACACGCGCTTCGTCGGCGAGTACGGCAGCTACGATCCCGACTACCGCGCCTGGACGCAGCGCGAATACGGCAACCGGGTCGCGATCTTCCGCGTGCTGGAGGTGCTCGACCGCTACCGCATCAAAGCCACCGTGGCGCTCAACAGCGCCGCCGCCAGGCGCTACCCCAATCTGGTCGACGCCTGTCGCGCGCGCGGCTACGAGTTCATCGGCCATGGCAGCCACGCCACGCGCATGCTGACCAGCCGGATGAGCGAAGAGGAGGAACGCGCCGCCATTCGCGACGCCCTGGACACGCTGGGCCGCACCACCGGCAAGCGGCCGCGCGGCTGGCACGGCCAGGACTACGGCGAATCGCAGCGCACGCCGCGGCTGCTGGCCGAGGCCGGACTGGACTTCGTGGCCGACTGGCCCAACGACGACCAGCCCTACACCATGACCGTGCCGCGTCCGTTCGTGTCGCTCCCGGTGCAACCGGAATGGGATGACGTGCAGTTGCTGTGGCTGCGCCGGCTCGCCATGCCGCGCTACCCCGACATTGTCGGCGAGGCCTTCGAGGGCCTGTACGACGAAGGCGGTCGAGTCTTCTGCCTGGCACTGCATCCGTGGCTGATCGGCATGGCGCACCGCATCCGCTACCTCGACGAGGCGCTGAAACGCATCACCGCCAGGCCCAAGATCTGGCAGGTGACGGCCAGCGAGATCGTCGACGCCTTTGCCGCGGCACGCAGCAAGGCGAGCTGACGTCACCGTCCTTCGCGCCCGACAATGACCTGGCAGGTAGTTGAACCGCCGGCGCCGGCAGTCGATGGTTCAATCGTTCGGATGTGAGACCTCCCCCGATGCTTCGCGTCGCCTTCGCCGGCTCGTTCGCCGCCAGCCTCGAACCGCAAGTGCGGGCGCGCCTCAGCAACGCCTGCGACATCCTCGTGTCCGACGAAACCGATATCGTGGCGCGCATGCAGGGCATCGACGTTCTGGTGAGCCTCGCCTTCACCCGCGACATGGGTGCCGCCGCTCGGCGGCTCAAACTGCTGCAGGTGCCCGGCGCCGGCCTCGACCGCGTCGACCGATCGGCCCTGCCGGCAGCAACCTGGCTGGCCAACGCCTACGGACATGACGTGGGTATCGCTGAATACGTCATGGGCGCCATGCTGGCGACGAGCCGCAGCTTCTGCCGTCTCGATGCGCGCCTGCGCGAGGGCGTCTGGGAGAGCCAGTGGGCCACGGCGACGCCGCCGCCGGCGCCATGGCCGGAACTGGCCGGCAAGACGCTATGCATCCTGGGCTACGGCCATATCGGCCGCGAACTGGCGCGGCGCGCCCGTGCCTTCGATATGGAGGTCCGCGCCTTGCGCCGCGATGTGTCCCGCGGCGCCGACGGATGGCTGAATTTCCTCGGCGGGCCGGAGTCCCTGCCCGACCTGCTGGCGCGGGCTGACTTCCTCGCCGTCACGCTGTCGCTGAACCCGACGACGCGCGGCCTGATCGGCGCGCGCGAACTGGGGCTGATGAAGGCATCGGCCATCCTGATCAACGTTGCCCGCGCCGAGATCATCGACGAGACGGCGCTGTACCAGGCTCTGGCCGATCGCCGCATCGCGGGCGCCGCGCTCGACGTCTGGTATCGCTATCCCGCCGGTCCCGGGCCGGTCCTCCCCGCCCGGCGGCCATTCCACGAGTTGCCCAATGTGTTGATGACACCGCACGTCTCGGGTTGGACCGAGGGCATGCTGGCGGCGCGGGCCGATGTCATCGCCCAGAACATCCAGCGCGTGGCGCGTGGCGAGGCGCCGATGAACCTGATTACCTCGACATGACGGCCGCACGACGCCAGGCCCGAAGGCACGGCAAGCGGCCGGCTGGTCCGCCTTGTCATTTGACCGTCGCGTCGTTCCCGACGATGCGGG
>JAHCJT010000198.1 GCA_026126245.1 Alphaproteobacteria bacterium
GTGACGCAACTCGTCGCAACGCCGCGCGCGGCCAGGCGCTGCAGCAGCGCCTCGGTGAAGTGCAGCGCCGCCGTCGGCGCGGCGACGGCACCATCGCGCCGCGCCATCACCGTCTGGTAGTCGGCGCGGTCGCGCGCATCGTCGTGGCCGCCGCGGATGTAGGGCGGCAGCGGCATGTGGCCGTGCGCGTGCAGGGCATCCAGCATCGCGGCATCGTCGCGCTGAAAATCCAGCTCGACCGTGCCGTCGTCGCGCCAGCCGGCGACAGTCGCCGACAGCCCGCCCTCGAACGACAGGCGCATGCCCGGCCGCAGCCGTGCCGCGCCGCGTGCCATGGCCTGCCAGACGCCGGCAGCGATCGGTTGCAGCAGCAACGCCTCGACCTTGCCGCCGCCGGGGCGGCTGCCGTAGAGCCGCGCCGGGATCACGCGGGTGTCGTTGAACACCAGCAGGTCGCCTGGTTGCAGCAGCTCGGGCAGATCGGCGATCACGTGCTCGCTTGCCGGGGCGTCGCGCGGCAAGTACAGCAGCCGCGCCGACTCGCGCGGCACCGCCGGCCGTTGCGCGATCAGCTGCTCGGGCAGCTCGAAGTCGAACAGATCGACGCGCATGGTGCGTCGTCAGCGTGACGCGGTCGCCGGTGCGAACGGCACCACCACGCCCATCAGGGCGCGGAACGGCGCCAGGAAGACCAGCGCGAAGGCGAGCTTGATGATGAGATCGCCCTGGATCAGCGATAGCACCGACGGCCCCGGACCGGCCGGCAACAGCGGGAAGACGCCGACGAAGGCGATGCCGAAGAACACAACCGTGTCGACGATCGAGCCCAGCACCGAACCGGCGAACGGCGCCTGCCACCACGGCGCGCGGCGCAGGCGATCGAACACCAGGATGTCGAGCAGTTGGCCGAGCAGGAAGGCGGTGCCCGAAGCCACGGCGATGCGCCACGGTGCCAGCAGCAGCGACGCCGCCACGCCGGCGGCAAATCCGGCGTAGACGACGCGCCGCGCGCGCGCCGGCCCGAAGCGGCGGTTGGCGAGATCGGTGACGAAGAACGTCGTCGGGTAGGTGATCGCTCCCCAGGTGACGGTGCCAATGATCGCCGTGGTCAGAATCTGGAACTGCACGGCGTAGTTCGACAGCGCCACCACGCCGATCATGGCGGCCATGGCGATCGCCATGCCGCGGGAGACTGCGGTCATTTTCTCCTCCACGCCCCTTCCGGCGACACAGGCCAGCGGGCGGCGGGCTTATAGAGCAGGTCCCCGCCCTTGGCGAGGGTGGCGCGGCAGCTGGCCGGGCAACGTCCTGCCCGAGGGACCTGCCGGCGGCGGTGTGCCTGAACGCTCGGCACAACGGCAAATGTGCTGCGCGAATGAAAAAACAAGAGTGTCCAATGCCGCCACGACACCGTCGCAGGCCCATGGACGTCGATCCGCCGGCAGCGTCGGTGCCGGGTTTTCCCGAGCCGGAAGCCCCAGCCGTCGAGCGCGCGCACCGCTGGCCGTGCCGCGCCGTACCGCGCCAGCGGACCTCGTGACCGGCTACGGACCCGCGGTTATGGTGTCGCTCAGGCTCAGCTCCGGAAGGACATCATCGTGCGCGAATACAGGATCGCAGCCATCCCCGGCGACGGCATCGGCAAGGAAGTCATTCCCGCCGGGCTTGCCGTGCTCGAGCGGCTGGCGCGGCTGAGCAACGAGTTCCGTCTCGACGTCACCAGCTTCGACTGGGGCTCCGACCTCTATCGCAAGACCGGCGCGCTGATGCCTGAGGACGGCCTGGCGACGCTGCAGCCGTTCGATGCGATTTACTTCGGCGCGGTCGGCGATCCCGGCGTGCCCGACCACGTGACCCTGTGGGGGCTGCGGCTGAAGATCTGCCAGGGGTTCGACCAGTACGCCAACGTGCGGCCCACGCGTGTGCTGCCCGGACTGAGGAGCCCCTTGGCTGACTGCCCGCCGGGCAAGCTCGACTGGGTGATCGTGCGCGAGAACAGCGAGGGCGAGTACGCCGGCCAGGGCGGCCGCTCGCATCGCGGCCATCCCGAGGAGGTGGCGACCGAGGTGTCGATCTTCACCCGCGCCGGCGTGCGTCGCATCATGCGCTTCGCGTTCGCGCTGGCGCAGTCGCGGCCGCGCAAGAAGCTGACCGTCATCACCAAGTCCAATGCCCAGCGCTACGGGCTGGTGATGTGGGACGAGATCGCCGCCGAGGTGGCGAAGGAATTCCCCGACGTCGCTGTCGACAAGGAGCTGGTCGATGCCGCCACGGTGCGCATGGTGAACCGGCCCGAGAGTCTCGACACCATCGTCGCCACCAACCTGCACGCCGACATCCTGAGCGATCTGGCGGCGGCGCTGGCCGGCAGCATCGGCATCGCGCCGACGTCCAACGTCAATCCCGAGCGCCAGTATCCATCGATGTTCGAGCCGATCCACGGCTCGGCTTTCGACATCATGGGCAAGGGGCTGGCCAACCCGATCGGCACCTTCTGGTCGGCGGTGATGATGCTGGAGCATCTCGGCGAAAGGGACGCCGCCGCCCGCCTGATGGCGGCGATCGAGACGGTGACGGCTGCCGGCAAGCCCCTGACCCGCGACCTGGGCGGCACGGCCGGAACGGTCGAGGTCACGCAGGCGGTGTGCGACGCGCTGCAGACCGCCGGCCGCTGAACGCGGGCCACGGCTCGCGCGCCGGACGCGGCCAAACGCACTCCATTCTAGAAATGAGCTTGCGATCACTCACTAATTTGGTATAGTTGCGCCAGCGCGTCTCGTCGGGCGTACATTTTCCCGGTTCCTGCCGCGCGCTTGGAGGATGGAACAATGCTTCGGGCCTCCTTGAAGGCATTGTCCCGTTACCCGATGCGTCTGCGGTTGGCAGCTTTGTGCATGCTGCCGGCGCTTGCCGGTTCGGCATCAGCGGCTGATCCGCTGCCGCCCAACACCCTGATCACCCTGCAGCGCGGCGCCTGCGAGAAGCGATGCGCGGTCTACAAGGTCGTCGTGTTCGCCGACGGCACGGTCGTCTATGACGGACAATATTATGTCCGCAAATCAGGTGTGGTGCGCGACAAGGTCGACGTCGGCAGCGTTGCGAAACTGATCACTGAGTTTGAGGCAGCAGGTTTCTTCGATCTGGCGGATCAATACGGCTACCTGAGCGAAGCGGGTTGCACCTCGATGCTGTCGGACGGGCCGGTGGCCATCGTGTCGGTCGTGTCGGGCGCGAAGGCGAAGTCCGTCGTTCACAACCACAGATGCGTCGGCGATGTCCCCGCGCAGCTCACCCGGCTCGAAGCCAGCATCGACAAGCTTGCCAATACCGCCCGCTGGATCCGGTGAGCCCATGCTGCCGGCTTGGGGAACAACATGAAGATCGACCGCACCAAGGCCATCGGCTATGCCAGGACGCATTGGAATCGCCCGTGCGATGATGGCGTATTCTGGATCACCAACGACGTCATCAACGTCGCCAAGAAGAGAGTCGAGCTCAAGGCGCCGGCCAGCGACGGCTGGGAGGCGATGTTCGTTTCGGGCGGGAGCGCTCCGGGAAGCGACCCGGAGCAGGCCGTATTCCGGCGAACCGTTGGCGGCGTTGTCCAGACCAAGCTGATCCAGGGCTGGGCGGGGTTGGCGGACTGCGCGCACTATCTGTCGCGTTGTCTTCAGGCCGGGGGCATCGACGTCAATGAGCGCGGTGTCGCCAGCCTGGTCAACACGCTGCAAGCGCGCCGCGACACCAAGACTCTGGCGGAAAAGGTCAGCAAGGACCGGGGACAGCGTGTCGTGAACAGCGGCATCTTCAAGGAAGGCGACATGATCGGCTATTTCAACGTCGATCCCGACGGCGACTATGGCCGCGCCCAGTCGTACACCCACAGCACCATGTATGCCGGCAAGCTCGACGCCGCCGACCCAGGCCGGGTCACATGTCACACGGTCGCGCGCTTTCCCGGTCTATCGTGGGTCAATGACGAGTGGTCCCTGCACGACGGCTATACCTACACGTTCATCCATTTCGGCGATGACGATCCGCCTCTGAGCGCAACAACGGCCACGGCATTACCCGGATGGTGGAAGGTCGTCTACGGCACCAGGACCGAATTCTATTACATCTACAAGGACGGCCGCGCCCGCTACACGCTGAAGGCGCCGACCTCGAACCGGGAGCTGTACGCACCCGAAGGAACCGCATACTGGTTCCAGGGCACCGGCACCATCACGTTCATTTGGCGCAAATCCGGAACAGTCGAAACGTGGACGGCCACCGCCGATACGCGGGAGTACAGGATTTCCGTCAACGGCACACCCGGCACATCGACCAAGATGTTCTGAGGGGCGCTATGATGCCCTCCCGCGGCGGGGAGGACATGCATGCTGAAATTCGATCACCTCGCGCTGCCGGTCGCTGACTGGAAGGCGTCGCGCGACTGGTATGTCAATACGCTCGGCATGACCGTCGAATTCGAAGTCCCTGACCGCTCGACCGTGGCGGTCCGTGACGAGTTCGACTTCACCGTTTTCCTGGCCCAGGGACAGGCGGCCGCAGGCGGCGGTGTGGCGCTGTGGTTCCAGGTCGCCGACGTCGATGCGACCTATGCCCGCTTGTCCGGCCGTGGCATCCGGTTCAATCATGCGCCAACCAAGGCGTTCTGGGGCTATGGTGCCGAGCTGGCGGACCCCGACGGCTATCTCATCCGACTGTGGGACGAGAAGTCGATGAAGGCGCATTGAATGGCGAGGTGGTGCACATGGCGACGACTCCCGATCCCGACCGTCTGAAGCACTACGACCGGCCGCAGGGCATGCCGTTCCGCATCACCAGGATCGGCCACGTCGTGCTCAACGTGTCGGACCTCGAGCGCTCGGTGAAGTTCTACACCGAGGTGCTGGGCTTCCGGATCTCCGACGTCTATGGCGACTCGATGATGCCGGGCGGCATGGTCTTCATGCGCTGCAACACCGACCACCACGGCATTGCCCTGGTGGGCGGCCTGGCGCAGCCCTCGCGCAACGCCGAGCTGAACCATGTCGCCTTCGAGGTCGGTTCCCTGGACGAGGTGCTGCTGGCGCGCGACCGGCTGCGCCAGCACGGCGCGCAGATCGACTTCGAGGGCCGCCGCCGCGCCGGCGTGCAGATCGCCGTCGAGTTCCGCGATCCCGACGGCCATCGCCTGGAAATCTACTGGGGCCTCGACCAGGTCGGCAGCGACGGACACGTCCGGCCGGCGCACGAATGGAAAGGTGCCAGGAGCTTCGCCGAGGCAATCGCCGATCCGGTGCGCGGCCAGGACACGACCCTGCGCGATCCGTCGCTGCTGGACGGCAAGTGAGGGCGCAGCGGCCGGCCGGTCGGCGCTGACGCGACGTCAGACCGGCCCGACCTCGAGCGCGTCGTCGGAATCGTCCAGCGGCACGCTGGTCGGAATCGGCGCGGCGGCGACAAAGCGGTGCACGCCGCCGCGGGGGCGGCGCTCGACGTGGCCGCGCGTCTCCAGGCAGTGCATGTGCGCCAGAGTCTCGGCGAAGGCGAACACCACCTGGTTGTTGTCGAGATGGCGCGGAAAGAGGATCGGCACCATGTCCCAGGCGGTGGCGCCTTCCTCGCCGCGTGCCGCGATGGCGGCGGCGATCTCCGCCAGCCGCGCGTCGTGATGGGCGGTGAGCTGGTCGAGCCGTGTGTGCAGGCCGGTGAACGGAAAGCCGTGCGAGGGCAGCACCAGTGCGTCGGCCGGCAGGGCGCGGAAGCGGGTGAAGCCGTCGAGGAACCAGGACAGCGAATCGGCGCGCGGCTCGTTGGGCCATACGCCGACATTGGTGCTGATCTTGGGCAGCACCTGGTCGCCCGAGATCAGCACATTGAGATCCGGGCACCACAGCGAAGCGTGTTCCGGCGCATGGCCGCGGCCGACAATGACCTGCCAGCGCCGTCCACCCAGCATCAGCGGGTGGCCGTGGATCAGCCGGTCGAAGCTCTGCGGCAGCGGCCCGACGCCCTTGGCGTAGCCGCCGCGGTGGCGGGCGAAGGTCTCGACCTTGTCGGCCGGCACGCCATTGGCCAGCAGGTGCGTGCCGCGACTTTCGCCGGCGTCGACGATGCCGTTGCGGATCGCCTGCGAGCTCATGTAGTCGCCCAGGGTCATGTGCAGCGGCGCGTCCCAGCGCTCGCACAGCCAGCCGGCCAGCCCGACATGGTCGGGGTGCATGTGCGTGACGACGACCTTGACGATCGGCTTGCCGTGCAGCTCGCGCGCGAAGATGGTTTCCCAGTGGCGCTGCGTCTCGGCCATGTTGATGCCGGTGTCGACGATCGCCCAGCCGTCGTGCTCCTCGATCAGCCACAGGTTGATGTGGTTGAGCTGGAAGGGCAGCGGCATGCGCAGCCAGTGGATCGATGGCGCCACGTTCTTGATCGTGCCGGGGACCGGCGCGTCGCCGTGCGGGAAACGCAATTGCGCCAGCAGGCGCTGGGCATGGTCGAGGGAGTCAGGCATTCCGCGGTCCGAAACCGAATTTTGTGCACCGCACTAACGGTAGGGATCGTCTGCCGCCCTGTCTACGTATGCGCGTCGAGGGCCCGCCATGCGATATCGCGGCGGCAGAAGCCGCCCGGCCAGTCGATGCGGTCGACGGCCGCATAGGCCCGCCGCCGCGCCTCGGCGACGGTCGCGGCCATGGCGGTGACGTTCAGCACCCGCCCGCCATTGGCCAGCAGCCGTGCGCCGTCGCGCCTGGTGCCGGCGTGGAAAATGGTGACGCCCTCGACCGCCGCGGCTTGGTCGAGCCCGCGGATCTCGGTGCCGCGCTGCGGCGCGTCGGGATAGCCATTGGCCGCCATCACCACGGTCAGCGCCGTTTCGTCGTGCCAGCGCAGGTCGAAATGGGCGAGGCCGCCGTCGGCGGTGGCGATCAGGGCCGGCAGCAGATCGGATTTCAGGCGCATCATCAGCACCTGGCACTCGGGATCGCCGAAGCGGCAATTGTATTCGATCAGCTTCGGCCCGCCCGGCGTCAGCATGAGGCCGGCGAACAGCACGCCGCGGTAGGGTGCGCCCTCGGCCGCCATGGCGCGCACCGTCGGCCGGACGATCTCGTCCATGACGCGCTCGGCGATCTGCGGCGTCACGCAAGGTGCCGGCGAATACGCTCCCATGCCGCCGGTGTTGGGACCGGTGTCGCCATCGCCCACCCGCTTGTGGTCCTGCGCCGCCACCAGCGGCAGGGCGTGCGCGCCGTCGACCAGTGCGAAGAAGCTGGCCTCCTCGCCCTGCAGGAATTCCTCGATCACGACCTGGCTGCCGGCAGCGCCGAAGCGCTGGCCCGACAGCATGTCCTCGACGGCGGCGATCGCCTCGGCCTGCGTGGCGGCGATGATCACGCCCTTGCCGGCGGCCAGCCCGTCGGCCTTGACCACGATCGGCCGGTCCTTCCAGGCGTTGCCCTGGCGGCGGATGTAGGCACGCGCCGCCTCGACCTCGCCGAAGCGCTCATAGGACGCTGTCGGAATGCCGTACTTGCGGCACAGATCCTTGGTGAAGCTCTTGGAGCCTTCCAGCCGTGCCGCCGCCGACGAGGGGCCGAACACCTTGATGCCGGCGGCGGCGAAGCGGTCGGCCAGCCCGGCGACCAGCGGTGCCTCGGGCCCGACGACCACGAAGTCGATCTTTTCGCGCTGCGCCAAGCCGACCAGCGCCGGCAGGTCTTCCTGGCCGATGTCGACGCAGATGGCAACGTCGGCGATACCGGCATTGCCCGGAGCGCAGTAGAGCGCATCGCACAGCGGCGAGGCGGCGATCGCCCAACACAGCGCGTGCTCGCGTCCGCCGCTGCCGACCACCAGAATGCGCATCCCCGGCCTCTCCCTCACCGCGCAAAGCGGCCGGACAAAACCACGGATGGCGCGGCCTGCAAAGCGCCTTCGGAGTGGTTTTCCACGCGCGCCACCCGATATGGTGGGGCATGGCGGCAGGCACGCAGGACGCGACCGTCGAGACCACCGGCCACAATGTGCCGGAGTACACGGTTTCGGAATTGGCCTTCGCGCTCAAGCGCGAGGTCGAGCAGGCGTTTCCGCGCGTGCGGGTGCGCGGCGAGATCTCGCAGCCCAGCTTCCCGCGCTCCGGCCACTGCTACTTCCGGCTCAAGGACGTCGATGCCGTGCTCGACGCCGTGGCGTGGAAGGGCTCGATCCCGCGGCTGGGGCTGAAGATCGAGGAAGGCCTGGAGGTGATCGCCAGCGGCCGCATCACCACCTATCCCGGCTCGTCGAAGTACCAGATCATCGTCGAGCGACTGGAGCTGGCCGGTCAGGGCGCGCTGCTCAAGCTGCTCGAGGAGCGGCGCAAGAAGCTGCAGGCCGAGGGCCTGTTCGACGCCGAGCGCAAGCGCAAGCTGCCCTACCTGCCCGAGGTGATCGGCGTCGTCACCTCGCCCAGTGGCGCGGTGATCCGCGACATCCTGCACCGTCTGGCCGACCGCTTTCCGCGGCACGTGCTGCTGTGGCCGGTGGCGGTGCAGGGCGCCACGGCCGCCGCCGAGGTTGCGGCGGCGATCGAGGGCTTCAACCGGCTGGTGCCCGGCGGCGCCGTGCCGCGGCCCGACGTGCTGATCGTGGCGCGCGGCGGCGGCAGCCTGGAGGACCTGTGGGCCTTCAACGAGGAGGTCGTGGTGCGCGCCGCGGCCGCCTCGGACATTCCACTGATCTCGGCGGTAGGCCACGAGACTGACACCACCCTGATCGATTTCGCCGCCGACCGGCGCGCCCCGACGCCGACGGCCGCGGCCGAGATGGCCGTGCCGGTGCGTGCCGAGTTGCTGGCCGACTTGCGCGACCGCGACGGACGGCTGCTCAACGCCCTGAACCGCCGCCTGCGCGAAGCCGAGACCGAACTGGCTGGCCTG
>JAHCJT010000199.1 GCA_026126245.1 Alphaproteobacteria bacterium
GGAGTGTGCCAAACGCGGCGCCTCGGTGATCCTGGGCGGGCCGTTCAACTCGGGCATCCTGGCCGGCGACGTGAAGCCGGGGGCGCCCTACGATTACGCCGCGGCGCCGCCTGCCATCATCGAGCGCGCGCAGCGGATCGAGGCGGTGTGCCGCCGGCATGGCGTGCCGCTGGCGGCAGCGGCACTGCGCTTCCCGCTGGCCCATCCGGTGCTGTGCTCGATCATTCCCGGCGCGCTCAGCGTCGCGGAGGTCGAACAGAATGTCAGCCATCTCAGCCGGCCGATCCCGCGCGACCTGTGGGCCGAGCTGGTCCACGAGAAACTGCTCGACCCGGCGGCACCGGTGCCGACCTGACACCGGGCAGCCGGTTCACCGCGCACGGCGATCGCACCACGCCGACGCGGTCGCCGGCCGGAACGATCTCAAGGCTGCAGGTTCATGCCGCCGCAGACCGTCACGTTCTGGCCGGTGATGTAGGACGCGCCTTGCGACAGCAGGAAGCACACCGGGTTCGCCACTTCCTCGGGCGTACTGAAACGCCCGAGCGGGATCCCCTCCAGGTACTTGTCGCGGAACTTCGGACTGCGCACGACCTCGGTCATCTGCGTTTCCACCATGCCGAAGCCGACGCTGTTGACACGAATACCGTAGCGGCCCCATTCGCGCGCGGCGCTCATCGTCAAGCCGAACAGGCCGGCCTTGGCGCTGGCGTAGTTAATCTGGCCGACGCTGCCGCGTTTGCCCGCCACCGACGAGATGTTCACGATCGCGCCCGGGTTCTTGTCGCCCTCCTTCGCCCGTCCGATCATGTGTCGGCCGACCGCCTGCAGCATGAGGTAGCAGCCGGTCAGGTTGACCGAGATGACGGCGTTCCAGTCGACGAGCGACATCTTGTCGATCATCGCCGGGCGGATGATGCCGGCGTTGTTGACCAGGCCGTGCACGGCGCCGAAACGGGCAACCGCGCGCTCGACAGAGGATGCCGCGAAGCCGGGGTCGGATACGTCGCCGGCGACCGCCAGGGCGCGCTCGCCCGGCAGCGCGGCTGTCGCTTCCGCTAGCGTCGATTCGTTACGCTCGACCAGCACGGCATTGCCGCCGAGCTCCACGACGGTGGAGGCGATGGCGCGGCCAATTCCCTGACCGGCGCCGGTCACGATGATGGTCCGTCCCGCGAGGTCCATGGGGTTTCGCACGACGATATCCTTTCTCGTAGTTGTCGAGACGAAAGCCGCGCCGCCGCACCGGCCCGGCCGGCAAACGCCGCCACGCTGATCGTGGCGACGAGGAATGTCCCGGTATGATCGCGCCGTGCGCCCGCCGCGGAAGCGTCCTCACGGCGCCTCGACTGGCCGGTGCGTCGGCCGCGACGACCGGCGCGTCAGCCGGTCTGGCCGCCGAAGACTGCGCTACGCCGCCGCCACGTCACCGGCGGCCTTGCGTGTGGCTTGAACCGCCTCGCGTGCCGCCTTGGCCATCAGGCCGCTGTCGTTGGCGATGGTGACGAAACGGAAGCCCTTCTCGATCATCCGCGCCGCATAGGCCGGCGTACCGTTGTGCAGGCCGGCAAACAGGCCGCGCTTTTTCGTGGCCGCCAGCAGCTTGTCGTAGATCGCCAGGATCTGCGGCTCTTCGCGGTCGAGCATCGGTTTCAGGCCCAGCGACAAGCCCAGATCGCTGGGACCGATATAGATGCCGCTGATGCCCGGCACGTCGAGAATGGCGTCGATGTTGTCGATCGCCTCCTGCGTCTCGATCATCGGGATCACCAGCACCTCGTCATTGGCGGTCGCCTGGTAGGGCGTCGCCTCGCCGTAGGCGCCGGCGCGGATCGGTCCGTTGCTGCGCTTGCCCTTGGGCGGATAGAGGCAATACGACGCCAGGGCCTTGGCCTCCGCCACGTTGTTGACCATCGGGCAGATCACGCCCCAGGCGCCGCCGTCCAGCACCTTGCCGACGATGCCCGGCTCGTTCCACGGCACGCGCACCAGCGGCGTGACGGGATGGCGGTCCATCGCCTGGAAACACTGCACCATCGACTGGTAGTCCTGCACGCCGTGCTGCATGTCGACCGTGACGCTGTCCCAGCCGCACTGCGCCATGGTCTCGGCGGAGAAACCGTTGGGGATCGCCAGCCAGCCGTTGACGCAGGCCTTGCCTGCCTGCAGCCGCCGCTTGAGCATGTTCGGCATCGGGCGTTTCCTTTCCTGTCGGTTTGTTCGCGAGACACGGGCGCAAGAGGCTGGATCATAGCGGCGCCGGTCGGCCCTTCAATGTGCGATTGGACGGCGCATAGCTCGCCTGCACACCGGCCGTCCGCATCGCCGCTGGCGGCCGGCATCGTGCGCGGCGACAATGCGTCCGGCCGGAACCCGGCTCACGGTGGCCGGCGCGACAGCACGGGGGAAACATGCGCATCGTGACGACCTTGCCGCAACGCGACCTGCGCCTTGTCGGCGACGCAGCCCGTGCCGCCGAGGCGGCCGGCTTCGACGGCGTGGTCACGCTGGAGAACCGCCACGAGCCGTTCCTGGCGCTGGGCGTCGCGGCGGCGGCGACCGAGCGGCTGTCGCTGGCCACCGGCGTGGCCATTGCCTTCCCGCGCAGCCCGATGGTGACCGCCAGCACATCGTGGGATCTGCAGGTCGCCTCGCGCGGCCGCTTCGTGCTGGGACTGGGGCCGCAGGTGCGGGCCCACAACGAGAACCGATTCTCCGTGCCGTGGACGCCGCCGGTGCCGCGGCTGCGCGAATACGTCAAGGCACTGCGCGCCATCTGGCGGACGTGGGAGACCGGCGAGAAGCTGCGCTTCGAAGGCGCGCACTATCGCTTCACGCTGATGACGCCCAACTTCGTGCCTGAGTCGATGCACCTGCCGCCGGTGCCGGTGACCCTGGCGGCCGTCGGCCCGCACAGCCTGCGGCTGGCCGGCGAGGTCGCCGATGGCGTACGCCTGCACGCCTTCTGCACTCGCCGCTATCTCGAAACCATGGTGATGCCGCGCCTGGCCGAAGGCTGGCAGAAGAGCGGCCGACGGCGCGAAAACTTCGAGATCCATGGCGGCGGCTTCATTGCCACCGGACCCGACAACAAGACGGTGGCCGAGAAGGTGGACTGGGTGCGCATGCGCATCGGCTTCTACGGCTCGACGCCGGCCTACTGGCCGGTGCTGGAGGCACACGGCCTGGGCGATCTGGGCCGCAAGCTCAACGCCCTGTCCAAGCAGGGCCAGTGGGAAACCATGACCCGCGAGATCTCCGACGACGTCGTGCGCCTGTTCGCCGCCGTCGGCACGCACCGCGAGATTGCTGGCGCCATTGCCGAACGCTTCGCCGGCAGCGACTCGGTATCGGCCAGCGCCACGTCGGAGTCCGGCTCCGACCTGCCGCCCGACGTCCTGCAGGACATCCAGCGGCTGAAGACCGACTTCACCGGCTTCACTACCGCGTGGTGAACGCCGGCCAGCAGCGACGCCGCCCGACTGCGACGCGCCTCAGCTCTTCTGCTGCTGCGCGCGCGACACGTCCAGCCCCATGACCGTCTTGGGCGGATAGCGGCGGAAGGTGCCGAGGTGATCGCGCATGCCGTGCTGGAACGCCTCGACGTACGCCAGCTTGCGCGTCATGTAGTTGTGGGTCTCCTTGGGATCGAGATAGAGATTGTACAGCCGCGCGTAGGTAAAGCGCTCGAGCACGCCGGTGAAGCCGCCCGGCCCGGCCGAGCCGGAATCGTCGTCGCTGGTGGCGGTCAGCATCATCTTGTACTCGCCGCAGCGCAGCCCCGAGAAATTCTTGACCAGCCAGTAGTAGTGGTACTTGCGATTCGACAGCCCGTCGTCGGCCAGCAGGAACGACGTCTGGTCGATGCCGTCGATATAGCGATCGGACGGCAGGCGCGCCGACTCGCCGGCCATTGCCAGGAGAGTCGGCAAGATGTCGTTGAAGTCGAACAGTCCGTCGCTCTGACGGCCGGCTTCGATCACGCCCGGCCACATGACGAGGCCGGGCACGCGCACGCCGCCTTCCCAGGTCGAGCCCTTGGCGCAGCGAAACGGCGTGAACGCCGAATCGGGCCACGTCTCCATGTGCGGCCCGTTGTCCGACGACACCAGGATCAGCGTGTCCTCGAGCTGGCCGGTGCGGCGCAGCGAGTCGACCAACCGCCCCATGATCGCGTCCAGCTCCAGCATCGTGTCCTTGTAGGGGTGCCGGGCCGGCGACTGGCCGAGGTACTTCTCGTGCGGATAGTTGTCGAAATGCGCGCCGCGAGTGCAGTGATACAGCAGCCACGGCTGGTCCTCGCCGGCCATGCGCTCGATGAAGGCCTCGGAATACTGGCACCATTTCTCATCGAGCAGCGAGAGCACCGGGATGGTCACCTCCTCGACGTTTTCCGCCTGGCCGCCCTTGCGGGCGTGCACGAAACAGCGGTTGAACGGCATGTTCTTGATCCACTCGGTCCGCGCCGCCGAATAGACGATTTCCGGAAAGAACTGCGGGTCGCGCCATTCCGAGTACATATCGGAAACCGACAGGAACCCGTAGAAATCGTCGAAGCCGACATTCTGCGCCTGGCTGGCCTCGTTCTCGCCGACGTGCCACTTGCCGACCGCCTGGGTGAAATAGCCGGCGTCCGACAGCAACTGCGGCAGCGTCACCTCGCCCTGCAGGCCGCCGGGTTCGCCATACATCGGCGGCCGATGCAGGCCATGCCGATTGGGTACCCGGCCGGTCAGCAACGTGGCGCGCGACGGCGAGCAGCTCGGCTCGGAGTAGCACGACGTCAGCTGCAGGCCGTTGCGCGCCAGCTTGTCGAAATTCGGCGTCGGCGCGCCAACCGCCACGCCGCCGCCATAGCAGCCGAAATCGCCCCAGCCGACGTCGTCCATCAGCAGCACCAGGAAATTGAGCCGCTTCTTGCGGCCATCGCGATGCGCCGCGAGCTTGCGGCGTGCCGCCTCGACCTGGTCGGCATGCACAAAGCCCGGTTCGAGATGCGGCGCGGCCCGCACCGTCTGCGACGCGATCGGATCGAACGACGGCATGGCGGTTCCCCTCCTGACCTGTTTTGGCCGGCAGGCCTTGGCCGGCGGTGCGACGGTGGCGCCAAGCCGGCGGCAAGGCAATGGACGGGGGTGGAACTTTTTCGCGCTTCGATGCGGCCGCCGTTGCGCTAGAATTGCCGCCGGTAGGGAACAGCGTAGGAGGGCCGATGAGCGACATCGACACCAGCCCGCGCACCAAGGTCGTGCTCAAGACCGAGCCGCCGCGGCTTTACAAGGTCATCCTGCTGAACGACGACTACACGCCTCGCGAGTTTGTCACCAAGGTCCTGATGACCGTCTTCCGCATGAGCGACGCCCAGGCCTACCGGGTGATGATGACCGCGCACCAGCTCGGGGCCTGCGTCGTGGCCGCCTTTACCAAGGACGTCGCCGAGACCAAGGCGACGGAAGCCACCGACATGGGCCGCAGCAAGGGCTACCCGCTGATGTTTTCGACCGAGCCGGAGAACTAGGCCGGACTCGCGCCGCCGGCTACGTCTCGCGCGGGCCGAGGAACCAGTCGAGGATCGCCGCGTTCTCGTCCCGCGGATAGGTATGCGCCAGATCGGCGATCTCGCGGTAGACGACGTCGGCGCCGGCCTGCTCCAGCGTCTGATGCGCGCTCTGCGCCATCTCGGGCGGAAACATCCAGTCGTGCGTCCCGTGCACGATATGGATCGGCAGGCCGCGCATCCGCCCGGCGTCGGCGAGCGTCATCAGCAGGGGATGGAAGCTGGCGGCCACGGGCGCCAGATGCGTGAAACGGCAATCGCCGCGTAGCCCCAGCACGTAGGTGAACGTGCCGCCGTCGCTCATGCCGGTCAGCAGCAGCCGCGAGGCGTCGATCTTCCACTGGCCGGCGACGTAGTCGACCATGCGCTCGATGTTGGCGCCGTCGACCTCCGGCTCCATCAGCGACCACGTCGTGCCGGCGGCGGTCGGCGCCAGCACAATCAGGCCGCGGGTGCGCGCCTCGCGCAGCCAGCTCCACAGGAAGGCGCCGCCGTTGCCGCTGCCGCCATGCATGGCCACGACCAGCGGCCAGGCGCGCGTCGCGTCGTACACTTCCGGCACGAACAGCGAGAAGGCGCCGCGCGTGCCTGGCGGGCCGCCGACATGGATGACGCCGACGTCCGGCCGCGTCGGGTCGACGGCGGCCAGGCGCTTGAGCAGGTCGGTATCGCCCCGCGCCGCGGACTCCAGGAAGAACTGGCTGACCGGCATCAGATGGGCAGCCATCGGATATAGCGCCTCGGCGGCACGGCTGTAGCCACGCAACGCGCGGTAGGCGGCAAACATCGGCTGCGGCGCCTCGCCGGCCGCCAGCAGGCCGGCGATGCCCTCGCCCGCCGCCTCCGCCGCACGCTCCAGGCAGTCGCGGGCCGGACCCAGACGCTCCGGCCAGTCGAGCGCCCGCGACGCCGCCACGACCTCGCCGAGATCGTCGTGACGTCCGCTCAACGCCTCGATCAGCTGCATCAGCGTCGCCGGTGCCAGATGGCGGCCGGCGAACTCCATGGCCTGCAGCGCCCGCAAGGTCGCCGGCACCAGCCTGGCAATGATCTCGATGGCCGGTTCGTCCTGCGGGTCCATGGTGGCCATATCCTGAAACGGTCGGTTCGCCGCCATAAGACAGTGCGGACGCCTGTCCGGCAACCGCCGCCTGGCGATCGCGGACGCGGCGTTGCCTTGCCGCCCGACGCTAGCGACCGGGCGACGGGGGTCGCGCGTGTTTGCCGGCACTCCAGCCGATGGCCGACAGGTGATCCTGCGCGAACGCCATCGGCGCCGGTTCGAGATCGCTGGCCAGCGTGTCGTTCCAGCGGTTCAACCAGCCGAAGAGCGATATGACCGCGACAATTTCGACGATGGCGGCTTCGCTGTAGTGGCGGCGCAGCTCGTCGAACTGGGCGGGCGTGGTCGCGTTCGGGAACTGGCCCGCCGCGAGCGCCAGCGTCACGGCGGACCGCTCCGCCGGCGTGTAGAGATCGCTCGTTTCGTAGTCGAGGAACACTTCGAGTTTCGCCGGCGCAATGCCGGTCTTGGTTCCGTTGGCCGCCGTATGCGCCTGACAGTAGCGGCAGCCGGCGCTGACGCTGACGGCATGCGCCACCAGCCATTTGGTCGATGCCGGCACCTCGCCCGGATTGCGCATCACGGCGGCGACCAGGCCGTTGAACGCGCGCAGGATGTCGGGTTTGCGTGCCATGATCCTGTAGCTGGTCGGAACATAGCCGCTGAAGCCTTGCACAAACTCGACAATGTCGCCGACCTCTTGCATTTGCCCGTCGGTCAGCGGCGTGACACGCGCCGTTCCGTCGGGACCGTGCGCTGCTTGACGCCCGTCGTTCGCGCCCATCTGGTCCTCCAAGGCGAAAAGGTCAGTGGCCCGCCATCGCGCCGGTCAGCCCTTGACCGCGCCGCCCGTCAGGCCGTGCACGAGGTACTTGCGCACCACGAAGGAGAAGATCAGCACCGGCAGCATGATCATGGTGCCGCCGGCGGCAATACGGCCCCACTCCCAGCCTTCGTAGTTCATGAAATTCACGACCGCGACCGGGGCGGTCATCGCCTCGGTGCGCGTCAGGATCAGCGCGAAGAAGAAATCGTTCCATGCGAACAGGAAGCACAGGATGGCGGTTGCCGCCAGGCCGGGGCCCGACAGCGGCAGGATGATTCGGGTGAAGCCCTGCCACAAGGTGGCGCCATCGATCCACGCCGCCTCCTCCAGCGAGCGCGGCAGCTGGTCGTAGAACGGCCGCATCATCCAGATGACCAGCGACAGGTTGAAGGTCAGATAGATGATGATCAGGCCGGTCAGCGTGTCGAGCAATTCGAGATGCCGGTAGACGAGGAAATACGGGATCGTGAAGGCGATCGGTGGTGCCATCCGGCTGGCGAGAATCCACAGCGTGATCGCACCGCCGCCGCGCGCCGACCAGCGCGACAGCGCATAGGCCGCCGGCACGCCGACCACCAGCGACAACACCGTCGATGCGACGCTGACGGTCAGACTGTTGACGAAGGAATGCCGGAACTCCGACGTCCACAGCGCCGCGTAGTTGGCCAGGGTCGGCGGGAACAGCAGGCGGGGCGGAAAACGGAAGATCTCGGCATTGGTCTTGAACGACAGCAGCAGCAGCCACAGGAACGGCGCCAGCGCCAGCACCGCCAGCACGATGACCAGCGCCTGCAGCAGCGTGCGGTCGCGGGCGCGGCGGCGTGCGGCGGCCGTTCGGGCGTCAGTCGACACGCGCCCCCCAACCCACCATGCGCACGATCAGCCAGCTGAGCGCGATCGTGGCCGCCAGCAGCACCACGGTAATGGCGCTGGAGAAGCCGAGATAGGAGAAGTTGAAGGCTTGCAGGAACGAATAGTAGTTGGTCACCTCCGTGACGTTGCCCGGTCCGCCATCGGTGAGGATGAAGATCAGGGGAAAGGCCTTGATCGAGTCGATCAGGCGGAAGAGCCCGGCGACCATCAGCACGCCGCGAATAAAGGGCAGCGTCACGAAACGGGTGAGCTGCCACCCCGAAGCGCCGTCGACCCGGGCGGCGTCGAGCAGTTCCTGCGGCATCATCTGCAGCGCCGCCAGCACCATCAGCATGGTGAACGGGAACCACTCCCAGGTATCGGCGATGATGATCGCGGTCAGCGCCCAGTCGGGATCCGTGATCAGCGCCGGCACGTTCCAGCCGAGCATGCGGAAGACGCCGTGCATCGGACTGATGTCGGGCGTGTAGATCACCTTCCAGATGATCGCCACCACGATCGGCGGCAGCACCATCGGGATCAGGAACACGGTGCGCAGCGCCTCCAGCAGGCGCGAGCGGACGT
>JAHCJT010000002.1 GCA_026126245.1 Alphaproteobacteria bacterium
TCCTCGAAATCGAGCGACTTGACCGATGTGTAGGGAGGTACGGCGTAGATCCGCTTTTCGCGCCCGGCGCCGAAGAGCTGCAGGGCCGGCATGCGGTCCATCTTGGGATTGTCGAACTTGGGGATCGGCGAGGGCCGCATGAGATAGCGACCATTGACCAGCACGGGATAGTCGTAGGCCGTCTCGATGCGGCCGAAACGCACGATATCCTCGTAGAGTTTCACATGCATGGCGCCATACTCGGCCAGCCCGTGCATCTTGCAGGTTTCCGCCTCGCGTGGTTCGAGCCAGCGCAGCGGCTCGGGGATCGGCACCTGGTAGACGATGATCTGGTCGTCGCGAAGCCTGGCTTCGGGAATGCGGTGGCGCGTCTGCACGATGCTCGCTGCCTCCGTGCGCTCCGTCGTCTCGACGCCCGTCATGCGCCGGAAGAAGGCGCGGATGCTGACGGCGTTGGTCGTGTCATCGGCGCCCTGGTCGATCACCTTCAACGTGTCGCCACGGCCGATCACCGATGCGGTCACCTGGATGCCGCCGGTGCCCCAGCCATAGCTCAGCGGCATTTCGCGGCTGCCGAACGGGATCTGATGTCCGGGGATCGCCACGGCCTTGAGGATGGCGCGGCGAACCATCCGCTTGGTCTGCTCGTCAAGGAAGGCGAAGTTGTAGCCCTGCTCGGCGGCAGGTGAGGTATTGGCGCTCATTCCGCCGCCTCCGCCAGGGGCTTGGCTGCCGCCTCGGCGGCCCGCCGCATGCCGCGCACGACGTTCAGTTCGGACTGGAAATCGACGTAGTGCGGCAGCTTGAGGTGCTGCACGAAGCCCTGCGCTTCGACGTTGTCGCTGTGATAGAGCACGAACTCGATGTCCTGGGCCGGCGACGTTGCCTCCTCGCCCAGCTCTTCGGTGCGTAGCGCCCGGTCGACCAGCGCCATGGCCATCGCCTTGCGCTCGCCCTGGCCGAAGCTGACGCCGTAGCCGCGGGTGAATTGCGGCGGCTCGCTCTTCGAGCCGGCGAACTGGTTGACCATCTGGCACTCGGTCAGTTCGATATCGCCCAGCTCGATGGCGAAGCCTAGCTCGGGCGGCTCGAACTCGACCACGACCTCGCCATTGCGGATTTCGCCGGCGAACGGATGATTGCGCCCGTAGCCGCGCTGCGTCGAATAACCCAGCGCCAGCAGGAAACCTTCGTCACCGCGGGCCAGGTTCTGCAATCGCATGGCGCGCGACGCGGGAAACCGCAACGGCTCGCGCGTGAGATCGGCCGGCGGCGGTTCGTCGGCCGGCGCGACCTGGGTCTCGATCAGGCCTTCCCGGTTGAGCACGTCGATGACGCCGGGCAGTGTCTCCGCCAGTGGCGTCGGCGCGCTTGGCGCCGGCGATGGTTGGCCTTCGGCGGCAAGCGCAAAGTCAAGCAGCCGGTGAGTGTAGTCGAAGGTCGGACCCAGGACCTGACCGCCCGGCACGTCCTTGAAGACCGCCGAGATCCGCCGCCGCACGGTCATGCGGGCTGTCTCCAGCGGCAGGCTCGTGCCGAGTCGCGGCAGGGTCGTGCGATAGGCACGCAGCAGGAAGATGGCTTCGACCTGGTCGCCCCTGGCCTGCTTCAGGGCCAGCGCCGCGAGGTCGGGATCGTAGAGGGAGCCTTCGGTCATCACGCGATCGACCGCCAGACGCTGTTGCTCGCGGATCTGCGCAACGCTGAGCTCGGGTACGGCAGGATCGCCACGACGTTCTTCCGCCAGCCAGGCATGCGCGTTGGCAATCGCCCGTTCGCCGCCCTTGACCGCCACGTACATGATCAGGCCTCCAGGATCGTCGTGCGGGGCAGGGCCGCGACACGCTCGCCGCACGCGAATATGACGTCGACACCGCGCGGAAAGGCGGCCTGCATGGCCTGCCGATCTCTAGCCCAGGTCTGTGACAGGCCGGCGACCAGGAGTCGCGCCTGCGTCGCGATACCCGGGCCGCGCAAGGTCCAGCCTCCATCGGCCGCCAGCGCCGCGACCTGCACGATCACGGTGGCACTGGCCTCCGGGACTTCGTCACTGCCCCAGTCGAACGCATCCAGCGCCGGCATCTGCCCGGACGCGACCACCACGGCAAACGCGGCCCTCGCCGGCTCTGCCGCGACGGGCGCGCCGGTCTGAAACGTCAGCCAGCCGGCGCCGGGCGTGGCCGCCGCGTCGAGCCAGACCGGCGTGTCGGCATCGCACAGCGCCAGCAACAGCGCCGCGGTGGCGGCGTCGAACCCCGGTGGCATGGCCCGCGGCGCCGGCAGGGTCACGATACGGCCTGGATGCGACATGGCGTCCAGCAGACCGCGAAAGGCGCCCTGCGCGTCGTGGACGGCGTCGGCAAAACCGGGCAGCGCGGCGTGGTTCATGGCTATCCCCCGCGGACCACAGTGAAGAAATCGACGCGGGTCGCCGCCGCCCGCGACAGCATCTGCGTGCGCCGTTCCTCGCGGCGTCGCTCGCTCGGGCAAATCACGTCGCGCTCCAGGCGGTCAGCGTGAGCCGGGTCCTGAAGCAGCGCATCGAAGACCGCAACCAGTTCGGCCTTGCGCCGGTCACGACCCGCCACGTAGCCGACGCCGACGGTGCCGCTGTCGTTGCGTATGACACAGCGCGTCACGGTCATCTCGCCGAGATTGAACTGGCCACCCGTGCCGCCGGCGCGGCCGCGCACCATCACCAGCCCCGTCTCGGCCGGCTTGAGCACATCGTAACGCGGCGCCGGATCAAGCCGATCGAGCGACTCCTCCAGCAGCCCGACATCGGCCCGAGCCAGGGCAGCAAGGCGACGACGGCGATCGGCGGCAGCGTCGGTCATTTGAGCCTCGACAATCTCTCGACTTGTCTATACAAGACATCTTCACCCTAGCTTCGCGCCATGACCATTGCAAGTCCGCTTTGTGAAGGTTCGACGACATGGTTTCCCCGACGGCCCCGCTTCCGCGCTGGCGCCAGATCGCCGACACGCTGAGTTCGGAAATCGGTGCCGGAAAGTGGCAGCCCGGCGATCGCCTGCCCGGCGAGTACGCGCTGGCCGAACGTTTCGGCGTCAACCGGCACACGCTGCGCCAGGCGGTATCGCACCTCGAGAACGAAGGCCAACTGCGCGCCGAACAGGGCCGCGGCATCTTCGTGCCCGACCCGCCGATCCACTACGCCGTCACGCCGCGTACGCGGTACAGCGACAATGTCGGACGCGCGCACCGGCGCCCCTCGCGCCGGTTGTTGAAGACGGCTGAGATTCCGGCCGATGCCGCCATCGCTGCGGCGCTGCAGGTGCCGGTCGAGTCGACGCTGGTCTGGCTCGAGACCTTGAGCCTCGCCGACGAAAGGCCCGTGGGCATCGTCAGCCACTACTTTCTGAAGGCGCGCGTGCCGGACATCGCCGAGGCCTTCCAGGCCGAACGATCGATCACCGCGGCGCTGCGCCGCTGTGGTGTCGCCGACTACAAGCGGCGCACCACGCGCATTTCCGCGCAGCTGATCTCGGCTGCCGACGCGCGCGTGCTGGGTGTGCGGCGGGGCCGCGCCGTGCTGGTGACCGACAGCATCAACATCGAACCCGACGGCCGGCCGATTGACTTCGGCTACGGCCGGATGCTCGGCGATATCATGACGTTCGTGGTCGAATTCTGAGCCCGCCGGGAGGACCGCCGTCGCCTCGCGCTCCGGAGGCACGGCGCCTACGCCATCTCGACACGACGTGAGCCGATCAGGGCCAGACGCAGCCGCGTCGATATCCAGTCGATGGCGGCGACCGCGACAAGGATCAGAATCACGATAAAGGCCACGTGCTGGAACTCCAGCACGCGAATCTGCTCGGCCAGATGCAAGCCGATACCACCCGCGCCAACGATACCGATAATGGTCGCCGATCGCGTGTTGGACTCGATGTAGTAGAGCACCTGGCTTGCCATCACCGGCAGCACACCGGGCAGGATGCCGAAGCGGATGCGGTGCAAAGAGCCGCCACCGGTCGAGACGACACCCTCGACCGGACGTTTGTCCGACGCCTCGATCGCCTCCGAAAACAGTTTGCCGAAGGTGCCGAGATCGGAGGTCATCAGGGCCAGCACGCCCGCGAAGGGTCCGAGGCCGACCACGTTGATCCAGATGAGGGCCCAGACCAGCACGTCGACGCCGCGCAGCGTGTCGAGCGAGCGACGCGACAGGAAGTGCACAATGCGGTTGGCCGTCACGTTGCGTGCTGCCAGCAGAGCCACCGGAAGACCGAGCACCGCCGCCAGCATCGTCCCCAGGAAGGCGATCGCCAGCGTCTCGCCCAATGCCTTGAGGTAGATGACCGCCCGATGGACCGAGCCGGGATCCGGTGGCAGCATCATGGCGAACAGCGACCCGAGCTTGCCGATGCCGTCGAACAACCGCGGATTGGCGAACCCCAGCGTCGCCAAGCCGTAAATCAGGAGAGCACCCAGTCCGATATAGGCCGCGATCAGCGCGCGATTTCGGCGCCAGCCCGGCACGAACACCTCGGGGTAACGCTGCCGCATGGCGGCCACCGCCGTGGCATCGACGGGTTCGCGAATTTCGGTCACGCCGCCCCCTGCTCGCCGATCAGGCGATGGCGGATCCATTCCGTGACGAAGTCAATGATTGCGACGGTGGCGATGATCAGCAGCAGGATCGCCGAGACGTCGGTGTAGTAGAATTTCCGGATCGCCTCGATCAGGTCCTGACCGATACCGCCGGCGCCGACGAAGCCCAGAATGGAGGCGCCGCGCACATTGATTTCGAAGCGCAGCAACGCATAGCTGACGAAATTCGACAGCACCTGGGGCAAGGCACCGAACCGCACCATCACCGGCCAGCCGGCACCGCTAGCGGCCACGCCCTCGACCGGCTTCATGTCGATGTTTTCGGTCACCTCGAAGAAAAGCTTGCCCAGAGCACCCATGGTGTGGATCGCGACAGCGAGCACGCCCGGCAGCGGGCCCAGGCCGAAGGCGATGACGAAGATCAGGGCGAACACCAGCTCGGGGAAGGTTCGGCACAGCTCGAAGTAGCGTCGCGTGACGGCGCGTACCACAGGTTGCGGCGACAAGTTGGCGGCCGCCAGAAAAGCCAGCAACGTGCCGCCGATCGCGCCCAGAGCCGTGCCGACGTAGGCGATCAGCACCGTCTCCAGCAGCAACGACAGCCATCTGCCCAGGCCCCAATACCATTCGACCGGATCGGTCCATACCGGACGGCCGTTCTCCAGCACGAAGATCCGGCCGAGGTAGCTGGTGAACTTGTCGATGTTGGCGAACAGCTTGACGACGTCGACTTCGGCCGAAACCGCCGACACGAGGATGCAGACGCCGATGCAGGCTGCCACCAGCGCGGCACGCGCCCGCTTGGCGCGCACGGCGTCGCGATAGCCGCGCTCCATCGCATCGAGGCGCGCGGAGCTCAGCAAGATAGACGGTGACAGCAAGAATCCGGGCCCGCGTCGGCCGGAGCCGCCGGTCCCGCGTCACGCGAGGCCGGCGGACATCCGCGGTCCAATCAGCTCTTGGTCTTGCGCAGCTGGTCGACGAACTTCACGAGTTCGACAACCGGTTCGTAGAACTTGTGGTCGACAGTCTTGAACTCGCGGTCCTTGCCGTCCGACAATTTGTCGAAGGCGGCCTTGGCCTTGGTCGGCGATTCAGCGAAGGCCTTGCGGATGGCGGCCTTCAGGTCGTCCGGCAGATCCTTCAGGTAGGCATAGGGCGAGTTGGCGATCAGGTCCGACTTGAAGATGATGCGGAAGTCCTCCTTCTTGACCATCCCCTTGCTGACCATGCGGGTCAGGTTGGAGTCGGTTTCGGAGTTGAACCAGTTGGCCGCCACGTCGACGGTCTTCTGGTTCAGGGCGATCACCGCATTCTCGTGGCTGCCGGTGTAGATGACCTTGGCGAAGTAGGTTTCCGGGTTGATCTTCATCTTGTTGAGGGCGAAACGCGGCATGTTGTTGCCCGACGTCGAATTGGGATCGACCAGGCCGAGGTTCTTGCCCTTGAGGTCATCGAGGCTCTTGTAGGGGCTGTCGGCGCGGACATAGAAAACCGAGTAGTAGCCAACCGAGCCGTCGGCGTTGACGGTCGTGGCGAACGGCTCGACATGGACGCCGGTGATGAAGGCTCGCGCATAGGAGGCCGGACCGTATCCGGCAAGATGGATGTTGCCCGACCGCTGGCCTTCGATCACGGCGGCGTAGTCGTTGGCGATGCGCAGCGTGACCTTCACGCCCAGCTCTTTGGAGAGGTAGTCGACGAACGGCGCGTAGCGCTCGGTGACACCGGAGGCGTTTTCCGCCGGTACGACGGCAAGAACCAGTTCGGGATACTTGGCCTTCCATGACTGTGCGAGGGCGGCGCCGGGCGCGAGCGCGGCGGCGGCGACAACCATGAACTGGCGACGTTCGAGCATCAGGATCTCCATTCGGGACAACAGGGTCTATGAACTAAGGGGCGCGCACACCAGATGACGCGATCGCCAGGCGCGGCGGCGCATAGGCGGCAATCGGCACCGGCGCCGGCGCATCGCCGTGCCCCACCGCATCGTCGGCCTCCAGGCCATAGAGCTCGCGGGCACGCTCGTTCGACAGCACGTCGGGCGTTTCGTCGAGCACCAGACGACCGGCCGCCAGCCCGAGCAGCCGGTCGCAGTACTCGCGGGCGAGGTCGAGACTGTGCAGGTTGCACATTACGGTGATGCCGAGGTCGCGGTTGATCGATTGCAGCGCGTCCATCACCCGCTGCGTGTTGCGTGGATCGAGCGACGCCACCGGCTCGTCGGCCAGGATGATGTCGGGATTCTGCACCAGCGCGCGGGCGATCGCGACCCGCTGCTGCTGGCCGCCCGACAGGGTGTCGGCGCGCTGTGAGGCGAGGTGCGCCATGTCGAAGCGATCCAGCGCCGCCAGTGCCGTCGCCTTGTCCTCGTCGCTCCACAGCTTCAGCAGGGCACGACCGGTCGGCATCCTGAACGAGCGGCCGATCAGCACATTGGTCAGCACGTCGAGCCGGCCCACGAGGTTGAACTGCTGGAAGATCATGGCGCAGCGAGCCCGCCAGGCGCGCAAGCGACGGCCACGCAAGGCGCCGATATCGGTCTGCTCGTAGACGATCCGGCCTTCCGAAACCGTCTCCAGACGGTTGATCATGCGCAGCAATGTTGATTTTCCGGCTCCGGAGCGGCCGATGATGCCGACCAGCTGGCCCTTGGGAATGATGGCGGTAACGCCATCAACCGCCCGTTTGTCGCCATAGCACTTCGTCACCTGCTGCAGCCGTAGCATCGCGACCCTCAGCCCTGTCCCGCCTCACCGGTATCTAGCTTTAGCTGCCCGGCCGTGACGGATTGATTGCAGTTCGGTGTCAATCCACAAAGTCCGCGACCCTCATGAGTCCTGGAGGCGTGCGGCACGAGACGCGCTATCGGTTCGGCCCGGCTGTCAGCAGATCAGCCTTCCGGCGCGCTGCGGGTCGACCATGACCCACGTGACGATGTCGCGGTCCATCGCATCTATTCGGCGGCTGCCGCCTGCCTCGGATCCGGCGGCCGGTGGCCGGTGGCCGGGGTAGTCGGAATCGAGGACGAACGGATACGGCCCGGCGAAGTCACCGACATAGGCGGTGTGACTGACCAGCCCGGAATAAGTCGACCACACGTGCAGCTGGTAGGCCGGCGGCTCCATGCGGAACATCGCCGGACTGTTGTCAGGCACCAGGTCGAGCACGACCTGATGTGCCGTGCTCGGCGCCACCGACGCCAGTGTCCCGGCCCAGCGGGCCTGGATCGGCCGATGGTGATGGCCGCACAGCACCCGCTCGACGTTGGGAAAGCGCGATACGATATCGGCCATCGCATCGCCGCCGCGACAATTGATGCGGTCCATGTCGGCAAGCCCGGTGAGGAACGGCGGATGGTGCATGAAGATAACTGTCGGTTCGCCCGGTTCCTGCGACAACTGCTCTTCGAGCCACTGCAGGCGATGCCGGCACATCAGGCCATGACCGTCGCCCGGCACCACCGTGTCGAGGCCGATCAGGCGCACGGGCTGGTCTTCGATCGTGTAGTGCAGGAACTCACCGTTGTCGGGCAGGTAGCCATCGGCTTGGAATACGGCGCGCAGGTTCTCGCGTCGGTCGTGGTTGCCCGGCACCAGATAGACCGGCATCGACAGCGGCCGCAGCAGGTCGCGAAGCGCCTCGTATTCCGCCGTCAATCCGCATTCGGTCAAATCGCCGGTGGCCAGCACCACGTCGGGTCGGCGATCCAGGTCCATCAGCGCCTCGACGGCCGCCCGCAGCATCGCGTTGGTGTCGACCCTGTCATTGGCCAGACGGCCGTCGGGACGAACGTGCAGATCGGTAATCTGGGCAATGATCATGGGGCGATCTCGCAACGAAGGGGGAGGACGCGACGGCGCGGCGCCTGGAACGCCGCGCCGTTGCTTGTCAGGGCAGCTTCAGTGCCGTCTGGTCGACGTAGGGCCGCAGCAGCTCGTCGGCCTTGCGCTGCGCATCCTTGACAGCCTGTTCGGCCTTTTTCTTGCCGTTCATGACCGCCTGGATCTCGTCCTCCAGCGCCTTGCGAACCGCCACCGTCTGGTACGTCGCGAACCACGGCTGGGCGTAGGCGAGCTGGTCCAGCGCCACCTTGGCGTCGGGGTGCTGGCCGATGAACGTCTTCATCTCCGCCAGCTCATACGCCGACCGCCGCGGCGCGAAGTAGCCGGTGAAGCGGCTCCAGCCGCCGAGAATCTCGGGCGACGACAGCCAGCGCACGAACTTCCAGCCGGCCCGCCGGCTATCCTCGGTCTGACCCTTGAACATGACGAGGGAGGCGCCGCCGATCGGCACGGCATTGCGCACGTTGCGCGGCACGAAGGCGACGTTGTAGGGCGCCTTCATGTTGTCGCGAATAAACGACAGGGAGCCGGTCGACAGCATGACCATCGACGCCTTGCCGGCAAAGAAGGACGTCGAAACGCCACCGGCCTCGACCACGCCGGCCGGCATCACCTTGTGCTTGTGGATCATGTCCTCCACGAGCCTGGCGGCGCCCAGCATCGACGGCGTATCGTAGTACACCTCGCCGCCGTAGTCCTCGTTGAAATAGCGCCCGCCGTTGGACATCGACAGCGCGCTCATCAGCCAGCCGAGATAGTCGTACGTGCCGGGCATCATGAAGCCGTAGCGCTCGACCTTCTCGCCGTCCCGCTTCGTCAGCTTGATGGCGGCATCGACGAACTCGGCCCATGTGCGCGGCGGCTTGTCGGGGTCGAGGCCGGCCTGCTTGAAATGCTCCTTGTTGTAGTAGAGCAGCGGCGTGGAATTCTGGAACGGCACGCCATAGAGCTCGCCATCAACGGTGGCATTGGCGTGCAGCGCCGGCCAGAAATCGGCGAGGAACTTCTCCCGGGTAGTGCCTTCGGCGGCCAGCATCGGCTCGAGCGACACGATGTCGCCGGCGATCTTCAGATCGACGTTGAAATTGGCGCTCATCAGAACGACCGCCGGCGGCTTGCCGGCCTTGGCGGCGGCCTGCGCCTTGAGCTTGGTGTCGTCGTAGCTGCCGGTGTAGACGGCGGTGACCTCGACGTCCTTCTGGCTGTCGTTGAACTGCTTCACCAGTCGCGTCATTTCGCGGGCCAGCTTGCCTTCGACCGGTACCGGAAAGAAAAAGTCGATCTTGGTCTGGGCCCAGGCGGCGCTTGATGCGACGACGAGGGCGGTGGCAGCGGCCAACCCTGTCATTCCGAGCGAAGCAAGGACTCTTTTCGCTGTCAGGCGAGATCCATTGCCCGCAAAGATCCCTCGCTTCGATCGGGATGACGGGTTGATCGTTTGCGCCGGAAAGACGTGCATACCCCTTCTCCTTCTATCCCTTGATTCCGCTGAACACGAAGCTCTCGACGAAGCGCCGCTGGAAGGCGACGAAGGTGATGGCAAGCGGCGCCATAACCAGCAGCGTGCCGGCCGCCAGCACGCCCCACTCCTTGGCGCCCTCGGCGCCCCTGGTGAATGTCGCCAGTCCGATGGTCAGCGTGTGGTTGGCGGGATCATTGATGACCATCAGCGGCCACAGAAACTCGTTCCAATGCGCCGTGACCGAAACGATCGCGAAGGCGACCAGCGCCGGCCGCGCCATCGGCAGCAGCACGTGCCACACGATGGCCCACCACGGCGCGCCGTCGATCGCCGCCGCTTCCTCGAAGTCGCGCGGGATGCCGAGGAACGCCTGTCGCATCAGGAACGTACCGAAGGCCGAGGCGAAATACGGCGCCATCACGCCGGCCAGCGAATCGTAGAGGCCCAGATCGACGATGGTCCGCAGGTTGGGGACGATCAGCGCCGGCGGCACGAGCATGAGCTGCAGCAGGAAGGCGTAGAACAGAAAGTCGCGGCCGGGAAACCGCAGCCGCGCGAAGGCATATCCGGCCAGGCTGATCGTCACCAGCTGTACGCCCAGGATCCCGATCACGACGATCGTGGTGTTGAGGTAGTACAGACCGAAGTCGCCGCTCTCCAATGCGAGTCGGAAATTGGCCAGCGTCGGCGCGAAATCGGGAAGCAGCGACGCCATGCCGGCAGCGCCGAAGCTGTCGGGCCGGAACGACGCCATGAGTGTCCAGAGGAACGGCGCGGCCCACACCGTCGACACCGCCGTCATCGCTGCGACGAGCAGCGCCGGCGCGATGTGGCGGTCAAGCCTCATGGCGCGCTCCGCTGTCCATGGCACGCAGGCAACCGAGCGATACCGCCAGCAACGCCGCGACGCTGAGTGCTGTCGCTGCGGCAGCCTTACCAGCGTCGAAATTCTCGTGGGCTTCCTGAAAAATATAGAACAGCAGCAGATTGGTGGCGTTGCTCGGCCCGCCCTTGGTCAGCACCACAACATGATCGACGGCGGTCAGCACCTGAATGAGAGCGATCGTCACGACGAATGCTGTCGTCGGCCACAATGCCGGCAGAATCACGTACCACAGGCGCTGGACGGCGTTGGCGCCGTCGACGGTCGCGGCCTCGATCTGGTCGCGCGGCACGTTTTGCAGGCCGGCGATGTAGAAGATCATGTAGTAGCCGGCATTCTTCCACACCGTCAGGCCGACGATCGACCACAACGCGACGTCGGAATCGCCGATCCAGTTGAAACCCTCCAGGCCGAGCTTGCCCAGGTAGTAGTCGAGCAGGCCGACGCCCGGCAGGAAGATGAAGAAGAACAGCGATGCCGCCGCGACGAGCGGGACCAGCGACGGAAAGAACAGCACCGTGCGCACCACGGCGTTGAACCGCGTCGAGCGCCAGAGTGCCAGCGCGAAGGCCAATGCCAGCGTTACGCTGGGAAAGATCGTGCCGACGGCGTAGAGCAGGTTGTTCCAGGCTGCGGTGCGAAAGGCCGAATCGGCCAGCACGCGCGCGAAGTTCTCGAGGCCGACGAACCTGGTGCCGCTGCCGCCGTGCGGCGTGGCATACAGCGCGTCGATGACCACCCTGACGACCGGCAGATAGGTGAAAGCCGCCAGGCAAAGCAGCGACGGCAGCAGCAGCGACAGGGCCAGACGCCAGGTCCTCGCTTGCCGGCGGCGGGGCCGGACGGTCGGCTTGGACGCCACGTCCAGGACGTCAGCCGTGATGATGGCATCGACAGTCACGCGTCCATCGCCCTCGCTTTGCGAAGCGATGCCTAGAGCCGCCCGGTAAACGCGCCATGACGGGCGCACGACAGTTGTGTGACCTCGGCCTGCAACATGGGGAAAAACCCGACGCCATGAGATCGGGCGGCGCCTCCGGATACCCTGCATGCCCCGCTCGCCCGTAAGACCAGCTTCAGGCTAGAGTGTGCCGGCGTGTTACAAGTCGGTGACCATGACCCTGACGGTTCGCAAGCTGCATCCCCTGTTCGGCGCCGAAATCGGCGGCGTCGACCTTACGCGACCGGTCGCCGCCGGCACGTTCGAGGAGATCCGCTCAGCGTTCGAAGAGCATTCGGTGCTGTTGCTGCGTGGCCAGGCGATTGACGATTCCCAGCAGATCGCCTTCAGCCAGCTGTTCGGACCGCTCGAGACCACCGTCAGTGCCAACCCGGCCGGCGGGACGGCCTTTGCACGCCAGTCCAATCTCGACATTAACACCGGAGACATGATTCCGGTCGATGACCGACGCATGGTGTACCAGAGGGCGAATTTCTTCTGGCACACCGACAGTTCATTCAAGCGCGTGCCGGCGCTGTGTTCGCTGCTGTCGGCACGCATCTGTCCGCCGGAAGGCGGCGATACCGAGTTTGCTACTCTGCGCGGCGCCTACGCGACGCTGCCCGAAACGATGAAGCAGAAGATCGAACCCCTGATCGCCGAGCATTCGCTGGCCTATTCCCGCGGCCTGGTCGATCCCAACGTGCTGACCGAGGCGCAGAAGGCGGAAGTGCCGCCGGTCAAGCAGCGCCTGGTACGCACCAATCCGGTCAACGGACGCAAGGCGCTGTACGTCAGTGCGCATGCCTCGCATATCGTCGGCTGGCCCTTCGCCGAGGGGCGCGCGCTGCTCGACGAGTTGACAGCGCACGCAACGGAGCCCGAGTTCTGCTTCGCGCATCGCTGGCGCAATGGCGACCTGATCATCTGGGACAATCGAGCCGTGCTGCACCGCGCCACGCCCTACGATACCGTGAAGTACAAGCGGCTGATGCAGCGCACCACCGTGGCGGGCGACGCGCCTACCGTCGCGCAATAGCGCATGGCGACTCCGAGCATCGATACCGGCGACGGCCTGCCGACGCCGCGCCGTTATTGGGCCATGGCGGCCATGGCGATCGGGCTGTCCATGACAGTGCTGAACGGCTCCATCGCCAATGTCGCCTTGCCGGCTATCGCCAAGGACCTCGACACGACGCCGGCACGCTCGATCTGGATCGTCAACGCCTTCCAGATCGCCGTCGTGGTCTCGCTGCTGCCGCTGGCCTCGCTCGGCGACGTCCTCGGCTATCGGCGCGTGTTCCGTGCCGGCCTCGTGGTCTTCACCCTGGCGTCGCTCGCCTGCGCGCTGTCGAGTTCGCTGTTGACCCTGACCATCGCG
This sequence comes from Alphaproteobacteria bacterium, assembly GCA_026126245.1. Classification (GTDB taxonomy): domain Bacteria; phylum Pseudomonadota; class Alphaproteobacteria; order Reyranellales; family Reyranellaceae; genus Vineibacter. Next base: position 13,087 of record JAHCJT010000002.1, read on the forward strand.
CGCACCGTGCAGGGAATCGGCGCGGCCGGCATTATGAGTGTCAATCCAGCCCTGATCCGTTTCACCTATCCGCGCGCCGCGCTGGGGCGCGGCATGGGTATTAACGCCCTGGTCGTCGCCACGTCGGCAGCCACCGGCCCCAGTATCGCGGCCGGAATCCTCGCGTTGGGACCGTGGCAGTGGTTGTTTGCCATCGCCGTGCCGATGGGTTTGTTGGCGTTTGTCGTGTCAATGCGCGCGCTGCCGGGCACGGCGCCGACGCCGCACCCGTTCGATCTGCCCAGCGCCGTCCTGAGTGCGTTGACCTTCGGCCTGTTGATCTCCGGCATTGATGGCATCGGCCATGGGCACGGATTTCTCCTCGTCGGCACACAGCTCCTTCTTGCGGCGCTGCTGGGCGTCGCCTTCGTCCTGCGGCAAGCGTCGATGACGGCACCGATGCTGCCGCTCGACATGTTCCGCCGGCCGATGTTCTCGTTGTCGGTCGCAAGTTCAATGTGCGCGTTCACGGCGCAGGGTTCGGCATTCGTGTCGTTGCCGTTCTATTTCCAGGACGTGCTGCGTCTGACCCAGGTCGATACCGGCTTGCTGATGACGCCTTGGCCGGTGGCGCTGGCGATCACCGCGCCGATATCCGGACGCCTCGCCGACCGCTACCCAGCCGGTGTCCTGGGCGGCTTGGGGCTGGTGTCGCTGTGCGCGGGCCTGTTGCTGCTGGCGCTGCTGCCGGAGCAGCCGGCCTACGCCGATATCGTGTGGCGCATGGCGCTCTGTGGCGCCGGATTCGGCCTGTTCCAGTCGCCCAACAATCGCGTGATGATCGGCAGCGTGCCACGCGAGCGCACAGGCAGCGCTGGCGGAGTGCTCTCGACGGCGCGCGTCATGGGCCAGACCACCGGCGCGGCTCTGGTCGCCCTGGTGTTCGGCGTGGTGGCGGTGCAGACCGCCGGCCCGACCGTGGCGCTGCTGATCGGCGCCGCCTTCGCCGGCGTCGCGATCGTCACCAGCAGCCTGCGACTGGCCGGTTTCAGCCGCGAGACCTGAGCCGCCAGGCGCCGCGGCTGGACCGGATCACGTCGTGGGTCGCATCGGCGTTGCATCGCCCATGAACGAGACGTGCGCCGCAACGATCCGCCAGCCCTCGGGCGTGCGCATCCAGGTGTGGCTCTGGCGGCCCAGCCGCGTGCTGCCGTGGCGGCGGAACTCGCAGTTCGCCGTGCCAATATCCCGGCCGTAAGTGACGATCCAAAGTCTCAGCAGGTCGCGGGCGACGACCGCCGCCGGGTCGCGTCCCGAGCGAAAGGCTGCGATCTGGTCATGGCCGTAGAGCTGCTCACCGATGCCGTAGCGCAGGGTATGCGGGCTCTTCCAGAACAGCTCGTCGAGCGTCGCCACATCGTTGGTGTTCAACGCCTGTTCGTAGCGATAGAAGGCGTCGGTCACCTCCTTGACGATTTCCGGAATGTTGATCTCAAGAGCCATGGCGTTGTCTCCGGCGCTCCCTCTTACGCTGCAGGCGCGACACAGATTCCCTCGCGCTCCAGCCAGTGCGCCACGCGCAGCGGCGCCTGCTCGTCGAACGGCTTGGCGATGAGCTGCACCGCGATCGGCAACTCGCCCGGGCGTTGCAGTGGCGCCGCCACCACCGGCAGGCCGATGAACGAAATCGGCTGGGTGAAGATGCCAAGATTGGCACGCACCGGCATTTCGACGCCGGCAACGTTCATCATCACCTGGTCGATTCGGGGCGCCGTCACCGGCGTGGCCGGCGCGATCACCACGTCGACATCTTGCAGCACCTCCAGCACACGCTGTCGGTACAGGCGCCGGAATCGCTGCGCCTGGATGTACCATGCGGCGGGTGTCAGGGCGCCGGCCATGAAGCGCTCACGCGTCTCGGGATCGAAGTCGGCGGCCCGCGTGCGCAACCGCGGCAGATGCAGCGTGCCGCCTTCGGCCGCCGTGATCATGTAGGCGCAGCCGCGGGCCCGAGCAGCGTCGGGCAGCACGACCTTGCGCGTCGCACCCAGCGCCTTGGCGACCGTCGCCACGGCCTCGGCTGCAACCGGTTCCAGTTGGCGCTCGAAATAGTCGCCGGCGATCGCGATGCGCAGGCCGCTGATGCCGTCGTCCAGACGCGGCCGCGTCGGATCAGCCGGCCGCTCGGTACACACCGGGTCGTCCGGATCAGGACCCTGCATGACGTCGAACGCTGTGGCGAGGTCACCGACCGATCGAGCCAGCGGCCCGAGATGGTCGAGGCTGTCGCAGAACAGGAAGCTGCCAGCACGGCTGAGACGCCCGTAGGTCGGCTTCAGGCCGAAGATACCACACAACGATGACGGCACGCGGATCGAGCCGTTGGTGTCCGATCCCAGCGACAGGGGCACCAGCCCGCCGGCGACGGACCCGCCCGACCCGCCCGACGAGCCACCGGTCATGTGCGCCGGATCGCGCGGATTGCGCGATGGGCCAACATGCGCATTGCGGCCGGTGAAATCGTAAGCGTATTCGCCCATGTTCAGGCCGCCGACCAGGATGGCACCGGCCGCTTCCAGGCGCCGGATCAGCGTCGCGTCGCGCACCGCCGGGGGATGATCGGCATTGATTCGGGAGCCTGCGAGGGTCGAAAGCCCCTCGATGTCGAACAGGTTCTTGACGGCGAATGGTACGCCCGCCAGCGGGCCAACCGGTTTGCCCGCCGCCACGCTGGCGTCGACCGCGGCAGCCCTGGCGCGCGCCCGATCGGCAACCACGGATGTGAAGGCATTGTAGGTCTTGTCCAGCGTCGAGATGCGCGACAACGCTGCATCGACCACGCCAAGCGCGCTGACCTTGCCGCCCGAGACCGCCGCGGCGACTGTCGCGGCCGTCGCATCCTTGCCGGTGATCGCGGTATCGCTCACGGCCGGAACACCGGGCCAGCTTCGAGATCGTCCGGCAGCGACTCGGCCAGTGCCAGCGACGCGATCTGCTGCGCGCGCTCGAAATTGGCAATCACCGCGTCCCGGTACTGCGGGTCAATCGGCAGGCCGACGACCTGCGCCATGGCATCGACAAAGGTGCCGATGTCGGGACGATCCGGTTTGCTCATGTGCCTCCCCCTCCACTCAAGCCGATCCCACCGTAGCGACGAACCGCCCTGCCGGCCAAGGACAACTGGCGCAAAACATTCGCATGATTCCCGCCCCCCCGCGCTACACCGGGACCGCCGTCACCTCTTCAGCGAAATGGCAGGCGGCCTCATGCCCCGCCGTCAGCCTGCGCAGAACCGGCATGCTTTGTGTGCACCGCACTTCGCCGCGCGGACAGCGACCGTGAAACCGGCAGACGTTCGGATCCGGATCGATCGGGCTGCGCGGCTCGCCCGACAACCGGGCGCGCGGAGCAGCCTTGCTGCGCGCCGGATCCGGAATCGAATCGATCAGTGCGCGCGTGTAGAAATGCGCCGGCCGCGCGAAGACCTCGGCCGCTGGACCGCTCTCGACGATGCGGCCGAGATACATCACCAGCACGCGATCGCACAGCAGGCGCACGACGTTGAGATCGTGGCTGACGAACAGGTAGCTCATCGACAATCGCTGTTTCAGCGACTGCAGCAGCTGCAGGATGACGACCTGCACCGAGACGTCGAGCGCCGCCGTCGGCTCGTCGAGGATCAGCAACTCCGGCTCGACGGCGATGGCCCGCGCGATGCCGACACGGGCCTTCTGGCCGCCGGACAGCTGATGTGGAAAGCGGCCCAGCAGGATCTGGGGCAAGCCGGTGAGATCGGCCAGTTCCTCCACCCGTGCCCGCAACGCAGTGCCGGTCAGGCGCTTCAGCCGCCGCAACGGATCGGCGATCGCGTCGAAGGCTGTATAGCGCGGATTGAGGCTGTCGCCGGCGTCCTGGAACACCATCTGGATGCGCGCACGGTGCCGGCTGCGCGCGAAGTCGCGCGCCCGGATCAGCGCCAGCTCCTCGCCGGCCAGGCGAATGCCGCCATCCGTGGGATCGAGGAGCCGGTTGATCAGGCGCACCAGTGTCGACTTGCCGCAGCCCGATTCGCCCACCAGACCGACCGTCTCGCCGCGAGCGATCGTGAAGCTCACGTCGTCGACCGCATGCAGCAGAGGCTGGCGCGTGCGCGATCTGGCAACAAACGGCGTCAGCAGGCGCCCAACGGCCGGTGCGCCAACGGGGAATCGCTTGCGCAGTTCGATCACGTCGAGCAGCGGCGGGCCCGATGTCGCGTCGCCCGCCGTCGGCAACGGGCCAGCAACACCGGAGCCGACGTCCGGCGGCGACGTCATAGCGGATTCCAACAGGCCACGGCGTGGCCATCGGGCTGAACGTGGCGCGGCAAGGGCTGCTCGCAAGCATCGGTGCGGCGCTCGCAACGCGCGCAGTATCGGCATGGCGGCAGATCGGCGCGTCGCAAGTCGGGCAGGTTGCCGGGGATCGACGCCAGCCGGTCCAGTTCTGCCGAGGCGGCCGGCGTGGCGGCGATCAGCTTTGCGCTATAGGGATGCAGCGCCCGCTGCATCAAGGCGCTGGTGGGCGCATCCTCCACGACGTGGCCGGCATGCATGACCATGATCCGCTGGCAGTATTCAGCCGCCAGTCCGAGATCGTGCGTGATCAGGATCGTGGCCATGCCGGTTTCGGCCGCAAGCTCGGTGATGAGGTCCATGATCGTGGCCTGCGTCGTCACGTCCAGGCCGGTCGTGGGCTCGTCAGCGATCAGCACCGCCGGCCGGCAAGCCAGGGCCAGCGCGATCATGACGCGCTGGCACATGCCGCCCGACAATTCAAAGGGGTAGGCCATCGCCCGCCGCTCCGGATCGGGGATGCGGACCTTTTTCAGCATTTCGATGGCCTGTGTCCTTGCGCCGGCACTGGTGGCGCCCGCGTGGCGCACCAGAACGTCGGCAAGCTGGGCACCCACCCGACGGATCGGATTCAAGGCCGTGCGGGGGCTCTGAAAGATCATCGACAGATCGCGGCCGCGCAGTTCGGCGATATCTTTCTCGGATTGCTGTAGCAGATCGATGCCGCCGAACATGGCACGCCCGGCGGTGATCTTGCCCGCCGGATCGAGGATCCGCATGACGGCATAGGCGGTGACCGACTTGCCCGAGCCGCTCTCACCGACCAGCGCCGCCGTCTCGCCCTTGCCGACCGCGAAGCCGACATTGTCCAGGGCGCGCACGATCCCGCTCCTGGTGCGGAATTCCACCGAAAGATCGCGCACCTCCAGGGCCGGTACCGCACTCATGTGCGTTTCCTCGGATCAAGGATGTCGCGGAAGCCGTCGCCCAGCAGGTTGAAACAGAACACCGCCAGCATCAGCGCCAGGCCGGGGAACAGCGCCACCCACCACTCGCCCGAGACGATGAAGGCCGCGCCCTCGGCCACCATGATGCCCCACTCCGGCGTCGGCGGCCGAACGCCCAGACCGATGAACGACAGGCCGGCGGCGTTGAGGATCGCGTAGCCCATGGTCAGCGACATCTGCACCGCCATGATCGGCAGAATGTTAGGCACAATGTGCATCAGCAGGATGCGCGCCTCGCCGTTGCCCGACAGTCGGGCAGCCTCGATGAAGCCGGCGTTGCGCCGGATATTGGCCTCGGCACGCGCTACGCGGGCATAGATTGGAAAATTGATGATGCCGGTGGCCAGCACAATGTTGCCGACCGTATTGCCCATCGAGGCGACGATGCCCATCGCCAGCACGAACAGCGGGAAGGCCATCACGGTGTCGACGAGTCGGCTGATGACGCGCTCGGTCCAGCCGCCGAAGTAGCCCGCCGCCGCCCCGCCCAGCGCGCCAAAGACGAATGCGATGACGACGGCGGCCATCGCGATCGCGAGGTCGAGCCGCGTCGCGACCAGCACGCGGCTGAAGACGTCACGGCCGATCTGGTCGGTGCCGAACCAGTAGGTCGCCGACGGCGGCTGCAGGGCGCGCGTCGAATCGGTGGCAAGCGGATCGTGCGGCGTCAGTGACGGCCCGAGCACTGCCGCCAGCACCAGCACGGCGAACAGGGCAAACGCCAACAGCGTCACCGGGTTCTCCGACAACACGTAGCGCATATGCCGAAGCAGCGCGATCATGCTTCCAGCCCGACGCGCGGATCGATGACGCCGTAAAGCACGTCAATCACCAGATTCAGCGCGACGTAGAGCAACGCCATGGTCAGCACGAAGCCCTGGATCGGCGCGTAGTCCGAGGCGATCAGCGCCTCGATGGCGAAGGCGCCGATGCCGGGCCAAGCGAACACTTTTTCGACCAGCACCGCGCCGCCGAGCAGGAACGAGAACACCATGCCCAGCGTCGTGATCACGGGCAGCAGGGCGTTGCGGAAGGCGTATCGGTAAGTGACCATGGATGGCGGCAGGCCGCTGGCGCGCGCCGTGCGAATGAAGTCGCTGGCCAGCACCTCGAGCATGGCGGCCCGGGTCATGCGCGCCAAAGGCGCCAGCGTGAAGATCGCCAGGGCGACAATCGGCAGGATGAGCTGGCTGACCGCCGAAATGAAGGTCTCGCCCTCGCCGGCGATCAGCGCATCGATGACGTAGAACCCGGTAAGCCCCGGCGGCGCCGAGGCAAAGGCGTCGAGCCTGCCCATCGGCGCCGGCGCCCAGCCCAGCAGGTAGTAGAACACGTAGATCAACACGAGACCGGTAAAGAAGGCCGGCAGGCTGACACCGGCTGTCGTCACGACGCGTGCCGTGTGGTCGATCCAGGACCCGGGCCGCGTCGCTGCCAGAACGCCCAGCGGAATGGCGATGGCCATCGACAGCAGCAAGGCGCCGAGCACCAGTTCCAGAGAAGCCGGCAGGCGCGTCACCAGCTCACGGCCGACGGACTGTCCCGTCGACAGCGATTTGCCAAACTCGCCCTGCGCCAGATCGCGCAGGTAGATGCCAAATTGTTCCGGCACGCTCTTGTCGAGTCCCAGCTTGGCGCGGATCTGCTCGATCGCCTCCCGCGTCGCGGCCGGGCCCGCGAAATAGGCGGCGGGATCGCCGGGCAGTGCGCGGGCCATGACAAAGGTCACGACCAGCACCCCGAACACGGTCGGCAAGGCGGCCGCGAGACGCTTCAGGATGAACCGCAGCATCGTCGTCGCCGCGTCCCGGCGCGCCCGGCTTCAGCCTTTGACGAGCTGGCGGAAATCGAGCTGCCGATGGAACCAGTAGGTGTAGCCGGAGATGTTCTTCTGCATGCCGACGTCCAGATAGAGCTGGTACAGCGGCGCGCGCGGCACGTCGTCCATGGAGATGCCGACGAAGCCCTTCATCAGCTCGGCGTACTTGGCCGGATCGGCCTCGAACCGCGCTTCGTCGACCAGCTTGTCGAGTGCCGGGTTCTTGTAGTTCATCGTGTTGAAGACGGCATTCTGGCCGTGATAGCTCCAGAAATAGAAGTAGTCCGGGAAATTCAGCCAGCCGCCGAAGCTCGCCAGGTGCAGCGGCCGGTTCTTCTCCAGCATGGCCTTGCGGAAATTGGCGCCTGGGATCTTCTCGATCGTCGTCTTGATGCCGATCTGGGCCAGGGACTGCTGCAGCAGAACCGCCTCGGGCTCGGACACCGTCGCCTCGCCCATGTCGATCGAGATCGTCGTCTCGAACCCGTCGGCGTAGCCTGCCTCGGCCAGCAGCTTCTTGGCGTACGCCAGATCGGTCTTGTAGGGAAAGGGCTGCGGCCAGTCGGTCGTCGTCGGCTTGCCGGCGCCGCCCCACATCGGATTGCCGCGCTTGTAGACCGCGGCCTCGAACATCTGCTCGTACGGCACGGCATGCGCCACCGCCAGACGGACCTTCGGGTTGTCGAACGGCTTCATGGTCACGACCATGCCGACGTAGCGGAAGAAGTTCTCGACCGGCACGCCGACGATCTTGTACTTGCCGCCCGCCTTGATTTCGGCGGCGTCCTTGGGCGGCATATCCAGGGACACGTCGGCGTCGCCACGCTCCATCAGTGCGCGGCGATTCCCCGCGCCCGGCACCTCGCGCATGATGATACGCTTTGCCTGGGGCAAGGGACCGCCCACCCAGTCGTCATTGCGCGCAAAGATCGTTTCCTGGCCGGGCGTCCATTTCTCCAACCGGTAGGCACCGGTGGTCACGACATTCGATTTGGCCCATTCCATCGCCCAGGGATCGCTGGCTGTCGCGTGCTTCTTGTACAACTCCGAGTGCAGGATCACCGGCACCGGCACCGCCAGGTCGGGCAAGGTAAGCTTGTCCTTGCGCAGGAAGTCGACGCGAAACGTGTGATCGTCGACGACGACGAACTGTTCCGGTTTTTCCAGCGAGCCAGCCTTGAGCTGGAACGTCGGAAAACCGCCGACCGACACGGCACGATCGAGTGACCATTTCACGTCCTTGGCCGTGACCGGCGTGCCGTCGTGAAACTTGGCCTTCTTCTTCAGCTTGAAAGTGACCGACATGCCGTCCGCCGCGACATTGTAGTCCTCGGCCAGCTCCGGCTCGATCTTGCTGTAGTCGTACGACAGCGTGCCGTCGGACAGCGTCTTGCGACCAAAGGTGAGAAGGCGGTCGTTGAGGTTCCAGCACGCACCGTAGCTGCGGAACGTCGTGCCCACGCCGTGAATGTCCATGCTGTTGGGACCGCTCTCGACCACGACGAGGATTGTTTCCGCGCGCGACTGGGCGTCCGCCGATCGGATCGCAGGTGCCGCTATTGCAGCGCTGGCGGCAGCCGTGGTCTTGAGGAAATTGCGTCGCTTCATGGCTACCCCTCTGCGCGGGCCGTTGGCGATCTGTCGTCGCTCGGGGGTATGTCCCGTTGCGTGTCGCGTCCCCGCTTTCCTTCAAGTTTGTGCAATCGTCATGCCAGCAATCTGCACGGGACGGCCCATTTCGGGGCACCCCGGCCTCGACCTCCTGCCCAGCTTTTGGGCATTGCTGCTACCAATCTGGTCTGGCATTGCACTGGCAATGTCCAAGACGCCGAAGAACTAGTCTCAGTCCGTCGCCAGGCCGTCGCCGACCTTGGCACGGCGTTTGAAGACGAGTGGAACATAGAAACGAGGGGACCGTGGTCGACAGCCAAAGCGCGATGCTCAGCCTGGATATCGCGCGACTGCGGGCGGACTACCGCGCCGGGCACCGCAGACCTTCCGCCGTCATCGAAGAGATCCTGAGCCGCATAGCCGCGCGCGGTGACGATGGCGTGTGGATCTCGCGCGTCTCCGACGATGCCTTGCGGGCCGACGCCGCGAAGCTCGATCTCCGCCTGGGCGAGGATCCGCTGGTTCTGGATCGCGAGCCGCTGTTCGGCGTGCCGTTCGCGATCAAGGACAATATCGACATCGTCGGGTTGCCGACGACCGCCGCCTGTCCGACGTACAGCTATCAACCGACCCGGTCGGCGACGGCCGTCGAGCGGCTCTGTCGTGCCGGCGCCATTGCCATCGGCAAGACCAATCTCGACCAGTTCGCCACCGGTCTGGTCGGCGTGCGATCGCCCTACGGCGTGGCGCGCAATCCCTTCGATCCTGCCTTCATCCCCGGCGGCTCGAGTTCGGGATCCGCCGTGGCGGTGTCGGCCGGCCTCGCGAGCTTCGCGCTGGGTACCGACACGGCAGGGTCAGGTCGCGTGCCGGCTGGCTTCAACAATATTGTCGGCCTCAAGCCCACGGTGGGCCTCGTTCCGACGACCGGCGTCGTGCCGGCGTGCCGGTCGCTGGACGTGGTGTCGATCTTCGGTCTCACCGTGCCCGACAGTCTGGCGGTTCTGGCCGTCGCCGGCGGTTTCGACGCCGACGACATCTATGCACGCGCCGCGCCGCTCGGCTACGCGGCACGACTGTGCGCAGCACCGGCGTCGTTCCGGGTCGCTGTTCCGCGCCCCGATCAGCGCCAGTTCTTTGGCGACGCCGACGCCAGGGACATGTTCGACGCGGCGCTGGCCCGCCTCGCCGCGCTGGGCGCGGCCTTTGTCGAGATCGACTATGCGCCGCTGGCCGAGGCAGCGGCTGTCCTGTACAGCGCCGCTGGCGTCGCCGAGCGCACCGCCGCACTCGACGCGTTCGTGGCGCAGCACGCCGAAGCCCTTCACCCCGTCACGCGCCGGATCATCGAAGGGGGCCGCGGCGCGAGCGCCGTCGATGTCTACAAGGCGCGCGACAGGTTGCGCGCCCTGGGTCGGCATGCCGAAGCGATTTTTACCGATGCCGACATGCTTGTCGTGCCGACCAGCGGCACGATCTACCGCGTCGATCAGGTCCTGGCCGACCCCGTCCAGCTCAACAGCAACCTTGGCCACTACACCAACTTCGTCAACCAGCTCGACCTGTGTGCGTTGGCCGTGCCGGGCGGTTTCCGCCGCGACGGACTGCCGGCCGGCATTACGCTGATCGCACCGCCATTCAGGGAGCCGCAGCTGGCAGCTGTCGGTCAGGCGTTCCATCGTGCCGGGGGCGTGCCGCTGGGCGCGACCGGCGCGCCGCAGCCCGAGATCACGCTTTCCGATTCACCCGCTTCCTATCCGTCGCTCGACGTTGTGGTCCTGGGCGCGCACATGCAAGGTCTGCCGCTCAATCGCGACCTGCAGGCGCTGGGTGCCCGCTACGTCGCGGACTGCCGCACCGCAGCGCGCTATCGCCTGTTCCGGTTGCCCGGCGGCGGCGTCGCGCGGCCCGGAATGATCCGCGTCGCCGAACACGGCACGGCCATTGCGGGCGAGATCTGGCGCCTACCCACCGCGGCGGTCGGACCATTCCTGGCAAGCATTCCGCAGCCGCTGGGTCTGGGAGATATCGAGCTGTCGGATGGACGGCGGCTGAAGGGCTTCCTCTGCGAAGCCGTCGCCACGCAGGGCGGCGAGGACATCACGCGCTTCGGCGGCTGGCGGGCCTATCTCGCGTCACTCCCATAGCCGCACGCGCGCACCCGCGATGCCGCCTTCATCCGTAGACGAGCTTGGGCAGCCACAGGGAAATCGACGGCACATACGTGATCAACGCCAGCAGCGCGACCATCAGGATGAGGAACGGATTGACTCCCCTGATCACGACGCCGATGGGTGTCTTGGAGACAGACGACAGCACATAGAGATTTAGCCCGACGGGCGCGGTGATCAGCGCCAGCTCCATGTTGATGGTAATGACGATCGCGAAGTGCACCGGATCGATCCCCAGCGGCTGCAGCACCGGCACCAGGATCGGCAGGGTGATCAGCAGGATCGAGGCGACTTCCAGGAACATGCCGAGGATGATCAGCAGGATGTTGATCGCCAGCAGGAACTGCCAGGCGCTGAAGTTGTTGTCGCGGATGAACTTGACCAGCGACGCGGGAATGCCGGACTCGGTGAGCCAGTGGCCGAAAGCCAGGGCCGTGGCGATGATGATGACGATTGTGCCGGCGCTCTTGATCGACTCGCCGATCACGTTCAGCGTCTCGCGCGGCTGAAACCCGCGATAGAAGAACAGGCTGATCAGCAGTGCCAGGAACGCGGCGAAGGCCGCGGTTTCCGTGGTTGTCACCCAGCCGCCGTAGATGCCGATGGCGATGACGACCGGCAGGCTGAGTGCCGGCAAGGCGTTGAGGCTGACGCGCAACAGCTCGGCCCGGTCGCGGTCCGGCTCGCGCGCGAGGTCATTCTTGCGGCCAAAGTACAACGACCAGCCGATGAACAGCGCGGCCTGCATCAGGCCCGGTATGACGCCCGCCAGGAAGAGCCGCGGCACGGACTCGTCGGCTATGATCGCGTAGAGGATCAGCGGCAGGCTGGGCGGAATGAGAATGCCGAGCGTGCCGGACGCGGCCGTCACGCCCAGCGCAAAGCTGGCCGGATACTTGCGCTCGATCATCGCCGGGATAAGGATCGTACCCATGGCCAGCGCGGTCGCAACACTGGAGCCGCAGATCGCCGCGAACATGGCGCAGGCCGCGACGCAGACCACCGCCAGGCCGCCGCGCGCCTGCCCGACCCATGCCGCCGCCACGTCGACCAGGGCGCGAGCGATGCCGCCGCGCTGCATGAACGATGCGGCCATCACAAAGAACGGCACTGCCAGCAGCGTCGTCGAATTGAGCTCGTCCAGCATCTTCTGGGCGATGCCCACGAGCGGCTTGCCTTCGGCCGCGAACATGATGCCGGCGCTGGCGCCCAGCACGAGGAAGATCGGCAGCCCCATGCCGAGCAGCACGAAGAAGAGCAGGACGAGGAACTTGACCATCGCTCAGCTCTCCCGGCCGGAATGGACTTCCATTCGCTCGGGATCGAACCGGAAGCAGAACTGCCACAGGCGCATCAGATAGCGGATCGACATCAGCGCGGCCGTCGTCGGCAGGGCGGCGTAGTAGATCCACAGGGGAAAGGCCAGGATCGTGTTGCTGGTCTCGCCGAGATCGAAGGAATCCTTGGCCGCTAGGTAGCCGAACCAGCAAAGCGTCGCGCAGAACACAACGGCAATCACGCAGTTGGCGATCTCTACCCAACGCTGACGGACCGCCGGCATCATGCGCAGCAGCAGATCGGCCCGGACGTGGCCGTCCTCACGCACCAGCTGGCTGGCCGTCAGGAAGGTCGCCCAGATGACGATGTAGATCGTCAGCTCCTCGCCCCACGCGACGTCGGCGCCGGGCACGATGTAGCGGCCGAGAATCTGGACCAGATAGATGCCAAGACCCGTGGCGCCGAGAACGCCGATCAACCAGCGTTCGACGCGGTCCCACCACGCCAGCATGCGGAAGCCTCCCCGCTACGACCGTCGGTAGACGGCTGCCGGCACGCGGCTTCTGGGTCCGCGCGCCGGCGATACGACAAAGCCGAGTGGCGTCAGCTCCGTCCGGCGTCCATCGCCGCCGACGCTTCCTTGACCAGTGCCGGGTCGAGCTTGAGCTCCTTGACGACCTCGTCTTCGGTGGCGAGCAGCCGCTTGCGGGTCGCGTCCAGCTCCGCCGCCGACGGGCTGACGACGGTGATGCCGTTCTTCTTCAGGATATCGACGGCCTTGGCTTGCGACTCCGCCATCTCATTTCGGAAGCCGTCCACGTTCTCGGCCCAGCTTGTGGTGATCAGCTTCTGCATGTCCGGTCCGATCTTCTTCCAGAACCCCGCCGAGATCATCGGGATGTACTGGGCGAAGAACTGGTAGTCCTGCAGGGTGTACCTGACGCCCGCCTCCCACAGCTTGGCAGACACGCAGCTTTCGTTGGTTGTGATCAGCGCGTCGAACGTGCCCTGGCTCAGTGCCAGCGGCACGTCGGGCCAGGCCGTGAAGTTGGGCACGCCTTCAAAGAACTTCACCCGCACGAACTGTCCGGCGCCGCCCGAGGTGCGGATCTTCAGCCCCTTGAGGTCGGCCGCGCTGTTGAGCGGCTTCTTGGTCGAGAAAGTATGCGCCGATCCGAGGTCGAGCCACTTGCCGGGCACGACGATACCGATCTTCTTCTCCAGCATCGCGTTGAGCTTCTTGCCGACGCTGCCGTCCGACACCTTGTAGATGTCCTCGCGGCCGCGGCCATAGAACGGCGGTGTCTGGAAGAGATCGACGTTGGGCTCCAGGCCGCTGAGGTTCCACGGCCCCGGCACGCCCATCTCGGCGCCGCCTTGGCGCAAAGCCTTGGCGATGTCGCGGTCGCGGAAGAGCTGCGCGGAGTGGAACACCTCGACCTGCAGCTTGCCGCCCGACTTCTTGGTCAGGGCTTCGGCCCAGCGCGTCATCATCACCGTGCGCGTGTGCGTCGCCGAGGTATCCAGCGACAGGCGCATCTTGATGGCGTCATCCGCGAACGCACGCGGCGCGAACCCGGCCAACGCCGCGCCCGCCACGAACGACCTTCTCAGCATGGTTTCCTCCGTCTCGAACGTTCCTGTCCCCATTTGCCGGCGCTGCGTTGTCGCAGCGCGCTCTTCCGCTTCATTATTTGCGCAGTTCAGGAGCGATGCGGCCGTCGACCCGTCGCCGTCCGCCCCGCCAGGACCCTGCGCTTCGGCCTCGGCGATCTCCGGCACATGCGCCGAGCCGACATCTTCCTTCCCAAGCAGCGACACGTCGAGCGCAAATTCGACCCGCAACCGCCGATCGACGAGTTGTCGACATCGCCCGGTGCTCGGGGCGCCGGTGCAGGCGGTCGCCGGACGCGGTGCTCAACGCACCGCGTCGGCCATCAGGTCATCGATGCTGTCCAAGGACTCCAGCCGCCGGAGGCCGGCCAACAAGGCTTCGGCCTTGCGTTCGCCCAGCACAGGCACCGCCAGGGCGCGGTACTTGGCCACGACCTTGTCGCCTTGCAGCTTCACGTCGCTTTCCGGCACGCCGGAATCGTGACGCGCATCGAGGCGGCGTCCGTCGGCCAGTTCGATGCTCATCTCCGCCAGCGTGTGCGGCCAGTCGGTCTGGAACTCGATCTCGACCTTGTCGCGCAGTTGCGCCAGGCCGGGGTCATTGGCGTTGGCGGCGCTGTAGCTGTCCATGGCTGCCGTATCGACGCCGGCCAGCGCGAATGCCGTTGTCAGCTTGAGCGAAAATTTCGCCTCGAGCCCCGATGCCGGCTTCGCGATGTTGCAGACCTTGTCGGTTTCCCGGTCGATACGCAGCGTGATGCGCCGCACCGCCTCCGGGTCGATCGCGTGGTTCAGGCGCAGGAATTTCACGCACTCGATGGGGGCGTGCGTCAGATAACAGGCGGCGTGATACTTGAAGAGGTTGTTGCGGATGTGGAAGCCCTTGGGCGCCGGCCCCAGCGCCTTCTCGACGTTGAGGTCGTGGCTGTGCGTGGCGGCGAAGCCCTGGGCGCACTCCAGAATGTCGCCGCGCGATGTGAAGCCCTTCTGTGCCCACCGCGCCGCCGCCAGACCGGCGCGTGCCGCCATGCCGGCGTGCAACGGCTTGCACATCGTGCCGAACACCGACTTCAGTCCCGCCGCCTGGGTGCCGGCAATGCCGAACGCCATGGCCGCCCGCTGCGGGTCGAGCCCCAGCAACCGGGCGCAGGCCGCCGCCGACGCGAAGGCGCCGATGGTGGCGGTGGCATGAAAGCCGTTGCGGTAGTGCGAGGGTTGCACCAGCCGGCCGATACGGCCTGCCGTCTCATAGCCGGCAACAAAGGCCTCGATGAACGCGCGGCCGCTGACGCGGTTTCCTTCCGCCTGCGCCAGCAGCGCCGGCGTGAAGGTCACCGTCGGATGACCGTTCATCCACATGTTGACGTCGTCGTAGTCTAGCGCGTGGCTCGCTGCGCCGTTGATCAGCGCGGCCTGCAGGCGCGCAACCCGGCCGCCGCGACCGACCAGTGTCGCCTGCGGCCGCCCGCCTTCCTCTTCCGCGTCCGTTGCGAGAATGCGAACCAGCGGATCATCCCAGGCCGCCAGTGTGACGGCGAACCAGTCGAGCAGACATTGTTTGGCGAGCTCGACGACGTCTTGCGGCAGGCTGTCGAAGCTGTAAGCCAGCGCCTGTTGCGCCAGCGCGGCGGTCGGTGGCGGCTCGGCACCCACCGCCGGCCGCTCGATCGCAGCCGGAGCACTCATGATTCTGCCTCCCACAGGGGTCGCCACTCACGGCGGAACGATGCCACGTACCGGTCGCGCCGGTCAAAGCGCCGCGGCGCGATCCGGCCGGCACCGCCGCCGCCGCGCCCATGCGTGGCGGGCGGACCGGCGCGCCCGAAGCCGCGCCGGAAAGGCACCCGCGACTATTTCTTGGTCACGTTCCACAGCACCGGGACGGGTGCGATGAGGATTCCATCGATGTTCTTGCGTACCGCACTGGGCAGATAGAACTGCCCAAGGTGAATATGCGTCGGATAGTCGGCGACGCGCCGCTGAACGGCATCGACGATCGTCTTCTGCTTGCCGGGATCCGACTCACGCGAGAACTGGTCGCGCAGCTTCTCGAGCTCGGCATCGCACGGCCAACCGAACATCGCCTTGTCGCACGACGCGTTGAAGAAGCCGGCCATCACGGGGTTGAGGATGTCGGCCGCCACCCAGGCAGTGAAGAACACGTTCCAGCCGCCCTGGCCGGGCGGATCCTTCTTGGCCCGACGCGCCACCAGGGTCTGCCAGTCCATCGACTGCATGTCGACCTTGAACCCGGCCTTCTCCATGGCGGCCTTGCCGACCGGAGCAAGGTTGGTCAGCAACTGGATGTCGGTCGACTGCATCATCACGACCGGCGTGCCGTCGTAGCCGGCTTCCTGCAGCAGCTGCTTGGCCTTGGCGATATTGCCGCCCAGCTTGTCTTCCATGCCGGCGTCGCTGGCCAGCGGCGTGCCGCAGACGAACATCGCCTTGCATACTTTGTAGTACTTCGGATCGCCGATGGCGGCCTTCAGGAAATCCTCCTGGTTGAAGGCGTACCAGATGGCGGCGCGGATCTTGGGGTTGTCGAACGGCTTGTGCAGCACATTGAAGCGCATGGTGTACTGCAGGCCGGCCGGGTTCCAGTCGACGATCTTGAGATCCTTTTCCTTGGCCACGATCGGCAGCAGGTCGTGGGTCGGCGCCTCCATGTAGTCGATCTCGCCGGCGATCAGCGCGTTGATGGCCGTTTGCTGGTCGGCGATCGCGATCCATTCGACGCGATCGACCTTCACCACCTTGCCGCCGGCCAGTCCGGAGGCCGGTTCGCTGCGCGGCTTGTATTTGGGATTCTTGACGTAGACCACCTTCTCGCCCGGCTTCCATTCGTCCTTCTTGAAGATGAACGGACCGGAACCGGTGGTGTCCTCAAGCTGCTTGTTGGGGTCGCCATCCGCCACGCGCTTGGGCATCATGAACGGCACATTGGACGACGGTTTGGCCAGCGAGTCGATCACCAGGCCGTAGGGCTCCTTGAGCACCAGCTGGAAGCTCTTGGCATCGACCTGCTTGAGCTCCTTGGTGACGCCCATGAGCTTCTGGCCCATCGAGTCCTTGGCGCCCCAGCGCTTGATCGAGGCGATGCAGTCCTCGCTGGTGACCGGCTGGCCGTCGTGCCACTCAAGGCCATCGCGCAGAGTGAAGGTATAGGTGAGCTTGTCATCGCTGACCGACCATTTCTCCAGCATCTGCGGCTTGATGGCGAACTTCTCGTCGACCGCCAGCAGCGTGTCGTAGATCATGTAGCCGTGGTTGCGCACGATGTAGGCGGTGGTCCAGATCGGATCGAGGATTTTCAGATCCGAGTGCATGACCGCGCGCAGCGTCTGTGCCGCCGACGGAAACGCAAGCGTCATCGCGCCGGCGAGCGCCGACGCGGCCAGGGCGATCCGCCGCCCCCGCGATAGAATTGTCATGTATTCCTCCCACGCGGCATTGCCATGCCGCCACGCTCAACCCTAGCAGGCTCCACGGCCGAGGCGATAGACTGCAATGGCCGTTCCATCCGCGCGCCCCGCCGGGAGGGTTGGGCACGGCCGCCGTGGCGGGCCGCCAGCGGCCCCCTGGGAGGTCCACCATGAGCAAACCCGTCGCCGATGGCATCGTCGGCACCTGGCGCCTGTTGTCGCTGACGGAACAGGATCTGGTCACCGGGACCGTCCGCCATCCGATGGGCGACAGGCCCAGTGCGCTCGTCATCTACACGGCGGACGGCCACGTGGCGACAATCTTCACGGCCACGGATCGCACCGCCCCGGCGGGACCGCAGCCGACCGACGCGGACGCCGCCCGGCTTTATCGCAGCATTGTCGCCTTCGCTGGCCGCTATCGACTGGACGGCGAGCAGCTCGTCTATCATCCGGAGATTTCCTGGAACGAGAGCTGGAACGGCACGAGCCAGACTCGCCTGTTCGAGGTTAGCGGTGATCGCCTGCGCGTCAGGTCCGTACCGATGCCAAGCACGCTGACGGGCGCATCGATGGTGATGACGATGGAGTGGCAGCGCGCGACCGGGAACGTCCAGGTTGCAGCACGCTGACGGGATTCGCACCGCGAGGATCTGATGAAGCATGTTCCGCTGGGCCGTTCCGGTCTGATCGTCAGCCGCATCTGTCTGGGCGGCAATTCCTGGGGCGCCAAGGCACGCCGCGGCTGGGGCAAATTCGATGTCGACGAGGCCCGCGCCTATTTCAGGCATGCGCTCGACCGGGGCATCACCTTCTTCGACACGGCCGACGCCTACAACGCCGGCCGCAGCGAAGAGATCATGGGCGCTACCCTGCTGAAAATGGCGCGGCGCGACGACATCGTGATCTCGACCAAGGTCGGTATCCGCATGAGCGACGCGCCGAACGATGTCGGCACCGGCCGCAAGCACCTGATGAGTTCGCTCGACGCGCAGCTCAAGCGGCTGCGCACCGACCATATCGATGTCTACCAGGTGCATCGTCTCGATCCGCACACGCCGATCGAGGAGACCATGTATTCCCTCGACCAGGTCGTGCGCAGCGGCAAGGTGCGCTACATCGGCGGCTCGACGATGCCGGCCTACAAGTTCGCGCAGATGCTGATGGTCGCCGACTGGAAGGGCTACGCCCGCCCGATTGCCATGCAAAACCTCTACAACCTGATCCAGCGCGAGGAGGAACCGGAGATGAACCGTCTGTGCGCCGAGCAGGGCGTCGGACTCATCCCCTACAGCCCGCTGGCACGCGGCTTCCTTGCCGGCAACCGGGCGCGCGAGGGCGGCGGCGAGACCGAACGCTCCAGGAATGACGCGCAGGTCAGGGCAGGCATGTACCGCGACTGTGACTGGGAGATCGTCGGTCGCCTCAAGAAAATCGCTGCGGCGCGCGGCATCAAGCCGACGCAGGTGGCGCTGCTGTGGCTATGGTCGAAAGGCTGCATGGCCGCTCCCATCATCGGCGCCACAAGCCTGGACCACCTCGATGACGCAGCCCACGCGACTGACCTTGCGGCATTGACCGCCGAGGAGGTCAGGACGCTCGAAGAGCCCTATCGCTTCCGCGCGCCGGCGGACTGACCCGGCCCGGTCACTGGATCGGCAGCGACAATGGTGCGATGGCGTCGCCGTGGCGCCCGCGATAGTCGAACCTGACAGCGTCGCGCAGCATGCGCGCCTGGCTTTCCGCCACCTGGGCGGCCGCCGCTTCGGCATCGAGGCCCAGGGGCCTGCCGTCGCGCAACACCACGTTGCCGTCGACCAGCACGGTGCGCACCGCCCGGTCGGCGGCATGGAAAACGAACGAGCGCAGCGGATCGCGCGCCGGCTGCATCAGCGGATGCGCCAGGTCGACCAGGACGATGTCCGCGGCCGCACCGGGTGCCAGGCGGCCAAGGTCGGGCCGCCCGAGCGCATCGGCACCACCCGCCGTCGCGGCATGGAACACGGAGCCGGTATCGACGCTGTGCACGTCGGCGCTCATCAGCCGGCCGGCGACAATGGCCAGCCGCATTTCCTCGACGAGGTTGTGCGGCGCGCAATCGGTACCGAAACCGACCGTTACGCCGCGTGCGGCATAGCGGCCGAAATGGTTCAGCGCGACGCCGTAGCGCGCAAAGGGCTGCGGACAATGCGCCACCGCCGCACCGCTGTCGGCGATCAGGTCGAGATCACGCCGGGTATGCCAGCCGATCTGCGGATGGTCGTCCAGCAGGATGCAGTGGCCGAGGATCGTGCCGGATCCCAGCAGACCGATGCCGTATGCCCATTGCACAGAGGTAACACCGTAACGGCGGATGATCTCGCGCACTTCGACCACGGCCTGAGCGATGTGGGTCGTCAACAGGCGGCCACTATCGCGCGCGAACGCCGCGGCGTCGTGCAACAGACCCTCCTCGACCGTATCGATTTGCGCCGGGAAGACCACGCCCTTGATGCGCCCGCAGGGATGCGCCTCGGCTTGCGCGATCACCGCTTGCGCCTGCTGAAAGCCGCGCCGGCCGCCGGCCTCGTCCCAGGTCCAGGTCACGGTCTGCGGGGCGCTCATGCCCCAGCGTGCCGACGCGAACGCCGGCGCCGCGTACCAGCGCATGCCGCTGGCAGCCATGGTGTCGAACCAGCCGTCGAAAGCGCCGGTCAGGTCCATCGCCGTCGTGGTGCCGCCACGCAGCATCTCGCTGTAGGACATCACCGCCGCCGCGCGCCGGCCGGCATCGTCGAGTCGGAACGCCTGCATGCGCTCGAACAGGCCGGTCATCTGCTGTTCGGGCACGCCATGATCTTCGCGCACGCCGCGGTAGGCCGGCTCGGTTGTGGGATGACTGTGAATATTGACCAGGCCCGGCAGCACCAGCATGCCGCGTCCATCCAGCGTCGCTTCGTCGGGCGCTGATGGCGCCGCGCCAGCCGGGACAATGTCGACGATGCGACCGGCATTGATCCGGATGTCGACGTCCTGGCGATAGACGTGGCGGTGCGCCGAGGAATCCCACGTCACCGCCCACGACGCGTTACGGATGGAGGTCGGCTGCGCTATCATTGGTGCATTCCGAGTTGGCGGCGCTGAGATGAAAGCCTGCGCCGCGTGCGGGTTGGGGGTCAAGACGGGGCGAGCGCATGGACGACGGCAGCGTGTGGTATTTCGCCTACGGCTCCAACATGAACCCGGCGCGACTTAAGGAACGCTGCAGCGACAAGGGGGCGCCGGTACTGGAGCGGATCGCCGGCCGGCTGCCGGGCTGGCGGCTGGAGTTCAACAAGCAGCGCCTGAACCGTCCAGAGGAAGGCGCCGCCAATGTCGTCACCGACAAGGACGGCCAAGTCGAAGGCACGCTGAACCGCATGCCGTCGGCCGGGCTCGATCTGCTGGATGTCGACGAGGGTGTCGCGCGCGGCCAGTACCGGCGGCATGCCATCCGCGTGCAGCGCGCCGATTCGGGAGACTGGGTCGATGCCACCATGTACGTCGCGCTGCCGGCGGTAGTCGCGCCGAACCTGCGGCCGCCACGCTGGTATCTCGAGCATCTTCTGGCCGGTCGCGACCTGCTATCGGCGGACTACTATGCGCGGCTGGCTGGCGTGGCGACGGCGGATTGAGCGGCGTCAGCAGACCGTCGCGTACCGTTCGCGCACCACCTGCAGGACCTCGTCGGGATCGCGCTTCCACCAGTTGCCGGCGGAAAAGATCTCGACCTCGACGCAATCGCCGTAGCCGGCCGCTTCGACCCAGCCGCGGATGCGCGCGATGTCGATGACGCCATCGCCCATCATGCCACGGTCGAGCAGCAGATCCGTCGTCGGCACCAGCCAGTCGCAGACATGGAAGCCCAGGATGCGGCCGGCGCGA
Source organism: Alphaproteobacteria bacterium (assembly GCA_026126245.1). GTDB lineage: Bacteria > Pseudomonadota > Alphaproteobacteria > Reyranellales > Reyranellaceae > Vineibacter. The sequence goes on from JAHCJT010000002.1 coordinate 34,228, forward strand.
CCGGCGCGGGCGATCTCGGTCTGCAGCGCGGGGTCCCACCAGACATGGTAGATGTCGACCGCCACGCCGACGCCCACGCCGAGCGCATCGCAAAGATCATTGGCCTGGGCCAGCGTGTTCACGCAAGCCCGATCGGCGGCGTACATCGGATGCAGCGGTTCGATGGCCAGCTTCAGGCCGAGCGGCCGTGCGTACTCAAGCAACGCGGCAATCCCGTCGCGGACCTGCTGACGCGCGCCGGCGATATCCTTCGAGCCGGGCGGCAGGCCCCCCACCACGAGGATCAGGCATTCGGCGCCCAGCGCCAGAGCCTCGTCGACAGCCCGGCGATTGTCTTCCGCCGCCTTCGCGCGCCCCGCCAAATCGGCAGCCGGAAACATGCCGCCGCGGCAATAGCCGTTGACCCGCAGGCCATGCGTGCGGATCAACTTCGCCGCCGCCTCGAGGCCGCAGGCGCCAACCTGGTCGCGCCAGGGCGCAATCGCACGAATGCCGTGGCGGGCGCAGCCCTCGATGATCTGTAGCAGGGTCCAGCGCTCGCGCACCGTCGCGGTATTCAACGACAGCAGCTCGGGATGCCGGGTCAGGTCGCGCATGACGGAGTCAACGTCGCCGGCCGGTTGCCGATGGTACGGAAGGATCGGGTTGCGCCATCAGTTCGCCAGCCCGTGCACAGCCAGTACGCGGCGCATGCGCGCCACGGCGTCGTCGGGATTCGTGAGCAGGCCGGCAGCATCGGCAAGGCGGAACAGATCGGCCAGATGCAGCAACGACCGGGCGCTCTGCTGGCCGCCGACCATCACGAAATGCTCCTGCAGACCGTTGAGGTAGGCCATGAACACGACGCCGGTCTTGTAGAACCGAGTCGGCGCCCGGAAGATGTGGCGCGACAGCGGTACCGTCGGTGCCAGGATGTCGTGGAAGGTATTGCTCTCGCCGCGCGCCAGCGCGCCGAGTGCGGCCGAGGCCGCCGGCGCGATGGCGTCGAAGATCCCAAGCAGCGCGTCGGAATGGCCCTGCGCATCGCCGGCGATCAGTTCGGCGTAGTTGAAGTCATCGCCCGTATACATCCGCACGCCCGCCGGCAAGCGGCGGCGCATGACGATCTCCTTGTCCTTGTCGAGCAGCGAGATCTTGACGCCGTCGACCTTGGCGGCATTGGCAGCAATCGCGCCCAGGCAGACGTCCATCGCCTGCCAATGGTCCTTGTGGCCCCAGTAGCCGTCGAGCGACGGGTCGAACATCTCGCCCAGCCAGTGGATCAGCACCGGCTCGCGCACCTGGCGCAGGATGCGGTCATAGACCGTGAGATAGTCGTCGGGCGCGCGGGCGCAGGCGGCCAGAGCCCGTGACGCCATCAGGATGATCTGGCCACCAGCCGCCTCGACCGCCTCACACTGCTCTTCGTAGGCACGGATCACATCGTCGATCGTCAGATCGGGCGACGGCGCAAGATGGTCGGTGCCGGCGCCCGAGCGAATCAGCCCGCCCTCGGCCTTGGCCAGGGCGGTACTGCGGCGGATCAGATCGAGGCTGGTCGGCCAGTCCAGCCCCATGCCGCGCTGGGCGGTGTCCATCGCCTCGGCAACGCCCAGACCCAGCGACCACACATGGCGCCGAAATTTCAGGGTCGTTTCCCAGTCGATGGCCGGCGTCAGCCAGGGGTCGTTGTCGGCAAACGGATCGGCCACCACATGCGCCGCGGCATAGGCGATGCGATTGAACGGCCGATCGGGCCGGCTGAAGGCGCGCGGTGCGCTGGTCACGAAGGGCTCGGTCCGGCGCTCGCGAGTGGGCAGATGGATGGTGGGCATGGTCGGCCTCGATTCCGTCTTGCGCTTGTTCCGTTTGCCGACGGCTAGATGTCCAGCGCCGGCACGTCGATCCAGCGGCGCTCCTGCCAGCTCTGCATCGCCAGTTCGGCGAGCTGCACGCCTTTGGCGCCCTCGACCAGCGTCCACTTGAATGGCGCGTCCTCGCAGACGTGGCGGATGAACATCTCCCACTCCGCCTTGAAGCCGTTGTCGAAGGCGACATTGTCCGGCACTTCCTGCCAGCCGGCAAAGAAGTCGATGCTCTGCCGGACGTCGGGGTTCCACACCGGACGTGGCGTGTTGACCCGCGCCTGCGTGCGGCAGCTCTGCAGGCCGGCCACGGCCGATCCCAGCGTGCCGTCGACATGGAACGTCACCAGATCATCGCGCCGGACGCGGGTGCACCAGGAACTGTTGATGTGGCAGACGACGCCACCCTCGAGCTGGAATGTCGCGTAGCAGGCATCGTCGGTATCGGCGCCGTAGCGTCGGCCATTTTCGTCCCACCGGCCGGGGATGTGCGTGGCGCCCAGGCAGCTCACCGATTTCACCGCGCCGAACAGGTTGTCCATCACGTAGCGCCAGTGGCAGACCATGTCGAGAATGATGCCGCCGCCCTCGGCCTTCTTGTAGTTCCACGACGGCCGCTGCGCCGCCTGCCAGTCGCCTTCGAACACCCAGTAGCCGAACTCGCCGCGCACCGACAGCAAACGGCCGAAGAAGCCCGAGTCGCGCAGCATTTTCAGCTTCAGCAGGCCGGGCAGGAACAGCTTGTCCTGCACCACGCCGTGCTTTATGCCGGCCGCCTTTGCCTTCTTGGCAACCGCCAGGGCGTGGTGCAACGTGTCGGCCACCGGCTTCTCGCAATAGATGTGCTTGCCGGCGTCGATCGCCTGCCCGAGCAGCCCGGCGCGCATCTGGGTGGTGGCGGCATCGAAGAACACCTCGTCGCCCGGATCGGCCAGCGCCGCTTCCAGGTCTGTCGTCCAGCGCGCCACTCCGTGCGTCTTCGCCAGCTGCTCCACCTTGGCGGCGTTGCGACCGACCAGGATCGGATCGGGCATCACGCGATCGCCGTCGGCAAGCATCACGCCACCCTGGTCGCGGATGGCCACGATCGAGCGCACAAGATGCTGGTTGGTGCCCATCCGGCCGGTGACGCCGTTCATGATGATGCCCAGCCGACGGGTCGCCATGTGCGGTTCCTCGATGTTGCTGTCGCTGCCGATGCCTAGGCGCGCCACCGCTCGAGATTGGCGGCGACGAACGCATCGTCGGTCAATTCGGGATAAGTGGCATTGAGGCGGTCGATTTCCGCCGACTGGCCGGGACTGAGCACTTCATCCGGGTCGAGGCAGTGCGTGGTCCGCATCAACCCCTGCCGCCGTAGCACCTCATGGCAGCCGGGAATGCAGCCGCGGAAGTCGTTGACGACGTCGAAAATCACGGCGTTGCAGTCGGTGACTTTCGAGTCGAGCGCCAGCATCTCCAGCGGCACCGCGCCACCCTCGACCGTCGCATGGACGCGGTCCAGCAGCTCGACGGCCGCCTTGGTCCAGACACTCCAGTGGCCCAGCAGCCCGCCGCGAAAGCGCAGCGTCACGTCACGATTGCCGACCCGCACGCCGAGCGGCGTCAGCAGGTCGGCGACGATGTGATCATCGTTGCCGGTGTAGAGCGTGATCCGTTCCTCGGCTCCCGCCGCGGCGACGCCGAACGCCACGTCCAGCGTCTTGTAGCGGTTGAACGGCGCCACCTTGATGGCGACAACGTTGTCGATGGCGGCAAACCGGGTCCAGAACCCGCGGGACAGCGGGATGCCGCCGACTGCGGTCTGCAGGTAAAAGCCGACCAGCGGCATCTCGCGCGCCACGGTGGCGCAGTGCTCCACCAGCTCGTCCTCGCCGGCGCCCTTGAGTGCGCCCAGTCCCAGCAGGACGGCGTGATAGCCCAGTTCGCGCGCGATGCGGGCCTCCTCGACCGCCTGCTCGGTACGGCCGATCACGCCGGCGATCATGACCAGCGGCCGGTCGGTCCACTCGTCAGCCGTACGCCGCGCCAGCTCCAGCACCGGTCGATAGAGACCGACGTCGCGGATCTGGAACTGCGTGGCGTGCACGCCGACCGCCAGGCCGCCCGAGCCGGCATCCAGGTAGTAGCGCGACAGGGCGCGCTGCGACTCGCGGTCGAAGCGACGCTCGGCGTCCAGCGCCAGTGGGTGCGCCGGCAGCACGGCGCCGCGACGCAACACCGCCAGAGCCGGTGCCGGAATATCTGACCAGTGCAGCCCGCCTTTGGCCGCCATTCCGTTCTCCGACAAGTAACCAACCGGTTACAAACGTGACGTATCGCCCCCGGCGCTGTCAACGGCACGCCCGTGCCGCCTCACGCCCGCAGATAGCCCATGATGACCTCGACGACATGCCGCTCGCGCGCCGCCAGGGCCGGCGCCGCCAGCAGGTCGCGGCCGAAAATGGTCGACAGCGTGTGGATGTTGGAGAAATAGAAATAGCAGACGCCGGCAATCGACAGGTAGAGCTGAAGCGGATCGACACCGCCGCGGAAAAGGCCGGCGGCGCGACCGCGGCGCAGCACGCGGCCCAGTGCCGCGATCAGCGGGCTGTTGATGGCCTGGACCCGCCGCGAGCGGCGGATGTGGCGGGCACGGTGCAGGTTCTCGCTGTTGAGCAGCGCAATGAAATGCGGATTGCCGACAAAGTAGCGGAACGTGAAGCGCACCAGCCGGCGCATGGCCTGTGCTGGCGGAAGGTCATCCAGATGCAGGGCCTCCTCCTGGGCGCGGATGTGGGCGTAGGTATGCTCCATGACCGCCAGAAACAGGCCCTCCTTGTTGCCGAAGTAGTGATAGAGCATGCGCTTGTTGGCGCCGGCGCGTTGCGCAATGGCATCGACCCGGGCACCACCCAGCCCGCGCAGCGAGAACTCCTCCGTCGCCGCGTCGAGGATGCGTGCGCGCGTGCGCTCGGGATCGCGCAGCCGGCCGTTGCCCGGTTCGGCGGCGACCTTGCGCTTGCGGTTGGGACGGCGGCTCGTCATGCCAGCTCGGCGCCGGCCAGCGCAAAGATGTGATCCTCGCGTTCCAGTCCGGCGAGGTCGCCGCGCAACATGCGGATGAAATACCGCGGCGCCGTGGCGCCGGAATCGTGAAGCCAACGCGCGATTTCCCGATGGCTGTCGGGCGCATCCATCAGGAAAGGTCCGGACGCTACGCTCATGGCGCGGCTGGCCAGCGCCAGGGCCACGGCCTCGTTGTCCGCGACCACAGGGCCCAGCGATGTCGCGCTGCGGCCGTCGCGGCCCACGACAAAGCCGACGACGTCGCCATCCCGTTGGGCAACCCACGCGAGGTCCGGCCGACGCTGGCGCAGATGCGCCAGGATATAGCCACGCGCCAACGCGCTGCGCGTCGTATCGAAGGCCGCCACGCGATCGTCGTCAGCGGCGGTCATCGGTCTGAGCTCTATGCCGTCGGGCGGCGCGACGACCGGGCCCGGGCGTTCGATGTGCCAGCGGGAGATGCGATAGAGGTCGCGGAATCCCAGCGGCAGGTAGACCGGTCGCCCCAGTTCGGTGGCATCCAGCCCGGCGGCAGCGCCAGCCGATTCAACGTACGCCAGGCAGTGTTTCAGCAAGCCAGTGCCCAGCCCCTGCCGGCGACGCGCAGCGGTCACCAGTACCATGCTCAGCCAGAACAGGCGGCGGCCCAGCGGCAACGCCAGTGCGCTGGCGACCCAGCGTCCACCCGGCTCGACCACGCCGATCGCGTGGCCGCTTTCCAGCATGAAGCGCCAGTCGGCGACGGTCTGGTTCCAGCCGGCTTCGATCGACAGCGGCCAGACGGCCTCGGCGTCTTGCGGATGCAATGCACGCTCAAGCAGACCGTCAGTAGCGGCCATCGCGCACCTCGTAGTGCGTCGGCTTGCCCAGCGTCGGCATGGCACGCGTCAGCCAGTCGGCGGTCCAGTCGATCATCGTCGACAACGGTACGCGCGGTGCGCCGAATTCGACGCGCATACGCGACGCATTGTTGAGCCAGCCGGTCGCCGACTCGGAGCCGACGAGCACCGGCTTCTTGCCCATCAGCCGACCGAACTCGCCGGCCAGCCAGCGCACGCTGATCGTTTCGGCACCGGTGACATTGATCGGACTCGTGGGCGTTGTGGTGCGCGCCAGAGCGCGCAGCGCCACAGCGTTGGCGTCGCCCTGCCAGATCACGTTGACATGGCCCATCGTGACGTCGATCTCCTCGCCGTCACGTACCTTGCTGGCCACGTCGTGCAACACGCCATATCGCATGTCGATGGCGTAGTTCAGCCGGATGAGGCGCCCCGGCGTACCGCGCATGGCCGAGAAGTATTCGAACATGCGCTCGCGGCCGACGCAGGAATTGGCGTAGTCGCCGGATGGCGGCACGGGCGGCACGTCCTCGGTGGCGCCGCCGCCAGCGACATCGACGAACGGATAGACGCAACCCGTGGAGAAGGCCACGATCCGCGACGTCGCAAAAATCTCGGCCACCCAGGCCGGGACCATGACGTTCATCGCCCAGGTCAGCGGTTCATTGCCCGAGGCGCCGAACTTGCGACCGGCCATGAAGATGATGTTTTGCGCCCGCGGCAGTTTGGCGAGTGCCGCGCGATCGAGCAGGTCGCAGGTAATGGTTTCGATCCCGTGAGACTGCAGCAACTCGCGCAATCCCGGCTCCGAAAATCGGGCCACGCCGATGACACGCCGGTCTGGCGCCGAACGCCGCGCCAGTCGCGCCAGCGTCGGACCCATCTTACCGCCAACGCCCAGCACCATGATGTCGCCGGGCGTCGCCGCAAGCTCGGCCACGAGCGCCGGCGTCGGTTCGGTCATGAAGGTTTCCACGGCCTCGACATCCTCGAAGCGCGCGGGCAGATCGGCCTGTGTTGTCATGGTTTGCCTCCGGCATGAGCCGGCTCGATGCGCCCGGTAGGCGCGGTCGGCATCGGCCGCAAAGCGTCGAATGCCGTATCGCCGGCGACAGCGAAGCCGGGGCAGGCCAGCGATCCCAGCTGCAAGGTTCCCCGATCGATTCGCAACCGGGCCGGACCGCCGCTGCGCTCGTAGAGGTCGGGATGCGCGGCAGCGAACGAGGCCTGCTCGACCTCGGGCGCGAAAGACATGCCGTCGATGAAATGATGGCCATTGCGCTCGACATGGGTGAGCCCCAGCAGCGACACCAGCGCCAGGTCCTGCTGCACGCTGACGCCGGCCAGGGTGGTGAGGTCTTCCGCCGACATGAAGTACCTGGCGCTTCCGGCCGCGGCATTGAGCCTGGCGACGCGCGCGGCGTTGAGGATCGACTTGTAGAAGCCCTTGCAGTTCTTGCTCGAGACGCCGGCATAGCCCAGCGCCAGTGCGGCCGGGAAGGTACCCAGCTCGCCATCCGATTCGTCGATGATCAGCGGCTTGCGCCGGGCCAGCGACTCGACCGGCTTGGCCAGGGCGACAGCGCGCTTGATCGGCTGTTCGATGAACAGGATCGAACCGACGAGCCGCGCCAGCGCCGGTGTTTCCTCCATGCGCCGCCACAGCTCGGCAATGCCTTCGACATCGTCGTATTGCTCGTTGCCGTCCAGAGTTGCGCGGTAGTCGCCGGCATCGCGATCCAGAACCGCAGCGATCCGCGACAGGCGATCGAGGTCGGCGCGCACGTCGCCGCCGACCTTGAGCTTGTAATAGCGCCCGCGATAGTGGCGCACCACCTCCTCCAGCGTCTCGGGCAGGCCGTCGTTGACGCGCTCGTCCGGCTTCTGGTCGGCAGCCACGATCGGGTCGACCAGACCGACGGTGTGGCGCACGTCGATGGTCGCGCCCGGTCTCAGGCCGGCGAGGAAGGCGGCAAGATCGAAGCCCGACAAATCCGGCGTCAATCCGGTGACGGCGATCCCCGGCAGGTTGTGCCGGACCATGTCGGCGAAGGATCGGCCGTGGAGGTGACCCAGCGCGTCGAGGATGGCGCGGTCGAGCAGCGCCGGACCGTAGGATGCCACCAGCGGCACAAGGTCCAGCGCCGCGCCGCGCGCCAGTTGATCGGTGTACGTATCGGCGTAGAGGCCGAACGCGGTGCTCCAGCCGCGGGCGCGATACAGCGAGATCGCAATGTCGAGCGCCTGACGGAGCTGGTCGAGGTTTTGCGCGTCGCTGTAGGCCAGGTTCTTGTCGAACCACTTGGCGCCGAGGCTTTCGGCAGCGACGCCGCTGGCGCTGCGGCCGTCGGGCAGCGCGATCGTGGCGCGGATCACCGCCTGCGTGGCGTGGGTCACCGTGATCACGCCGAAGCGGAACGGCAGGCGTAGCGTCACATCCCGTTCGTAACGCTCGACCGCCTCCAGTCGCAGCCTGGGCGCTTCGCTTGCGGTCATGCCAGTGTCTCCAGCAGGCCCTGCACATAGCCGATCGACCGTGCCGCGCAGGTCGGCCCGTCGGGATGATAGTCAAACGGCTCCATGGCAACCCAGGCGTCGTAGCCGCCGTCCTTCAGGGCCTGCAGCACCGGCGCAAACCTGTCCTCGCCCTGGCCGGGGCCGCGACGGTTACGGTCGTTGAGCTGGATATGCGCCACCAGGCCGGTGGGCAGCCAGCGACGCAGCGCGTCGGCCACCGGCTCCGGCTCCATCAGGCCAGCCGCCAGGGTATCGACCATGGTGCGCAGGGCCGGATTGCCGATGCGCTGTACGATCGCCGTCGAGTCAGCCAGCGTGTTGACGAAATCGGCCTGTGGCCGAGCCAGCGGCTCGATGCAGTAGACGACGCCGGCCTTGCGCGCATCGTCGGCGATCGTCGCCCATGCCGCTTCGCCCCGCGCCGCCGCAGCGACGGGATCGGGCTGGTCGCCGATCCGGCGCTGATCGGGCGAGCCGTGCACGAGGTACGCGCCGCCGACGTCGGCACAGACCTCGATCAGCCGGCGCAGGACGTCGACGGTCCGGGTCCAGACCGTCTTGTCGGCGCTGGTGATCGACAAGCCGGCCGGACTGACCAGCAGCCAGTGCAGGCCGCTCACCGCCACGCCGGCGTCGCTCAACGCCCGCCGCCACGTGGCAAGCTGTGAGGCCGGCGCCTTCCAGATCTCCTCGGCCAACGTGAAGGGGGCGACTTCCAGGCCCGCATAGCCCAGCCGCGCCGCCAGTTCGCACTGGCGCGCGAAGTCGAGTTCCCGAATCACTTCGTTGCACAGCGACAGCTTCATGGCGGCCCTCAGCTCATGACCGGCACGGTCCGCCGCCCGTGCGCCGCCGCAAAAATGGCGTCGCAGACGGCGGCCATGGCCACGCCGCTGCGAGCATCGGCCTCCGGCTGACGGCGATTGACGACGGCGTCGACGAACGCCGAGAGTTCGGCCGCCACGCTCTCAGGCGGCGACATCGGCGCGAAGGACTCGATCCGCGGCGGCTCGCAGACCGGCGACCACCAGCCCTCCGCCGTACGTTCCTGCCGGCATGGCCGCCACTCGAGGCGGTCGGTCATGAAATCGGCCATCACTTGCCCGGCTTCGCCGGTCACCGACAGGCGCTTTCGCGAAAAGCCGCCGGCCACGTAGGGGTCGGGATGCTCGCCCGCCACGATGCATGAGGCCTCGATGCGCGCAACTGGCCCGCCACGCCATGCCAACGTGATACAGGCGATATCCTCGACGCCGCGGCCCAGCCGCTCGACGACGGTCGCCGCCGCCTCGTCGGGCGGACGGCCGACCGCCCACAGCACCAGGTCGAGGACGTGAACCGCGTCATTCAGCACCACACCCGCGTCGCGGCGCGGCCGCTTGAGGCACATGAAGTCGGCGGCAATCCACACCGGATCGCCGACCTGACCGGCCGCCACGATATCGCGAAGCCGCCGCGCCGCAGGATGCGTGCGCAGCACGAAGCCGACCTGGACGATCCGCCCGGCGGCGTCGGCCGCCGTCGCGAGCCGCTTGGCGTCGGCCAGGTTCATTGTCATCGGCTTCTCGACCAGCAAGTCGCACCCCGCCGCCAGCGCCGGCAGTGCAATATCGAGATGCGTGTCGCTGGGCGTGACAATGTCGACCAGATCGACATCGCCGAGCGCCGCATGCCAGTCCTCGACGATGCGCGCCTGCGGCAGCAGGGCTTTCGCCTTCGCACGGGCATCCGGCTCGGGATCAGCGATCGTGAGAGAGCCGCCGTAGCCGAGATCCGCCCAGGCACGCGCATGCACGGCGCCGAATGCGCCGAAGCCGGCCAGCAGCACGCGCAGTCCCTTCGCATCGGGCTTGACGACAGCGGCCATGGGCAGACAGTCTACCTGATAAGTAACCAGTTCGTTACTTCGCACTCTAGGCCAAAGGGAGGTGGGGAATGAAGCGCATTATCGCAGCGATCGCGGCGCTCGCGGTCGGCCTGGTGTCGAGCGCCGCCGGCGCGCAGGACTACCCGTGGAAGCCGGACCGTCCGGTCACCATCATCGTGCCGTGGGCGGCCGGTGGTTCGACCGACCAGATGGCGCGGATCGTCGCGGTCGAACTGGAGAAGGCGCTGGGCCAGAAATTCGTGGTCGTCAACCAGCCCGGTGCCTCGGGTTCGGTCGGGACCAAGGGCGCGCTCGATGCCACCAAGGACGGCTACACCTGGGCGGCTGGCGCCGCCGCCGACGTCGGCACCTACAAGGTGCTCGGCCTTCTCGATACGCAGCTGAAGGACTGGCATCTGTTCTTCGCCGTCGCCAACCTCACGGCGGTCGCCGCCCATCCCGGCGCGCCGTTCAAGGATTTCGGACAGTTCCTCGAGGTGCTGAAGACCAAAGGTGACAGCATCCCGGTGGCGACGGCAGGCCTCTCGTCCGCCGGTCACAACTTCATGGAGTCGGTGAAGGCCAACGCGCCGATCAAGTACAAGCACGTCACCTACAATGGCGGCGCGCCGGCGGTCACGGCAACAGTCGCGGGCGAGACCATGGCCGTCGCCCAGCTCCTGGTCGAGATGTCCGAGCACATCAAGGCCAAGAGGCTGGTGCCGCTGGCCATCCTGTCGGAGAAGCCGGTCATGCTGGAGGGCTTCGGCGAGTTGCAGCCGACGGCGAAGTGGCTGCCCAAGATGCCAGCACCGATCAATTACTTCGGTATCTGGGTGCCCAAGGGCGCGCCAGATGCGGTGGTCAAGACGATGGAAGCCGTCTGGAAGGACAAGATCGCCAAGTCCGAGGCGTTGAACAAGTACGCCGCGTCGCGCAGCGCGCTGTTCTCGCCACTGTACGGCGCCGATGCCGAGCACGAGGCGTTCAAGATGGTGCGGCAGACCGCGTGGCTGTACTTCGACGCCGGCAAGGCCAAGCTGTCGCCCGACACCCTGGGCATCCAGCGCCTGCAGTGAGAGCGGACGCGGCCGGACCGGACTCCGGCCGCGCCCTTCCCGATTGACGACGGAGCCGACTGGCGCATGACGGAAACGCCACCGCCTTCCCTGATGCCGCACGAGCAACCGCTGCCGCCGCGCTACGATTTGTGGACGGCGGCAGTCTTCTTCTGCGTCGGCGTGGCCATCGTCTGGCTTGCCTTCCTGATGCCGACGTATCGCGACCAGCAGGGGCCGATCTACGAGGCCCCCGGTCTGGTGCCAACCCTGCACGGCATCGTCGTCGTCGTCCTGAGCATCTGGCTGGGCCTGCGTTCCGTGTCGCGAGGCGCGTTGCGGACAGGCGGGGCGGATGAACCGCGCAAGTCCCGCGAGGGCTACAGCAATACCCGGCTCGTCCTGGCCGGCCTGCTGTGCCTTGTCTTCGCCGTCGGCCTGGTCGGCCAACTGCCCTTCTGGCTGGCGGCGGCGATTTTCGTTTTCGCCTTCACGTCGCTGTTCGAGTGGCGGGCTGAGGCGCCCATAAAGGAACGCGCGCGTCGGCTGGCGATCGCCGCGGTACTGGGCATCGGCACCGGCGTCGCTGTGACGCTGGTCTTCCAGCGCGCCTTTCTCGTGCGCCTGCCCTAGGACCGGCGCGATGTTGGACAGTTTCGGCCAGTTCATCGGCGCATTCGGCTCATTCCTGTCGCCCGGCCTCGTGGTCACGGTTCTATGGGCCACTTTCCTCGGTATTGTCGTCGGCGCGTTACCCGGCCTCACCGCGACCATGGGCGTCGCGCTGATGACGACGCTGACCTTCACCATGCCGCACACCGAGGCTATCCTGGTGCTGGTCTGCATCTATGTCGGCGCCATTTACGGCGGCAGCCGCAGTGCCATCTTGCTCAATATCCCCGGCACGCCGGCGTCGGCCTGTTCGACACTCGACGGCTATCCGCTGGCACGGCAGGGGCTGGCCGGGCGCGCCATGGGCATCTCGACCAGCGGGTCGTGGCTCGGCACCCTGTTCGGCACGTTGTGCGTCGCGACGCTGACGCCAGTGCTGGCCGAATTGGCGTTGACATTCCAGAGCTACGAATTCTTCTGGATCGCCACGTTCGGCATCGTTATCGCCGGCACGCTATCGGGCGGCGACGCGCTGAAGGGCTATCTGGCCGGCTTCTTTGGCCTGTGGATTTCCACCATCGGCCAGGAACCGCACTACAACTACCAGCGCTTCGCCTACGGCTTCACCGACTTGGCCGGCGGCATCGGCCTGCTGCCGGCGCTGGTCGGTGCCTTCGGCGTCGCCGAGGTCCTGCAGGCCATGCGCGCCCCGGCCGCCAAGGCGGTCAGCAGCAGCATCGATTCGGTCATTCCACGGATCGCCGACGTATTGCAGCACTGGAAAACCATTCTGCGCTCGGGCGCGATCGGCACGTTCATCGGCATCCTGCCCGGACTGGGCGAGGATACCGCGGCGTGGTCGTCCTACGCCGCCGCGCGACGCGCCAGCAAGGAGAAGGAGAAGTACGGCAAAGGCTCGATTGAGGGGCTGATGTCGGCCGAGACGGGCGAGAGCGCCTGCGTGCCGGGGGCGATCATCCCTGTCCTGACGCTGGCGGTGCCCGGCTCGGCGCCGGCCGCCGCGCTGATGGCGGCGATGATGATCCACGACATCAATCCCGGCCCGATGCTGATGATCCAGACGCCGGAGTTCTTCTACCAGATCGTGGCGATGCTGGTGATCGCCGACATGACCAAACTGTTCTTCGGTCTGACGCTGGTGCGGCCGCTGCTGTGGATCCTGCTGGTGCCGCGTGAGCGATTGATGCCCATCGTCTTTGTGCTGTGCACCGTCGGCGCCTTCGCCATCACCTCGCGCGTCTTCGATATCTACGTCATGCTGTTTTTCGGCCTGATCGGATTTGTGCTGCGCGAGCTGAAATTCCCGATGGCGCCGATGATCCTGGGTCTGGTGCTTGGCGACCTGATGGAGAGCAACCTGACGCGCGCCCTGGTGCTGTCCGACGGCAGCATCGCGCCGTTCTTCACGCGGCCGATCAGCGGCGGCCTGGCGGCCATCACGATCTTCTCGATTGTGTGGTCGGTGCCCTCTGCGCAGGCGGCTATTCGCCGCCGCCTCGCCGGCCTGTTCCGGCGCCAGTCCGCGGCCGGCTGACCCTGTCGACGGCGGCTCGCGGAATGCGGCCGCGTCGCCGCTGATCCGCAAGCGGGTCCGACTCCGTATGGCCCTCAAGCGACCCGCGAATCACGACCGCCACGCCAGAGACCTGACGGCAGACGGTGCCGACCAGAGGAAAGGTACAGACGCGACGGCGTCTCACCACTTGCCCCGGGCGATGCACGACAGGGCGGCCTATTGCGCCCCGCCTCACCTGCCCCTACATACCGGGCATCGACCCCAGCCGGGGGCGTTCAGCCGCCGCCGGGGGGGGGGATGGCGCAGGAGACCGATATGAAGGTCCGCATCGATTACTGCAGCGGTTGAGGCTACAAGCCCCAGGCCCTCCGTGTGAAGGCGAAGCTTGAGCAAACCGGAATCTCCGATATCGATCTCAGTCCCGGTAAATCCGGACAGTTCGACATCACCGTCGACGGCCAACTGGCCTATTCCCGCAGTCGGACCGGCCGCTTTCCGACCGACGAGGAGATCGACGCCCTCACCGGCCGCTGACGACCGCCGTCAGTCCTTCGGCTTGCGATCCGGCGTAACGCCCAGACGTTGCGCAAGATCGCTGGTAACTTTCGGCGGCGACGCGCGGCAGTTGCGCATGCAGGGCTCGGACCCGACGGGCGTGTCGGGGCGCGGATCCTCGCCGATGAACCCGTCGCGATTGGGCAACTTGATCGACCTGAGTTTCGCGGCGTCCAGTTCGGCGTCCATCGGCCACAGGTCGTTGAGGTTCAGGATGAAGGCGGTCACCGCGTAGACCTCGTCGTCGCTCAACGACTGCGGCGCGGTGAACGGCATGGCGCGCCGGATATAGTCGAACAGCGTCGGCGCATAAGGCCAGTAGCTGCCGACGGTCTTGCGCGGATCGTCGGACGTCAGCGAGCCCTTGCCGCCCATCAGCTCGGGCCAGCGCCCGTTGCCCTCGCCGAACTCGCCGTGGCAGCTGGCGCATTGCGCCAGATAGATCTCCTCGCCTTGCTTCGCCGTGCCCTTGCCCGGCGGCAAGCCAAGGCCATCGTCGCCGCGCACATCGATGTCCCAGCCCTTGATCTCGGCCGGCGTCGCCGGCCGCCCGACGCCATCGTGGACAGACGTCGCCGCCGGCTTGGGCGGCGTCGACTGCGCCATGCCGTCGGCCAGCGGCAAGCCGACGAGACACGCGAGCGCGACGGCCGATCTCGCGGCGAGCCGCTTCAGCCGGTCAGAGGATCTGGACATTGTTGACCGTCCCGTTCGCATTGATCCGCCAGGTCTGCACGGCGTTCTTGTGATAGATCGAGTTGACGCCGCGCGCCTTGCGCAGCTGCTCGATGGTGGGCTGCACGTAGCCGCTTTCGTCGATGGCACGGCTTTGCAGCAGCGTCGGCGCGCCGTCCCAGGTCCACGGCAGGCGGAAGCGGGCAAGCGCCTTGCTCAGCACCGGCTCCTGCAGCTGCGCGACATGCCAGTTGTTGCCGCCGTCCATCGAGACGTCGACGCGCTTGATACGGCCGCGCCCGCTCCACGCCAGTCCGCGGATCTCGTAGAAGCCCTTGCCGAACTTCAGCGGCTTCTCCGGGCACGGTGCCGTGATCACCGAGTTCGCCTCCATGACGAAAGTGAACTGGCGCGCCTTTCCGTCGGGCATCAGGTCGGTGTACTTCGACGTCTCCTCGCGATGCTGCCAGGGCCGGTCGCCCAGTTTCAGGCGTCGCAACCACTTCACGTTCACATTGCCTTCCCAGCCCGGCACCATCAGCCGGACCGGGTAACCCTGCTCCGGCCGGATGCGCTCGCCATTCTGCGAGTAGCAGACGATGCAGTCGTCGAGGGCTTTCTGTAGCGGAATCGACCGCGTCATGGCCGCGCCATCGGCACCCTCGGCCAGCAGCCACTTCGCCTCCGCCTTGACGCCCGCTTCCTGCAGCAGCGTCGACAGCTTGACGCCGGTCCACTCGCAGCAATGCACCATGCCGTGCGTGAACTGGCAGCCGTCCATCTGGGCGCCTTTCCACTCCATCCCGCCGTTGGCCGGGCACTCCAGGAACAGGATCCGGCTGACCGACGGAAAGCGCACAAGATCGTCCATCGTGAAGATCAACGGCCGATCGACCATGCCGTGAACGACCAGCCGGTGCTGTGCCGGATCGATTTCCGGCACGCCGGCATGATGGCGCTCGAAACACACGCCGCTGGGCGTGATGATGCCGTCGAGATCCGGCAGCGGCGTGAAGTTGATCGACGATTGTTCGGTCGCCGTCAGCCATTCGACGTTGCGCCGCACGACGTGCTTCTCGAAAGCCGACGGCGAGCCATACTGCTTCTCGGTGACGCCCGACCCCAAGGTCTTCGTCCATTCCGGCACATTGGGCGGCAGGTTCTCGCCGCCCTTGGCCAGCGCCAGCTTGGGGTGCAGCAGCGCGCCAGCCGCCGCGCCGGCCAGGCCGCCGGCCAGAAACCCGCGGCGACCCGCCTGCAGCGACGATGCCGCAGGGCGCATCGCCACGATATGCCTGGCTACTTCGTTGCGATCGTCGATCGCCATGTCCGTCACTCCATCATGCCGCGTCGGTCGGCGCCGCTGACGCGCACCGGGCGCCTGTCGTCCAGGCGGATCACGGGATTGGCCTTCAGGTAGCTCGCGAGCACGTCGTAAACCGGCGGCCCCTGCGTGCCCTCGTTGACCGATGCCCACCCGGCGACAACGTAGCTCTTGGCCGGGTCGATCTTCTCGCCGGTCTTCAATAGCGTCATGTCGGAGATGCGGCCGCCCATCGGCGCCGCAACGTCGATGGCATAGGACATGCCGCCGACGCGCACCATGTCGCCGCCCTGCTGGTAGTAGGGGTCGGGGTTGAACAGATTGTCGGCGACGTCCTCGAGGATTTCCTTGAGGAAGCTGCCTTTCATCTCCGACCGGTACGCCGCCGGATAGGTGATCGCGGTCTGGTTGTAGACGTCCTCGACGGTCACGTCCTGGCCCGGCAGCAGAGTCGATCCCCAGCGGAAACCGGGCGAGAGCGCGATCTCGGCGTCGCGCTCGGCCAGCAGGGCCTTGCAGATCAGATCGTCCATCGTGCCGCCGAAATTGCCGCGCCGGTACAGGGTCGACTCGGTGCGCGCCAGCACCTGCGACAGCATGGCCGCATGCGGCGCGCGCAGCTTGCCGATGAGCGCCGCCATATCGGCGTCGGGAGCGATGACGTCGGACAGCAGCGGGATCAGCTTGAAGCGCCAGGCGGCGATCTTGCGGTCCTTGACCTCCAGGTCGAGCCGCGCCAGGAACTTGCCGTGGCTGCCCGACGCCACCAACAGCGTGTCGCCGACCTTGACAGGCTGCGGCAAGGCATCGTGGGTGTGGCCGGTCAGGATTACGTCGATGCCGGAGACGCGCGACGCCAGCCGGCGATCGACGTCGAAGCCGTTGTGGCTGAGCAGGACGACGAGATCGACGTTCTTCGCACGCAGCGCCGCAACTCGCGCGCGAATCCGCTCCTCCTCGATGCCGAACGACCACTCCGGTATCAGCCAGCGGGGATTGGCCACCGGCGTGTAGGGAAACGCCTGACCGATGACGCCGATCGCCAGGCCGCCGCGTTCGAACACGGTATCGGCGTCGAATACCGGGTCGCCGAAACCGGTATCCTTCACATTGCCCGCGAGGAACGGGAACTTGAGGTTGTCCTTCAGGGCCTTGACCCGCTCGGCGCCGTAGGTGAACTCCCAGTGGGCCGTCATGGCGTCGACACCCAGGGCGTTCATGGCCTCGACCATGTCGGCGCCCTGCGTCTTGAGCGACGTGTACGATCCCTGCCAGGTATCTCCGCCGTCGAGCAACAAGGTGCGACCGGGCCGCTCAGCGCGGATCGCCTTGACCGCCGCGGCCATGCGATCCAGTCCGCCGATGCGGCCATATGTCTTGGCCAGCGCCGCGAAGTCGACCGATGCCAGGCCGTACGCGTCCAGCGAGCCGCTGGCGATGCCGTACGCCTCCAGCAGCGCCTTGCCCGTCAGATGCGGCGGCAGTCCCGCGACGTCGCCGACGCCGATATTGACCGACGGCTCGCGGAAATAGAGCGGCATGAGCTGGGCGTGGATGTCGGTAAAGTTCAGCAGCGTCACCTGGCCCAGCGGCTCGAACCTGAGCAGGTCGGCCTGGGTGATGCGCTGCTGCGCGAGTGCCCGCGACGCAATGCCACCGGCCGCCAGCGAACTCATCGCCAGTCCGAGCTGGATCAAGTCACGACGCGAGAGCAAGGGCATTGGTCAGCCGATCCGAAAAAAGCCAAGCCTCTTTCCACCCGCGCCGGCCAGGCGCGGCGTTTGTGCCGGGTCGACGCGCCGGCGCGCGGAAAAGCGGGCGTCAGCCCGCCAGCGTGATCTTCTGTTCGGCCTTGTAGACCGAGCCGTCGTCGTCCTTCCATTCGAAGGCCAGCGTGCCGTTCTCCTCGACTTTGACGAAGAACGACAGGTAGGGGTTCGCCGAGATCGCGGGCTCGAGCTTGCCGGAGAACACCGGCTTGCCGTTGTAGGTGACGGAGATCGCATTGACGATGCGGCGGGGAATCGTGTTGCCCTGCGCGTCCTTACGCTGCCCCGACTCCATGGGATGGGTGATCAGGGTCTTGATCTCGATCACCTCTCCCTTCTTGGGATTCTGCGGTACACGAATGCGCGGCTTGATGTCGTCGGCCATGATGTCTCTCCTCAACCCTGTCAGCCGCCGCAGCCGCCGATGGTAACCTTCACTTCACGGGCGGCGCTCCACAGCGTGCCGTCGCTCATCTCGGCGACGGCGATCAACTTCTGCGTCTGCGCCATGCGGACCCGCAGCTGCACCTCGGCCTTGCCGGACGCGGGCGTGAAAAAGAACGAAGCGACGCCCGGATTGGGATTCCCGTCCGCTACGATGTGCACCGCCTTGACGTGATCCTTCTCGGTCATGGGGCTCTCGACCGACACCGTCACCGGCACTGCGTTGCCGTTCTCGGCGATCTCGGGCGCCTTCACGCTCACGCGACCCTCCTTGGGATCGCCCTTGGCCAGCGTCTGCAGCAGCTGCTTGGCCGACTCGGGTGTCGCTGATGCCGGGCCGGCGAACACCGTCGCCAGCGCTGCGGCGGCCGTCGCACCCAGCGCGCCGACGACAATCCGCCGGCGATTCAATGTCAGATCTCTGCGCATCATCTCGTCCTCCAGCAATTCTCTCCGGGGCCGCTCAGTGCCGAATGTTCGGCGCCGTCAGCTTGAGGCCCTGGTTCAGGCTCTTCAGATACAACTCGAGGTCGCCGTACTCGGGGGCATCGGGCGGCAATTCGTTGGCCCGCACCTGCACGGCGCACCACTGGAAACGCTTACGCACATCCCAGGTCTGGCCGGTGCCGCGGCTGGTACGCCACGTCGGGAAATGGTCGAGCTGGCCACGGAATTCGCCCAGCCACTGGCCGCGCAGCCATTTCAGGGCGCCCTTTTCCGCCGTATGGCAGTCGATGCAGGCAAAGTTGAGCTGGCCGATCTTGGTTTCGGTCAGATGCTTGCCGCGCTCGACGGCCGCTTTGGCCTCGGGGCTCGACACGTCGACCCGGATCTCGCGGCCGTTGGACAGCGAATGCAGAAACACGCTCATGTCGATGTTCTCAGTGCTCTGCATGCGCCACTCGACGTTCATCACCGCGCGCGCGTGGCGATAGATGAACTCCTCGACACCCAGCACCTTCTTCAGACGCGGCTCCCACTTGGGCATCGACGTCGCCCAGCCGGCAAACGCCGCCTTGGGATTGGCGTGACAGGTCACGCAGCTCTTGCCGTTCGCCGCCGGCTTGGCGGCCAGCGCCGCCCCGATCTCAATGCGTTCAGCCGCCGGATTGACGAACGGGTCGAGCGCATCGCGGTCCTCGACCGGCCGCTTGCGCTTCTGCGGATCGTCGAGGTCGTTCTTGAACGTCGTCGGAGTCTTCAGCGTCTTGAGAAACGCCACCATGTCCCGGATCTCGTCCGGCTTGTAGAAGCCGTGCGCGCCCCAAGGCGGCATCGACGTCTGCGGATTGTAGACGCGCGCGTCGTAAATGTAGTTGTACAGCCACTGGTCCGTGCGGCCCGCGGTCGCGATTTCCGACAAGTCCGGCGCGACATTGCCCGGCGTTTCCGGAGTCGCGGGTCCCATGATGTGGCAAGCGAGGCAGCCACCCCCGCGGGCACGTGAGAATGCCAGTTCCTGGCCCTTCTTCGGATCGCCCGTGATGTCGCCCGTGATTGCGATTTCCTTGCCGGGCGGCGGCGTCACGTCGCGGCGCGCAAGGGTGTTGTAGGCGTCCCAGTGAGCCTTGCTCCAATCGCGATAGCGTGTCCACGGTTCCGGCGACGCCGAGCCCTCGAGATGCAGCGGCGGCGCCTTGGATTGCGCCATCGCTGCGCCGGCAACCATCCCCGCGGCCACTGCCACCAATGCCATCGCGCCAATGCCGCGGCGACCTGCCCCCCACCTGTTCATCGTTGCCCCCTATCGTTCATTTGGCGCGCCGGCGCCGGACCCGCCGGCGCCTGACGCCATGGCTATTGTTGATGCCCGAAAGTTACGCAACGCGCACGCTAGCATGTTGCCGCCAGAGCGGACCGATGACGCTCGATTTCCGCGTCCAGGAGGCCCCAGAAATGGTCCTCCCCCGGATAGCCGGTGATCCGTCCCAGTTCCCTGCCGCACGAAACGATGACGAAGGTCGGCGTGTATTCCACCGGCTTGGCCAGCCGCACGCCACCGTTGCCGTCATGGTCCGCATCGACCCGTCGCAGCGGCAGAACGCGCGCCTCGGCGGTCTTGTCGTACACCGTGCCGACCTGCCGATCCCACGCGGCACACCAGGCGCAACCCTTGGAATGATACATTACCAGCTCGGCCGCCCGCGAGGCGGCAACCGTCGCGATGACGGCGATTGCTGCGACCGTCATTGCACCCGCCGCGCGACCGAGCGGACCTGCCATATGGCCGCTTCCTCCTAGTCCCTTATTTCAATTGCCGCTTATATTAGAAAGCTCTAAATTGCTTTGCAACAGGCAAGCAATGAACCAATACACACGAATGCTTGAGGGCGTCGACAGAAAGCGCTTCGAAAGCAGCGCCGCAACCGCCGCGGAGCTGCTGAAGGCCTTGGCCAACCAACGCCGGTTGATGATCCTGTGCGCTTTGGCCGATGGTGAACGCTCGGTCAGCGATCTCGCGGCGGAGGTCGGATTGGGCCAATCGGCGCTGTCGCAGCATCTCGCCCGCCTGCGCGGACTGGGCGTTGTGGCTGCGCGTCGCGATGCGCAATCGATCTACTACCGCCTCGCCGACCCGGCGGCGGCGCGTGTGCTGGAGACTCTGGCAGCGATCTTCTGCCCGCCGGAAATCAAGCCGGTCAAACGCCGGAAATAGGGACAAGCTTGGCGCGCGGCGGCACCGTTCGATCCTTGCTCGCGGCGCTGCTGTGGGCGGCTCTTGGCTTCGTCACGCCGGCTCAGGCCGAAGCCGTGCGCATTGCCCACGACGGCCGCACGCTCAACGGCGAGCTCGCTGTGCCCGATGGCGGCACCATGAGCGGCGGACTTGTGATTCTGGTGCACGGGACACTGATGCACGGCCGCATGGAAATCATGGCGGCACTGCAAGAGGCCCTGTCAGAACGCGGCATTGCCAGTCTGGCGATCACGCTGTCGCTGGGCGTCGACAACCGCCGCGGCCCGTATGATTGCGCCATTCCCTACCGCGAGACGCTGCAACAGACGGTCCGGGAGATCGGTGCCTGGGCCCGGTGGGCGAAGGGCCGCGGTGCCTCACGTGTCGACCTTGCGGGTCATTCACGAGGTGGCGCACAGGCCGCCTTTGCGCTCGCCACGGCAGCCACAAATGATATTCGCAGGCTGATCCTGATCGCGCCGACAATTTTCGGGCCCGAAGACGTCGCGGCAGCCTATGCCGCGACGTTCGGCATCGACCTGTCGGCCCGCATCGCCGAAGCCCGGCGCCTGCAAAGCGCGCCCGGCGCCGACATGCGAGGTGTCGGCTTCCTCTATTGTCGCGCGGCGACGGTCTCGCCGCAGGCGTTCCTCGACACCTACACCGGCGCCGAGCGGCATGACACGCCGACGCTGCTGCAACGCATCTCCGTACCGACGCTGGTGGTGATCGCCGGCAACGACGAGGTCGTCCGCGGCCTTGGCACGCGCCTGCCGGCCGCGTCCGACCGGTTGCGCATCGCCACGGTCGATGGCGCCGACCACTTCTTCCGCGATCTCTACGGCGACGATCTGGCCGAGGCCGTGGCCACCTTCGTCAAGCAATGACCTGGTCGGCGTCGCGCAGCACCACGTAGATCGCCGGGATCACCAGCACCGTCAGCAGCGTCGAGGACGCCAGGCCGAACAGCAGCGAGATCGCCAGCCCCTGGAAGATCGGATCGAGCAGGATGGTCGCGGCCCCGATCATGGCGGCCAGGGCGGTCAGAAGAATGGGCTTGAAGCGCACGGCACCGGCTTCCAGCAGCACCTCGCGCAAGGTTGCGCCCTGCCGCGCGCCGTGGCGGATGAAGTCGACCAGCAGGATCGAGTTGCGCACGATGATGCCGGCCAGGGCGATGAAGCCGATCATCGAGGTCGCCGTGAAGGGCGCGCCGAACAACCAGTGACCCACCACGATGCCGATCAGCGTCAACGGGATCGGCGTCAGGATCACCAGAGGCAGCCGGAAACTGCCGAACTGCGCCACGACCAGGATATAGATGCCGACCATGGCAGCGCCGAAGGCGGCGCCCATGTCGCGGAACGTCACGTAGGTGATCTCCCACTCGCCGTCCCACAGCAACGTCGGCCGCGACTCGTCCTCGGGCTGGCCGTGCAGGCCGATCGCCGGCTTGGGCAGCGTGCCCCAGTTGTGCGCGTCGATGCGCCGGGCCACGTCGATCATGCCGTAGATCGGTGCCTCGTACGCCCCGGCGAGTTCTGCCAGCACCATGTCGGCGAAGCGCCCGTCGCGGCGGAAAATCGTCGGCGAGCCGGCCTCGCGCGTCACCCGCACCACGTCGCCAAGTTCGACGATCGTGCGATTTCCCGGCAGCGCGTTGGCCGGTACCGGTGTCGCCGCCAGCGCCTCGGTCCAGGCGAGATCGCGCTTTGGCAGCCGCACGGCGATCTCGATCGGATCCCGGCCTTCGCCACGGTGCGAATAGCCGACCGGCGTGCCGCCAAGCAGCGCCTGCAAGGTGTCGTAGACGTCGCGCTGCTCGACGCCGAAGAACTCTAGGCGGTCCTGGTCGATGGCGATGCGCAGCCGCGGCCGCGGCTCGCCGACCGAATCGTCGATGTCGACGATGTAGGGAACCGAGGCGAAGATCTTCTTGAGTTCGCCCACGACCGCCCGGCGGGTCACGGAGTCGGGCCCGTAGATCTCGGCCTGCAGCGTGGCGAGTACCGGCGGTCCGGGCGGGACTTCGACCACCTTGGCCACCACGCCGGCCGGCAGTGCCAGGGATTTGAGGCGCTGGCGCAGATCCAGGGCGATCGCATGGCTGGCGCGGCCGCGCTCGGCGCGCGGCGCGAGGTTGAGCTGCAGCTCGCCCAGCTCCGGCAACTGGCGCAGGTAGTAGTGGCGGACCAGCCCGTTGAAGTTGAACGGCGCGGCGGTGCCGGCATAGCTCTGGACCGAGCGCAGTTCGGGCAGTTGCCGGGCCGTCTCGGCAATGGTGAACAGGACCCGCTCCGTGTCTTCGAGACTGGCGCCTTCGGGCAGGTCGACGACGACCGCGATCTCCGACTTGTTGTCGAACGGCAGCAGCTTCACCGTCACGCTCTTGGTGGCGAACAGCCCGCAGGCGGCAAGCGTGGCCACACCGACGCCGATCAGAAACGCCCAGGCGGTGCGGCGCGAGCGCACGACCGGCGTGGCGAAGCGGCGGTACAGTCGGCCCAGCGGCCCCTCGCCGTGGCCGTGCGCGCCCGTGCCGGCACCCGCGGCGGCGGCGCGTGGCGCCAGCCGCAGCATCAGCCACGGCGCCACGACGATCGCGACGAAGAACGAGAACAACATCGCCGCCGAGGCATTGGCCGGAATGGGCGCCATATAGGGCCCCATCAGGCCCGAGACGAACAGCATCGGCAGCAGTGCGGCGATCACGGTCAGCGTCGCGACAACGGTCGGGTTGCCGACCTCGGCGACC
>JAHCJT010000020.1 GCA_026126245.1 Alphaproteobacteria bacterium
CGCGATGCCGGCTTGGACGGCCGCGCCGCGTCGCCCTTGGGCGCGATCACCGGCGCGGCGCTGCCGGCCGGCCGCACCCGCCAGGCATGCACGGCGCGGGCGATATTCTTCACCGAGCGCGGACCCAGGTCGTCGAACGCGACCTGCAGCTTGTCCATCACCTGGTCGCGCACCACGCCGGAGACGACGATGCTGCCGGGTTCGGCTAGTGCTTCCAGCCGGGCCGCGACGTTGACGCCGTCGCCCAGGATGTCGGCGCCCTCGACGATGATGTCACCCAGGTTGATGCCGACGCGCAGGCGGAAGCGACGTTCCTCAGGCTCGGCGGCGGCGCGCGCCGCCATGGTCTGCTGGATCGCCAGCGCGCCGGCGACGGCGTCGACGACGCTGGCGAACTCGAACAGCAGCCCGTCGCCCTGCGTGCCGACCAGTCGACCGCGATGCGCCGCCGCGACCGGCAGGATCGCCTCGCGATGCGCCCGCCACGCCGCCACCGTCGCCGTCTCGTCGAGCCCGACCAGCCGGCTGTAGCCGACCACGTCGGCACAGACGATCGCCGCCAGCCGCCGTTCGACCCGGGCAGTGCTCACCGACCCAACCTCATGGCCGCGACGTTATCACGCGACGGCGCTTGCAGGCAGCATGTCGGCGCCGCGCCGCGTGACGCCGCAACGGCCGATATCGCCGGCTCGACGGTGTGGTGCGAAAATGAAGAGCCCCGTCCCGAGCGATGCGGGAAGCGGGGCTCTGTGGGCATTGCCCGGGCCGCTCGTGGAGAGTGGCCTCTGTCGGACTGCGTCTCCGGCGCCTGGCCAAGGGCGGCGGTCGTCGGTCCGTCGTCTCACGTTAAATCTGTCTTTCGGTGACCCGGAGCGTCCTTGGCCGGAATATGCGATCGCGCGTCCAGGTCATGGTCCCGTTGCTTAGTCAGCGGGACCCGGGTTGCTGGCCCGGTGGAGTATCCATGCGGTGCATGCCTCCCGAGCTGGTTGTCGCATCGCCCGGTCCTCCCGCGCTGCCAGCAGCGCAACCCAGGTCGCGCAGGCGGCGCGCATGGGGGAGGTTCGGACACTAAAAACGTGTGCCTGCCGACCGGTTCTGTCAAGGGCACCGGCGGTGGATGAGCGAGCGGTCGGCCGGCGACAATGCGGACAAGTTCGCGGCGGACGGTGCGGCGGACGCTGACCTAGGGTGCGTCGCCGGCCATGCCGAGGTCCACGGGAACGTTCATGAGCGCGCGTCGCATCCGACTGGGTATCAATGTCGATCACGTCGCCACGGTGCGCAACGCGCGCGGCGGGCGGCATCCCGATCCGCTGCGCGCGGCGCTGCTGGCGGTTGAGGCCGGCGCCGACGGCATCACGGCGCATCTGCGCGAGGACCGCCGCCACATCGTCGATGCCGACATCGAGCGGCTGGTCAAGGAGGTGCCGCTGCCGCTGAACTTCGAGATGGCGGCGACCGACGAGATGGTCGACATCGCGCTGCGGCACCGGCCGCATGCCGCCTGTATCGTGCCCGAGCGGCGCGAGGAGCGCACCACCGAGGGCGGCCTCGACGCCGCCGGCCAGCACAACCAGCTGCAGCCGCGGGTGCGCCGCCTGCTCGATGCCGGCATCCGGGTGTCGCTGTTCATCGAGCCGGCGCGTCGGCAACTCGACGCCGCCGTGACCTTGGGCGCGCCGGTGGTCGAGCTGCATACCGGCCGCTACTGCGAACTCGACGGCGCGGCGCGCGATCAGGAACTCGACCGCCTGCGTGCCGCGGCAGCCGATTGCGCCCGGCTCGGCCTGGAGTGCCACATGGGTCATGGCCTCGCCTACGACAACGTCACGCCGGTGGCGGCCATCCCGCAGGTGAAGGAGCTGAACATCGGCCACTTCCTGGTGGGCGAGGCGATCTTCGTCGGCTGGACGCAAAGCATCGCCGAGATGCGGCGCCTGATGGACGCGGCGCGCGGCCTGTAGCGCGACTGTCGGCGTCGGTATCGCCGGCCACTTGAGGAGCAGATCATGACGGCTATTGAGCGCGCGAGCGTCTGCACACTCGATTGCCCCGACACGTGCAGCCTGACGGTCACGGTCGACGACGGGCGCATCGTCAAGGTGCGCGGCTCCGACGCGCTGCCCTATACGGACTCGGTCATCTGCAACAAGGTGGCGCACCACTCGGGTGAATTCGTGCATGGTCCGGGCCGGCTGCAGTTTCCCCTCAAGCGTGTCGGCCCCCGCGGATCGGGTCAGTTCGTGCGCATCAGCTGGGACGAGGCGCTCGACCTGATCCACCGGCGCGTGGCCGATGTGGTCGAGCGCTGGGGACCGCAGGCGGTGATGCCGCTGAACTATGCCGGTCCGCACGGCATGCTGTCGGGCGACAGCATGTCGCTGCGGTTCTTCCACAAGCTGGGCGCGACGCAGCTCTATCGTCGCTCGCTGTGCGGCGGCGTGCGCAGCGAGGCATGGACGGGAACCTACGGCGCGGTCCCCGGCATCGGGCCGGAAGCGGCCGCGAACGCCAGTCTGAACGTCGTCTGGGGCAACAACGCGACGGTGTCCAACCTGCACCTCGTGCGGAACATCCGTGCGTCCAAGCGCAAGGGCGCCCGGCTGGTGGTGATCGATACGCTGCGCACCAAGATCGCCGAGCAGGCCGACCTGCATCTGCCACTGCATCCCGGCACGGACGTGGTGCTGGGCTTCGCCCTGGCGGCCGAACTGGAACGGATGGGCGCGCACGACCTGCGGTTCATCGCCACGCATGTCGGCGGCTACGACGAATTCATGGCCCTGGCGCGACCCTGGACGATTGCGGCGGCGGCGCAAACGTGTCGCGTGCCGGCCGACGACATCCGGCGGCTCGCGCGCTGGATGGCCGAGGCCGATCCGCTGGTTCTCGCGCCGGGCAACGGGCTGGAGCGCGGCCGCAATGGCGGCAGCGGCATCAGGGCGGCGATTGCGCTGCCGGCGCTGCTGGGCAAGCTGGGCGCCGCCAGCGGCATTGTCCTCGGCGCCGGCTTCGCGGTGCCCAAGACGCCGGCGAAGCTGCAGCGCCCCGACCTCATGCCGGCCGGCACGCGTACGCTCGATATCCTGGACGTCGGCCGCCATCTCGAGCGCGACGACGTCGAGCCGCCGCTGCGGGCGCTGTTCATCTACAATCACAACCCCGTGGTCGTCCATGCCGACCAGAACCGCGTGATCCGCGGCCTGCAGCGCGAGGAGGTCTTCCTGGTCGGCATCGAGATCGCCATGACGGAAAGCATGCGGTACTGCGATGTGGTGCTGCCGTCGGCAACGCATTTCGAATGCGATGATCTCTACGGCGCCTACGGCCATCACTGGCTGCAGCGGGCCGAAGCCGTCATTGCGCCGGTCGGCGAGGCCTTGCCTAACACCGAGATCTTCCGGCGCCTGGCGCAGCGGTTCGGATTCGAGGACGCCTGCTTCAGGGCCAGCGATCCGGAGCTCATGGACGATGCCGTCGACGGCGCCCACCCGCGGCTGGGCGGCCAGAGACCGAGCCGCATCCCGACCGACAAGGCCTTGCGCATGTCGGCGCCGGACGGCCGGCCTCTGGCGCTGTTCGACAACGTGATGCCGGCCACGCCGTCCGGCAAGGTCGAGCTGGCATCGCAGACCCTGGCCGACCGCTGGGGCCCCGACGCGCGGCTGCCGGCTTTCCGGCCGCGGTCCGAGCGGTTTCCGCTGGCGCTGATCTCGCCGGCCTCGGACAAGCGTATCTCGTCGACCCTGCTGGGCCGTGGTGGCGCGCCCTCGGAGGCGCCAGGCCTGGTGATGCACCCCGATGATGCCCGCGCCCGCGGCCTCGGCGGCGGCACGTCAGTCCGCGTCTGGAACGACCGCGGCGAGGTCATTCTGCCGCTGCTGGTGAGCGATGCCGTGCCGCCCGGCGTCGTCGCCTCGGAGAAGGGCGCGTGGCTGGCCACCAGCCCGACCGGCCAGACGATCAGCGCGCTCGTGTCGGCTGACGAGCGCGCCGATCTGGCCAGGGGCGCCTGTTTCAACGACACGGCGGTCGAGGTCGCGGCGGCCTAGCTTGCGGCGGCGCCAGCGTGCTGCGGGCGGCCGTTGTTGCGAGTCCGCGGCGGCATCGAGGCGTCGCCCGGATTTCTCTTCATGCCGCGACGGCGGCACCAGCGCAGGCTTCAGCGGGTGACGTTGCCCGGGCTGGCAATGGCGCGGCCGACGCGCTATCCAGCGGCCATGATCATCGGCATCGGCAGCGACCTGATCGACATTCGCCGCATCCAGAAGACGCTGGAACGGCACGACACGCGTTTCCTCGACCGCTGCTACACCGACATCGAGCGCCGCCGCTCCGACGGCCGCGCCGATCGCGCCGCCAGCTACGCCAAGCGCTTCGCCGCAAAGGAGGCCTGCGCCAAGGCGCTGGGCACCGGCCTGCGCCGCGGCGTCTTCTGGCGCGACATGGGCGTCGTCAACAAGCCGGGCGGCCAGCCGACCTTGCAGCTCACCGGCGGCGCGCTGGAGCGGCTGCGGTCGATCACGCCGGCCGGCATGCGGGCCGAGATCCACCTGACCATCACCGACGATTTTCCGATGGCGCAGGCCTTCGTCGTCATCGAGGCGCTGCCGGCCGCGACGTGAGCGGCGCGAGGCGCCGGCTCAGGCGACCTTGGTGGTCTTGGCCTGGGCGATAATGGCGTCGCGCAGCGCGTCGGTGGCGTCGGGCGGCACGATGGGCTGCAGGCCGGGCTTGACGAAGCGGCTGACCATCTCGCCCCAGATGCGGGCCTCGGTGTTGGGCACGCCGAAACCGCCGACGAAATCGCCGTCCGGCTTGGCGATCCAGAAGGCGCCGGCCAGCAGCCGGTTGGCGATCGGCCAGCCGTATTGCGGCGGCAGCATGTCGATCGGCCGCATGCGCTCGTAGGCGGCCATCACCGCCTCGAAACGCAACCAGCCGTCGATGATCTGCGGCGCGGTGCGGCCGGCCGTCTTGCCCGGCTTGTCGCGCTCGGGATTTTTGCCGGCGTAGATCTTGAGCGCGCTGGCCTTGGTGCGCGCCACGCCCATTTCGAACAGGTACCACAGGCCGCGCCAGCCGAGCTGGAAGCCGATCTCGTCGGTGGCGATCGCCACCTCGTCGATGGTCTGCCACCAGCGGGTGCGCTGCTGCAGCTTGCGGGTCTCCTGCGCGTCGCCCTTGGCCGCCCGCGGATTGGGCAGCATGGCGGCGTCGAAGCCGGGCAGGCCGATCGCCACCTCCGGTTTGAACAGCAGCCAGTTGCCGATGGTGTCACGCTCGCATTGCACGAAGCCGACGGCATGGTTGCCGGGGATCTGCTTGGCCGGCAGCTCGGGATGCTTGAACGACTCCAGCGCCGCCCTGACCTCGGCCTGGATCGCCGGGTCGCTCGACCAGCGTTTCATCCAGTCGCCGTGATCGAAGCCTTCCTGGTGGATGTTGTTGAACATCGTCTCTTCCCAGGCGATGGCCAGCAGCAGCGCCGGGCTGAACGTCTTCTTGATGACGTCGCTGGGGCAAATGGCGGAATAGGCGCGCTGCGCCAGCCCCCACATGTACCAGATGTTGTGGCCGGCGCCCTTGGCCATATCCGATCCTCGACAAAAGAAAGTGAGCGCTTGTGCTCATAATGACACCGGGACGGCTTGGCAAGAGCCTTTCGCGGCGGCTGCCAGCGAGGGGCAGACTTCGCGGTCCATAGTTGCTATATCCGCCGCCTGCCGCGCCGCCCCCCGGCCGGCAGCTCGTGCATTCTGGTAGTGAAAGCCGACAAAGCCATGAGTCGCAGGGAACAGTCCGGTGGCTGGCTCGAGACGATCAAGACCGTGGTCTACGCGGTGCTGATCGCCATCGTGGCCCGCACCTTCGCGTTCGAGCCGTTCAACATCCCCAGCGGTTCGATGATTCCGACACTGCTGGTCGGCGACTACCTGTTCGTGTCGAAGTACTCCTACGGCTACAGCCGGCATTCCTTCCCGCTGTCGATGGCGCCGTTCTCGGGCCGCATCTTCGAGCATCCGCCCAAGGTCGGCGACGTGGCGGTCTTCAAGTGGCCAGGCGACAACCGCACCGACTACATCAAACGCATCGTCGGCGTTGCCGGCGACCGGGTGCAGGTCAAGGGCGGCGTACTCTATCTCAACGACAAGCCGGTCGAGCTCAAGCCGGCGCCCAACGGCGGCACGCAGCCGGCTGGCGGGACGTCAGGGGCGCTGGTCTACGTCGAGGTCCTGCCGGACGGCCGCATGCATCTGATCCGCAAGAAGGTGCCGATCGGCGCGCCCAAGGAGCAGGGCGACGACCCCAACAACACGCGCGAGTTCGTCGTGCCCAAGGACCACGTGTTCGTCATGGGCGACAACCGCGACGAGTCGGCCGACAGCCGGGTCGCCGGCAGCCAGGTCGGCTTCGTGCCGGTCGAGAACCTGGTCGGGCGGGCCGAATTCATTTTCTTCTCGCACGACGGCTCGGCCGCGTTGTGGGAGGTCTGGAAGTGGCCCGGCGCGATCCGCTACGGCCGCATCTTCGACGCGATCCGCTAGCCGGCGGCGAGGGGGACGGTGTGGCGAACCCGGCGCCGGCCGGCGCGGCAGACGGCAAGGAATTCGACGCCGCCCTCGGCCACGGCTTCGCCAATCCCGACCTGCTGCGCGAGGCGCTGACGCACCGCAGCGCCATCGACCGCCAGCGCGGCCGCAACATCGATCTGCGCCACGGCAACGAGCGGCTCGAGTTCCTCGGCGACCGCGTGCTGTCGCTGGCCGTGGCTGACCTGCTGATCAGCCGCTTTCCCGACGAAAGCGAGGGCGAGCTGGCGCGCCGCCATGCCGCGCTGGTGCGGGCCGAAACGTTGGCCGATGTGGCGCGCGTCATCGGCCTGGGCGCCCACCTGAGCCTGGCCGACTCAGAAGAGGCGACCGGCGGCCGCGAGAAGCCGGCGATCCTGGCCGACGCCTGCGAGGCGGTGATCGGCGCGCTGTACCGCGACGGTGGGCTGGAGGTGGCGCGGCGCTTCGTCGAGCGCTACTGGGCGCCGCGCATCGAGCACCACCCGCAGCCGCCGCGCGACCCCAAGACCGCGCTGCAGGAATGGGCCCAGGGCCGCGGCCTGCCGCTGCCCAGCTACCGCGAGGTCGGCCGCGAAGGACCGCCGCATGCGCCGCAATTCGTGATGGAGGTCACGGTGCGTGGCCGGCCGGCGGCGCGCGGCACCGGCAGGACCAAGCGGGTCGCCGAGCGCGCCGCCGCCACGGCCATGCTGGAGTCGCTGTCGTGAGCGCGCTGTCTTTCCTTCCCCACGCCGGTGGAGAAGGTGGCGCGAAGCGCCGGATGGGGAGCTGCCGTGGTGTTTGCCGGCGAGACCGCGACGGCGCCCCTCCGCCCTTCGGGCACCTCCCCACGCTGCGTGTGGGGAGGAATCGTCGAGATACGGACTCATGACCGAGGGCACCACGCGCGCCGGCTTTGTGGCACTGCTGGGCGCGCCCAACGCCGGCAAGTCGACGCTGCTCAACGCCCTGGTCGGCGGCAAGGTGTCGATCGTCTCGCCCAAGGCGCAGACCACGCGCACCCGCGTGCTGGGCATCGCCATGCGCGACCTCGCCGACGGCACGCGCGCCCAACTGGTGTTCGTCGACACGCCCGGCATCCACGATCGCCGCCAGAAGCGCCTGGAACGCGCCATGGTGCACGCCGCCTGGCAGGGCGCCGCCGACGCCGATCTGGTGGCCCTGCTGGTCGACGCCGCGCGCGGCTTCGGCGAGGAGGCGCGGGCTATCGCCGCCCGGCTGCGCGACGTCGGCAAGCCGGCGATCCTGGTGCTCAACAAGATCGACCTGGTGCGCCGCGACAAGCTGCTGGCGCAGGCGGCGGCGGCCAACGCCGTGCATCCCTTCGACCGCACCTTCATGGTGTCGGCCATGACCGGCGACGGTCTGGACGATCTCGCCGACTGGCTGGCGGCGGCGCTGCCGGAGGGGCCGTTCCTCTATCCCGAGGACCAGCTGACCGACATTCCGCTGCGGCTGCTCGCGGCCGAAATCGTGCGCGAGCAGGTGTTCCTGCAATTGCACGACGAGCTGCCCTACGAGGCCGCGGTCGAGACCGAGGCGTGGACCGAGCGGCCGGACGGCAGCGCGCGCGTCGACTGCGCCATCTTCGTGATGCGCGAGAGCCAGCGGCCGATCGCGCTGGGCAAGGGCGGGACGCGCATCAAGATGATCGGCAGTCGCGCCCGCAAGCAGCTCACCGAGATCGTCGGCCGGCCCGTGCATCTGTTCCTGACCGTGAAGGTCAAGGAGCACTGGGCCGACGATCGCGTGCGCTACGATGAGTGGGGACTGCGCTACGACGTCTGAGGCGTCGACTCCTGCGCCCGCGCATCGCTCGTGTCGTGCGACGAAGGTATGGTGACGACGCACAGGGTCTGACGTTGTGGGCGAGGAATCGTGGAGTGGACTGAAGACGGCTTCGTGCTGGGCGTGCGTGCGCATGGCGAATCGGCGCTGGTGGTGACGGCGCTGACCGCCGGCCACGGCCGTCACGCCGGCCTGGTGTATGGCGGCGCCTCGACGCGGCAGCGGCCGCTGTGGCAGCCGGGCAACCTGCTGCGGCTCGACTGGCGCGGCCGGCTGGCCGAGCATCTCGGCAACTTCAAGGGCGAGCTGATGGCGGCGCACGCCGCGCGTGCCCTCGACGATCCGCTCGCGCTGGCCGGGCTGCTGGCCGCCTGCGGCACGCTCGATGCGGCGCTGCCCGAGCGCGAGCCGCACGCCGCGATGTTCGACGGCATGGCGGCACTGATGGCGGCGCTGGGCCATGACGGCTGGCCCACTGTCTACGTCCATCTCGAGCTGGGGCTGCTGCAGGAGCTGGGCTTCGGGCTGGACCTGCAGGCCTGCGCCGCCACGGGGGCCACCGAGGATTTGATCTACGTCTCGCCGCGCACCGGACGGGCGGTCAGCCGCGCCGGCGGCGAGGCCTACAAGGACAAGCTGCTGGCGCTGCCGGCGTTCCTGACGGAAGGCGGCATCGGCCAGCCGGCCGACGTTCTCAGCGGCCTCGACCTGACCGGCTATTTCCTGGAGCGCCACGTTTTTTGGCCGCACAACAAACCCTTGCCACCGGCGCGCCAGCGGTTTATCGAGACGCTTCAACGCATTAGCACAACAGCTTGTGGCTAGACTGGCCACGAACCCCTCGATCTATGGCAAAATCGACTTCGGCCGCTGCGCCGCCGCCTCCGCCGGCGCCCATCCAGCCCGTCTCGCTGCGCTCGGCGCTGTCGGAGCGCTACCTGTCCTACGCGCTCAGCACCATCATGGCGCGCTCGCTGCCCGACGTGCGCGACGGGCTGAAGCCGGTGCATCGCCGGCTGCTCTACACCATGCAGGAGCTGCGGCTCGATCCGGCCGGCGCCTTCAAGAAGAGCGCCCGCGTGGTCGGCGACACGATGGGCAAGCTGCACCCGCATGGCGACCAGTCGATCTACGACGCGCTGGTGCGGCTGGCGCAGGACTTCGCCACGCGCTACCCGCTGGTCGACGGCCAGGGCAATTTCGGCAACATCGACGGCGATAATGCCGCGGCCATGCGCTACACCGAGGCGCGACTGACCGAGGTGGCCCAGGCGCTGCTGGCCGGCATCGACGAGGACGCGGTCGATTTCCGCGCCAATTTCGATGGCGCCGAACAGGAGCCGGTGGTGTTGCCGGCGGCCTTTCCCAACTTGCTGGCCAACGGCGCCGCCGGCATCGCCGTCGGCATGGCGACCTCGATCCCGCCGCACAATGTCGGCGAGCTGTGCGATGCGCTGCTGCACCTGATCAAGGCGCCCAACGCCCGCATCGAGACGCTGGTCGAGCACGTCAAGGGTCCCGACTTTCCGACCGGCGGCGTGCTGGTCGAGCCGCGCGAGGCGGTGGTCGAAGCCTACAAGACCGGCCGCGGCGCCTTCCGCGTGCGCGCCAAGTGGGTCAAGGAGTCGCTGCCGCGCGGCCAGTACCGCATCGTCGTCACCGAAATTCCCTACCAGGTGCCCAAGGCCAAGCTGGTCGAGAAGATCGCCGAGCTGATCAACGGCAAGAAGGTGGCGATGCTCGAGGACGTGCGCGACGAGTCGGCCGACGACGTGCGCCTGGTGCTCGAGCCCAAGACCGGCAACGTGCCTGCCGAGCTGCTGATGGAGCAGCTCTTCAAGCTCACCGATCTGGAGATCCGCTTTCCGCTGAACCTCAACGTGCTCGACGCCGACCAGGTGCCGCGGGTGATGGACCTGCGTCAGGCGCTGCAGGCGTGGCTGGATCACCGCCAGGTCGTCTTGCAGCGCCGCTCGCGCCATCGCCTGGCCGAGATCGAGCGCCGGCTGGAGATCCTCGATGGCTATCTGATCGCCTACCTCAACATCGATGAGGTGATCGCCATCATCCGCAACGAGGACGAGCCCAAGCCGGTCATGATGCGGCGCTTCAAGCTCAGCGACCTGCAGGCCGAGTCGATCCTCAATATGCGCCTGCGCGCCCTGCGCCGGCTGGAAGAGATCGAGATCAAGAAGGAGCACAAGACGCTCAGCCAGGAGCGCAAGGAGCTGCGCGCGTTGCTGGCCGACGACAAGAAGCAGTGGCAGTCGATCGCGGCCGACATCCAGGAGCTGCGCAAGAGCTACGGCGCCCGAAGCGACAAGGGCCGGCGCCGCACCGAGATCGCCGATGCGCCGCCGCCGGTCGAGGTATCGCTCGAAGACTTCATCGAGAAGGAACCGGTGACGGTCGTGTGCTCCGAGAAGGGCTGGATCCGCGCCGCCAAGGGACACCTCGAACCGTCCGGCATCGCCGACCTGAAGTACAAGGAAGGCGATCGCGAGAAATTCTGGCTGCACGCGCTGTCGACCGACAAGCTGCTGGTGTTCGGCACCAACGGCCGCTTCTACACCGTCGGCATCGACCGCCTGCCCGGCGCCCGCGGCCACGGCGAGCCGCTGCGCCTGATGATCGAGCTGGGCAACGATCAGGATATCGTCGATCTGCTGGTGCACAAGGGTGGCCGCAAGTTCCTGGTCGCCGGCCGCGAAGGCCGCGGCTTCATCGTGCCGGAGGACGAGGTCGTGGCGCAGACGCGGGCCGGCAAGCAGGTGCTGAACCTGGGTGAGGGCGAGGAGGCGGTCGTCTGCCGCGTCGTGCCCGACGGTGCCGACCACGTGGCGGCCATCGGCGAGAACCGCAAGCTGCTGGTGTTTTCTATCGCCGATGTGCCGGAGATGGCGCGCGGCCGCGGCGTCATCCTGCAGAAGCACAAGGACGGCGGCCTGAGCGACGCCAAGGCCTTCGTGCTGGCCGACGGCCTGCAGTGGCAGGGCCGCACCAAGACAAAGGCCGACCTGAAGGAGTGGATCGGCGAGCGCGCCCAGGCCGGCCGTCTGCCGCCGCCCGGCTCGCCGCGCGCGACCAAGTTCTGACGATGACCAGGCCCTGGCTGTCATCCCGAGCGCAGCGAGGAATCTTGAAGGCGGCTTTCGGACCCGCGTGGGTGAAGGGCGATCGCCTATGGCGAATTGACCGTCGTCCTGAGCGCAGCGAAGGACGTTGCGGTGGCGGCGCCACGGGCCACCGGTACAGGCGAACTTCCGGCTCCTTTGCACAGTGTTCGCCATACCGCGGCGTCCTTCGCTGCGCCCAGGACGACGCCAACGCAGCCGGGCGCCATATGCGATTGCTCTGCGGGTGGGCGGCGGACGGAAAGATCCCTCGCTACGCTCGGGATGGCGGTCGTTCGTCTGCGGCGATCGTGACCAGCGTCGCGATGCCGCTTCGCCACCGCAGCGGGCCGGCCGGCAGCGTGGAGTACGCATGGACCTGATCGTCGCGCTGAAGGCCCTGCTGCTGGGCGTGCTCGAGGGGCTGACCGAGTTCATCCCCGTCTCGTCGACCGGCCACCTGATCCTGATGGAGGAGGTGCTGGGCTTCGAGGGTCCCAAGGGCCGCGTGTTCGAGATCGTCATCCAGCTCGGCGCCATCGTCGCGGTGTGCTGGCTCTATCGCGCGCGCATCTGGCGCACACTGGCCGGCCTGTTCCGCGAGCCCGAGGCGACGCGCTTCGCCGTCAACGTGGTGATCGCCTTCCTGCCGGCCGGCGTGATCGGTGCGCTGGCCCACAAGATCATCAAGACGGTGCTGTTCAATCCCTGGGTGGTGGCCGTGTCGCTGCTGGTCGGCGGCCTGGCGATCCTGCTGATCGAGCGCATCGCGCCGCGGCCGTCGGTCAAGACGGTCGATGATCTCGGCTGGAAAACGGCGCTGGGCATCGGCTTCTGCCAGACCCTGGCCATGATCCCCGGCGTGTCGCGCGCCGGCGCCACCATCATGGGCGCCCGCATGCTGGGGCTCGACCGCGCCACGTCGGCCGAGTTCTCCTTCTTCCTCGCCATGCCGACCATGCTGGGCGCGACGGTCTACGACACCTACAAGAACTGGTCGACGCTCGGCACCGACAGCGCCGGCATGACCCTGATCGCCATCGGTTTCGTCGCCGCCTTCGTCGTCGCCATGGCCGTGGTGTCGCGGCTGATCGCCTTCATCAGCCGCTACGGCTTCGCGCCGTTCGCCTGGTATCGCATCCTGCTGGGCGGCGTGGCGCTGCTGCTGCTCGGCTGGCGGGCGATGGGCTAAGCGCCGCGAAGCCGCGGTTCCGACGATCGCAGACGCCGGCGTGCTTGCCGGCGGGGCAACGCGCATTGCTGCATCCGGCGTCAGCCCTTGAACGCCGCGTGCTCGGCCTCGACGGCTCGCGCCATCTTCACCGCGGCATCGTACAGCCAGCGTTTGCCGCGCTGGCGCAGATCGGCCAGCAGCGCCTCGCGCCGGTCGGCGGCCCCGAGGTGGATGGCGGCGAGGTCGTGGCCCATGGCCTGCAGCATGCGCCCGCGCAACAAGGTCGCGCGATTGTCCTTGAGTTCGATCTTGCGGTTGTTGGGCGACAGCCGGCGCACCATCACGTCGCCGTGCAGGCGCGTCCACGGATCGGGGGCGCGGAAACGCCCGGTCGCGATGGTGTGGCAGAGGATGCCGCCGACGGCGCGTCCGGCCGGACGCGACCAGGCCGACGCGGTGAGCGCCTTGGCCTCGCGCACCAGCGGCGCGCCGCGCCACAGCGCGACGGCCGCCAGCCGCAGGCGGCCCAGGCTGCCGCAGCCGGCAACGCGGCGGGCGATCGACATGGTCGCTGGCGGCTCGGGAAACGCCGCGCGCAGGGCGGCGACGAAGCGCGGCGGCGGCTCGGTGTCGTCCTTCATCTTCTTCTTGTCGCCGAGATCGTCCCAGAACGCCGACCGCGCGCGCTCCGGCACGATCACCCGCGCGCGCAGCCATTTGTGGTCGCGGTCGAGCACCAGCGGCCGCGGCGCCGTCAGGCCGTCGAGGTAGCCGGCGGCGAGCCGCCTACAGATCTCGTCGGCCGCGATGTCGCCGGCGCGGCGCGCCAGCAGCGCGCTGCTCGCCAGGCGTACGAGGTCAAGCACGAACGGCATCTCGGCCGCCTCGTCGTAGTCGTTGACGCCCCAGACCAGCCGGCCGTCGGCGTCGCGCCAGGTGCCGAAGTTTTCCAGGTGGATGTCGCCGACCGCCAGCACCGGCAGCGCACCGGCCAGCTCGGGACAGACGTCGAGCACCGTCTCGGCCCAGCGCCAGTAGGTGGCGCGCAGGAAGGCGACGGCGTTCTTGGCCATCTTCTTGTGCTTGCGCTTCAGATCGGCGGCGACGACGGCATCCGGCAGCTGGTCGCGCAGCCAGTCCTCGTAGGCCTGTGTCGATCGGGCGATGGCCGTCATGCGCGCCCACCCTGACGTGATGCGCCGCCGCCGGCGGCGGTCCGGCGCGGGCGGCAGAGCTTCAGCTGGCCGCGGCGGCCGGTGCCGCGTCGGGCAGCAGCGGCGCCCAACCATCGGCGCCCAGCGCCTCCAGCGGGCTGTAGCTGGCCTTGTAATCCATCTTCGAGGAGCCGGCGATCCAGTAGCCGAGATAGACATAGGGCAGGCCGCGGCGGCGCGCTTCCTCGACCAGCCACATCACGGTCTGCACGCCCAGCGCGCGGCGGCGCAGGCGCGGATCGAAGAAGCTGTAGACGGCCGAGATGCCGTTGCCCAGCCAGTCGGTCAGGCAGGCGGCGATCAGCCGGCCGCTCTCGCGCAGCTCGACCAGCTGGGTGTCGACCGGGCTTTCCTCGATCATGGCGCGGTAGTCGTCGAAATCCATCTCGGCCATGTCGCCATCGCCGTGCCGCGCCGTCACGTAGCGCGTGAACAGGGCGAACTGCTCGCTGGTCGCCATCGCCGGCACGACGGCGCCGCCGACCGCCGCGTTGGCGCGCCACGTGCGGCGCTGCGAGCGGCTGGGGGCGAAATCGGCGACCGGGATGCGTACCGGCACGCAGGCCTGGCAGGTGCCGCATAGCGGCTTGTAGACGTAGTGGTGCGAGCGTCGGAAGCCGGCGTCGGTCAGCTGGTCGTGCAGGTCGAGCGCGTCCGGCCCGCCCAGCTCGGTCACCAGCTTGGTCTCGAAGCGGTTGGGCAGGTAGGGGCAGCGCAGCGCCGGCGTCGTGCGAAAGAACCGCAGCGGAGCCGTGGACTGCCGGATGAACATCGATCGACTACCCCATGCATCGCCGCCGCGGCCCGGTGGCGGCCGCCGTCGCCGGAAGAAACTGTACCCATAGCGCGCCCCGTCGGCCAGCCCCGCGTCACGCCCATGGGTCGCAGCGCTCGCGGCGGACAGCCGGGCAGGCGGCAGGGGCGGCGGACTGCGGCGGCGCCGCCGGGTATGGCGGGCGCGGCCGGCGTGCGACAATGGCGCGGCATGTCCGGTCACGCGCGCATCGCGCCGGGCCGGCACAGCGCGGGGAGCGACATGGCCACGTCACGGCCGGTACCGGCCAACGGACAGATCGTGCGGACCGCCCTGCCGCCCTGCCGGCCGGCGGTCCGGTGATCCTGTTCGACGGCGTGTGCAACCTGTGCGCCGGCTTCGTGCGCTTCGTGATCGCCCGCGATGCGGCGCGCGTCTTCCGCTTCGTGCCGGCGCAATCGGCGCTGGGCACGGCACTGCTGCGCGATCTCGGCATGTCGACGATCGACTACGAGAGCAACATCCTGATCGAGGGCGGCCGCGCCTGGTTCAAGTCGGAGGCCTTCATCCGCGTCGCGGCACGCCTGCGCCAGCCGTGGCCGGCCTGCCGTCTGGCGCGGCTCTGTCCGCGCGCGGTGCGCGACTGGCTCTACGATCGCATCGCCGCCAACCGCTACGCCTGGTTCGGCCGTCGCGACGCCTGCCTGCTGCCGGGCCCCGATATCGCCGCCCGCTTCCTCGGCTGAACCGCGATGGCCGATTTTCGCGTCGTGGTAATCGGCGGCAGCGGCGTCTTCGGCGCCCGCGTCTGCCGGCTGCTGGCGCGCGATCGGGGCATCGCCATGGTCATCGCTGCCCGACGCGTCGCGCCGGCCGAGGCGCTGGCGGCGTCGCTGCGTCGCGCGCAGGGTCGCGACGACATCGTCGCGGCAGTACTCGACGTCGACGCGGCGGGCTGGACGCAGGCGCTGGCCGAACTGCGGCCCGCCGCCGTGATCCACGCCGCTGGCCCGTTCCAGGGCGCCGACTACCGCGTCGCCGACACCTGCATCGGGATGGGTGCGCACGACGTCGATCTGGCCGACGCCAGCGGCTTCGTCTGCGGCATCTCCACGCTCGATGGCGCGGCGCGCGCCGCCGGCGTGCTGGCGGCCAGCGGCGCCAGCTCGGTGCCGGCGCTGTCGGCGGCGGTCGTCGAGCTGCTGAGCGCCGATCTGACGCGCATCGACGCCATCGACATCGCGATATCGCCCGGCAACCGCGCGCCGCGCGGCCGCGCCACGGTGGCGGCGATCCTGAGCTATGTCGGCCACAGGCTGCGCCTGTGGCGCGGCGGCGCCTGGCGCGACGGCGTCGGCTGGCAGGACCTGCACCGCCGCGACCTTTCCCTCCCCGGTGGTGACTCGCTGGGCTGGCGCTGGTTCGCGCTGTGCGACGTGCCCGACCTGACGCTGTTTCCCGACCGCTACGCCGTGCGCCAGCGCGTCGCCTTCCACGCCGGCCTCGAAGTGGCGCTGCTGCATCTCGGGTTGTGGCTGCTGTCGTGGCCGGTGCGCTGGGGCTGGATCGCCTCGTGGGCGCCGGGCGCCGGCGCGCTGCGCGCCGCCGCCGACGTCGTCTACCGACTGGGGTCCGATCGCGGCGGCATGCTGGTCGACGTCGCCGGCCGCGATGCCGGCGATCGGGCCGTGACGCGGCGCTGGCGGCTGCTGGCCGAGGCCGGCGACGGACCGTGGATCCCGGCGCTGGCTTCGGTGGCGCTGGTGCGCAAGCTGGCGCGCGGCGCCATTGCGGTGCGTGGCGCGATGCCATGCGTCGGCCTGCTGAGCGACGCCGAGATCCTGGCCGAGGCCGAGGGGCTGGCGATCCGCTGGGCCGACGACGCGGTGCGGCCGCTGTATGTGCACAACCTCGGCGCTGCCTACGACACCTTGCCGTCGCCGGTGGCGCAGCTGCATGACGTGGCCGGCGGCGCGCGCTGGCAGGGCCGTGCCGATATCGAGGGCGCGTCTGGGCCATGGGCTTGGATGGTGGCGCACCTGTTCGGCTTCCCCACTGCGGCCGCCGACGTGGCGGCGACGGTCGAGTTCGAGGTGCGCGACGGCGTTGAGACGTGGCGCCGCCGCTTCGGCGCGCACCGCTTCGCGTCGCGGCAATATGCCGGCCACGGCGCGGCGCGCGGCCTGATCGTCGAGCGCTTCGGCGCCGTTGCCTTCGCCATGCAGGCCGAGGCCACGCCGGCCGGCATCGCGCTGCGACTGCGCCGCGGCTGGCTGTTCGGCGTGCCGCTGCCGCGATGGCTGTGGCCGCGCATCGCCGCCACCGAGCGCGTCGACGAGGTCGGCCGCTTCCGCTTCGACGTCGCGATCGCGTTGCCCGGGATCGGCCGGCTGGTCCGCTATCGCGGCTGGCTTGAACCAGCCCCGACGCCGTGAGCCGGCGCGGCGCCGGCGCCAGCCGCGCTACTTGCTGGCGGGCAGCAGGCTGACCGTGCCGACGCCTTCGCGCTGCAGGCGGAAGTGGAAGCCGGCAATGCGCTGGTACTCGAAGGCGCGCCAGCTGGGTACGAAGTTGGCGTACCACGGCGAGAGGAAGTTGCCCGACTCGCCCAGCGGGATGGCGAAGCGGCTGTTATCGAGATCGTCGAAATCGTAGATCGCCCGCAGCCCGGCGCCGTGCACCGCGGCATAGGGCTCGGGGCCGTCGCGGAACGAGGGCGCGGCGCGATTCAGCGTGTCCATGCCGCCGTCGGCCGGGAAGCGCACCGAGGCGACATCGCGCAGCAGCGGCACGGGGTCGAACAGGGCGTGGCGGTGCGCCGCCGGATGGGCGTCGCCCCAGCGCCAGCCCTCGATCGCCGGGCCGTAGCGCGCCTGCAGCTCGTCCAGCGCCATGTCGAGCGCCGCCAGCATCATCTCGGGGCAGGTTTCAGTGCGCGCCGTCGTGACGTCGTCGCACCACTCCGGCCGATCGCGCAGGATCGAGACCACGAAGCCGACGCTGGGCGAGACGAAGCCCTTGAACAGCTCCTCGCCCAGCTCGTCGGCGTAGAGCTTGCGCTGCAGCGCCCGCAGCCAGGCGTTGTAGATCAGCGGTCCGGGCGCATCGGCCAGCATGCGCCGGTCCCAGTGCCGCAACACCTCCATGGCGCGGCGCTCGCGGCCGTCGCGCGGCTCCAGCGCCAGCAGCGGCGGCAGCGTGTCGGCGGCGTCGGGCGAGAGCGTGTCTTCCTGGATCGCGATCATGCTGCCGACGCTGTGCTGGCCGGCGCCCGACAGCATGGCGTTGGCGCGCCGCTGGCGATACGGCTCGGCCCACTCGCGGCTGATGAAATGCCGGTAGCTGCCGGGCACCAGCCTGGCGTTGGCGTTGACGACGATGCCGCTGGGCGGGTTGAAGGCGCGCGGCAGTTCCTCGAACGGCACGAAACCGGCCCAGTCGTATTCGCCGCTCCAGCCTGGCACCGGCAGGAAGCCATCGCCCTTGCGCCGGATCGGCACCCGCGCCGGCGCCACGAAGCCGATGTTGCCGTCGGTGTCGGCGTAGACGATGTTCTGCATCGGCGAGACGATCTTGCGCGCCGCCGCCAGGAACTGCTCCCAGTTGCGGGCCAGGCCCAGCTCAAGGAAACCCTCGGCCGAGGTGTCGGCCGGCTCCAGCGCCGTGGCCGACAGCGCCAGCACATGCCCGTCGGGCGCCTCCACCGACTTGGGATCGAGCACGTCGGAGATCACTGGCCCGTGCCGCGTCGTGCGCAGGCGGATCTTGAGCTGCTCGCCGAAGCGCACGTTGATGTATTCCTCGCGCACGCCGAACGGCCGGCTGCCGTCGGGCGTCAGGTACTTGCCGGGATCGACCGGATCGACGCGTTCGACGAACAGGTCCTGGCTGTCGAGGTTGGTGGTGGCGAAGCCCCAGGCGATGCGGCCGTTGTGGCCCAGCACGATGGCCGGCGAGCCGGGCGAGGAGGCGCCGCGGATGTCGAAGTCGGGTCCCGCCAGCCGCGCCAGGTACCATACGCCCGGCGCGCTCAGCCCCAGGTGCGGATCATTGGCCAGCAATGGCTTGCCACTGCTGCTGTGGGTGCCGGCGATCACCCATTCGTTGGACGCTTCGCGCTTGCGCGTCAGCACGCTGTCGGTGACGTCGAACAGCCGGTCGAGCGGCAGGCGCAGCAGCGCATCGCCGAGGATCGACAGCGTCGAGTCGCGGTCGTCGCCCAGCTGCGGGAAGAGCTGCAGCGCGCGCGCCTCGCCCAGCTTCTTGGCCAGCCGGGCGCGGAACAGTTCGGCCCGCCAGTTGCCGTCGAGGCTGAGCGCCATCAGCTTGCTCCAGACCAGCGAGTCGGCCGGCTGCCACGGCTCGGGCTCGACCTGCAGCAGCGTGAACTCCGGGCCGAACGAACCCTTGTGGGCGGCGATGTGGGCGTTGACGCCGGCGCTATAGGCCTCCAGCAGCTTGCGGGTGCGCGGCGAGAGCGCGTTGAGGCTGTCCTGGGCGCGGCGATAGACGCCCAGTGCCCGTACCGTGCGGTCCATGTTGGTGACCGCCGGGCCGGCGAGCAGGGGCGGGATGACCTCCGACAGTCGCCCGGCCCCCGCCCGGCGCATCATCTCCATCTGCCACAGCCGGTCCTGGGCGTGCACATAGCCTAGGCCGAAGACGGCGTCCTCGAGCGAACCGGCGAAGATGTGCGGCACGGCATTGCGGTCGCGCACGATGCTGATCGCCGCCTGCGGCCCGGCAACGCGCAGCGTCGCCTGGTAGTCGGGCAGGGAGGTGCGCAAATGGAAGTAGAGCCCGACCAGCAGCGTCACCAGGAACACGGCGACACCGGCCAGCAGCCGGCCGACGCCGCGGGCGATGGCGGCGAGCGCCGTCACGCCGTCACCCGTCGGGTGCGCCGCACCGGCGCCGAGCCCCCGCGATACGCCACGCCGCCGAATGCGCCCATGCCGGTCCTCTCCGGACGCTGTCTTAGCCGTCCCGGCCGTCGGCGCGCAACCGCGCCGTCGCGGCCACGCCGCATCCGCGGCGAAGGCGGCGCCGTCACAAGTCCCGTGCCGCACCGGGGCTTTAGCCGACCTCGCCGACGTGATTAAGTGCGCCGCTGCAAGGCGGCCGCCGGCGGCGGCCTGCGGCTAGGA
Source organism: Alphaproteobacteria bacterium (assembly GCA_026126245.1). Taxonomy (GTDB): domain Bacteria; phylum Pseudomonadota; class Alphaproteobacteria; order Reyranellales; family Reyranellaceae; genus Vineibacter. Next base: position 19,769 of record JAHCJT010000020.1, read on the forward strand.
CGCGGAAAGAGAATCGGACGTCGCGATGAAAATCTGCGTGGTCGGGGCCGGTGCCATCGGCGGCCTGCTCGCTGTCCGCCTTGCCGAGGCGGGCGAGCAGGTCAGCGTGATCGCGCGCGGCCCGCACCTGGCGGCGATCCGCGAGCGGGGCCTGCGCCTCATCGGCGAGGACGGCCACGAGGCCGTGGCGCGCGTCGCGGCCACCGACCGCATCGCCGAGGCCGGACCGCAGGACCTGGTCATTCTCGGCATGAAGGCGCACCAGGTGGCGGCGGTGGTGCGCGACCTGCCGGCGCTGTATGGCGCCGAGACGACGGTGCTGACGGCGCAGAACGGCATCCCGTGGTGGTACTTCATGAAGCAGCCCGGTCCGCACGAGGGCACGCGGCTGCACAGCGTCGATCCCGGCGGCATCATCGCCGACAATCTGCCGCTGGAACGGGTCATCGGCTCGGTGGTCTATCCCGCCGCCGAGATCACCGCGCCAGGCGTGATCCACCACATCGAGGGCAACCGCTTCTCGCTGGCCGAGATCGACGGCGCCGACACGCCACGCATCCAGGCGGTGTCGGCCAGCCTGCGCCAGGCGGGATTCAAGGCGCCGGTCGTGTCCGACATCCGCGCCGAGATCTGGACCAAGCTGTGGGGCAATCTCAGCTTCAATCCGCTGAGCGCGCTGACCCACGCCACCCTGGTCGACATTTGCCGTCACCCGCTGACCCGCGCCCTGGCCGCCGACATGATGCGCGAGGCCCAGGCGGTGGGCGAGAAGCTGGGCATCCGCTTCCGCGTCTCGCTCGAGAAGCGCATCGCCGGCGCCGAGGCGGTGGGCGCGCACAAGACCTCGATGCTGCAGGACGTCGAGGCCGGTCGCGTGCTGGAGGTCGAGGCGCTGATCGGCTCGGTGGTCGAGCTGGGCCGCATCACCGCCACGCCGACGCCGCACATCGACGCCGTCTATGCCTGCACCGGCCTGCTGGCGCAGTCGCTGCAGGCGGCCAAAGGCCGGCTGCGGATCGAGGCGGTGTGAAGCCGGGGGCGTCAACTTTGGCGGTTCACCAGCTCCTCACCCTGAGGAGCGAGCGACGCGAGCGTCTCGAAGGGTGAGGGGCGAGGTTGAGCATGCAAGGTGGGCGCGCATAAGCGACGCGCGCCCCGGCGAAGACGAGAGAGGATGAGAGATGAGCACGGTTTCGACGCTGCGCGAGCTTCTGGCCAAGGGTGCCGACGCGGACACCGCGATCGCCGCGCCGGGCACGCCGCCGCTGAGCTACGCCGGCCTGCGCCAGCTGGTCGACCGCAGCGTCGCGACGCTCAACGGCCTGGGGATTTCGCGCAACGACCGGGTGGCGATCGTGCTGCCCAACGGGCCGGAGATGGCCGCCGCCTTCGTCGCCATCGCCGCCGGCGCCACCGCGGCGCCGCTCAATCCCGCCTACCGCGCCGACGAGTTCGAATTCTACATGTCCGATATCGGCGCCAAGGCGCTGGTGGTCGACAAGGGCAGCGACTCGCCGGCCGTGGCAGTGGCGCAGAAACTGGGCGTGCGGCTCGTCGAGCTGGAGCCGCAGCCGCAGCAGGGGGCGGGGAGCTTCCTGCTCGATCGCGGCGGCACCGGCGTCGGCAACGGCCGCTCCGCCGAAGCCGACGATGTCGCGCTGATCCTGCACACCTCGGGCACCACGTCGCGTCCCAAGATCGTGCCGCTGGCGCAGCGCAACGTCTGCGCCTCGGCGCTCAGCATCGCCGGCACCCTGCGGTTCACACCGGCCGACCGCGGGCTCAACATCATGCCGCTGTTCCACATCCACGGCCTGATGGCCGGCCTGCTGGCGCCGTTCTCGGCCGGCAGTTCGGTGTTCTGCACGCCGGGCTTCAACGCACTGCGATTCTTCGCCTGGATGCAGGAAGCGAAGCCCACCTGGTACACGGCGGTGCCGACCATGCACCAGGCGATCCTCAGCCGCGCGACGCAGAACAAGGCGATCATCGCCGCCCATCCGCTGCGCTTCGTGCGCTCGTCGTCCTCGTCGCTGGCGCCGCAGGTGATCGCCGAACTGGAGGCGACGTTCGGCGCGCCGGTGATCGAGTCCTATGGCATGACCGAGGCGTCGCACCAGATGGCCAGCAACCCGCTGCCGCCGGCCGCCCGCAAGCCGGGCACCGTGGGCATCGCGGCCGGGCCGCAGATCGCCATCATGGACGAGGCCGGCAAGGTGCTGCCGGCCGGCGCCACCGGCGAGATCGTGATCCGCGGCCCCGGCGTGACCGCCGGCTACGAAAACAACCCCAAGGCCAACGCCGAGGCGTTCACCGACGGCTGGTTCCGCACCGGCGACCAGGGCGTGATGGATGGCGAGGGCTATCTCAGCATCACCGGCCGGCTGAAGGAGATCATCAACCGCGGCGGCGAGAAGATCTCGCCGCGCGAGGTCGACGAGATCCTGATGGACCATCCCGCCGTGCTGCAGGTCGTCACCTTCGCCATGCCGCACGACAAGCTGGGCGAGGAGGTCGCCGCCGCCGTGGTGCTGCGCGACGGCATGCAGGCCAGCGAGAAGGAGCTGCGCGACTTTGCCGGCACGCGGCTGGCGCCGTTCAAGGTGCCGCGCAAGGTGGTGTTCCTGCCCGAGATCCCCAAGGGCGCCACCGGCAAGCTGCAGCGCATCGGCCTGGCCGAGAAGCTGGGCCTTTAAAGCCATCCCGCGCAGGCAGAGTCGCCCCCTTATGTCATCCTGAGCGCAGCGAAGGATCCTGCGATGAGCCGGCAATAGACTTGCGGTGCCGGCGATCCATTGGCAGCGCTACGCGTTGACCGCAGCACCGCAAGGTCCTTCGCTGCGCTCAGGACGACGGTATCTGCGACGTCATGCGTCCACATGGATGGGACGCGCATCAGCGCTGTGGCGATGCGCCCTGCCGTCGGCATGTTGCCCACAGCCGATCGCAACTTCTCGCCGCGGTCGTGCGTTGGTAGAATGCGTACCAACAACAGCGAGGAGGCGTCGGGGATGCGCGTCCTGCAGGTCATCGGCTGGCTGATGGCGGTGGCCACGGCCATGATCGGCCTCTATGAGGCCGTGCAGTATTTCCGCGCCGGCAGCCGCTCGCTGGTGACCTTCGGCCAGTTCTGGTTCCAGGTCAGTCCTTCGACCTTCAACGGCGTGTCGGGATTCATGAACGATGTGATCGGCGGCACCTGGGGCGGCATCGTCAACCTGCCGGCGTTGTTTGTCGCCGGCCTGCTGGCCGTGATCTGCCTGTCGCTCTCCACCCTGATGCGCGGCGGCTCGCTGGTGCGCTGAGGCGACCCGGCGGCGGTGCGCCCATCGCCGTACCGCCTCACTCGGCCGGGCCGGCGAACAGCAGCAGGTTGCCGTCGGGATCGCGCACGATGAAGTTGCGCGCGCCCCACGGTTCGCGTCTGAGCGTCTGGTTGAACTCGACGCCGGCCGACTTGAATTCCTGGAACAGGTTCCTGATGTCGTCGGGCGTCGCCACCGTCATCGCCGCCGATAGCAGGCTCTCGCGCTCGCGCCGCGCGCCGTCGATCGCCGGCGCATCGACGCAACGCAGGTTGAGCACGGCGCCGTCGCGCTTCACCTGGCCATAGAACGGCGGCTCGCCATAGACGAACACGACCGCGAAGCCGAGCTTGCCGGTGAAGAAATCGCACGCCGCCTTGATATCGGCGACGAACAGCTGGGGTTCGGCGGTGATCAGGACGGCTTTGGGCGCCGCTTGGTCGGTGCGCTCGGGCATGGTGGCAAGTCCTCTCTTGAGCGCCTGCCAGCTGTCGAAGCCCGCCTGGCGGGCCACCAGTTCCTGCGCGTCGCCGAGCCGGAAGACGGACGCCAGAATGTCGGCATCGTTCAGGTGGCGGAAGCGCGGCAACGCCGTCCTGATTTGTGCCGCGACCGGATAGTAGCGGTCGCGGTGCCAGCGCAGGACCTGCTTGGCCTGTTTGCGGAGATTTTCGAGACTGGGCATGGGCGCATGTGGGGCAGTGTTGGGTAGGTGGGCATGGCCCCTTCGGCTGACTGCCGGTGCGCCCTACAACAGCAAGCCCAGAATGGCTAAGCTGCGCGCCGACTGTCAATCGCCGCCGACGCGGCAGGGGAGCATGGCATGCGATTCGGCCTGTTCGGCGGCGCCAAGACCAAGCGGGCGGATGGTCCCGGCGACAGCCACGGCTACCGCGACTTCATCGACTATGTCGTGGAAGCCGAGCGCCTGGGCTATCGCAGCGTCTTCCTGGTCGAGCACCACTTCACCGGCGCCGGCCAGATCTCTGCCTCGCTGACCCTGCTGGCCTATTTGGCGGCCCGCACCCGCACCATCCGGCTGGGCACCGCCGTGGTGGTGCTGCCGTGGCACAATCCGGTGCTGGTGGCCGAGCAGGCGGCGACTGTCGACCTGCTGTCGGGCGGGCGGCTGGAGTTCGGCGTCGGCAAGGGCTATCGCGCCGGCGAGTTCGCCGGCTTCTGCATTCCCATCGAGGAGGCCACCGAGCGCTTCGACGAGGCCATCGCCGTCATCCGCAAGGCGTGGACCAGCGAGCAGCCGTTCTCGCATGCCGGCAAGCGCTGGCGTTACGACAACATCGTGGTCGAACCGGCGCCGGCGCAACGGCCGCACCCGCCACTGTGGCTGGCCGCCGGCAGCCCCGAGTCGATTCGCCGGGCGGCGCGCGAGGGCTACAACCTGCTGCTCGACCAGCTGGGCGCCATCGACCTGACCCTGGAGCGCGTGGCGCTGTTCCGCGACGAATGCCGGCGCATCGGCCGCGACTATCGGCCCGACATGATCGCCGTGGCGCGCGCGCTGCAGCTGGTGCGCAGCGAGGCGGAACGCCAGGCGGCGCTGGAAACCCGCGCCCGCGTCATCCGCACCATCGGCGATCTGGCCCGCGGCGGCACGCCGGTGGCGGACGACGATGCGCCGCTGCTCGGCACGCCCGACGAGATCATCGCCCGCATCCAGCGCCTGCGGGCCGGCGGCGTCGAGACCATCCTGCTGGTCGACCCCAACGCCACCATCGCCTCGCTGCGCGCCTTTGCCGACGAGGTCATGGTCGCCTTCCGCGACGACCGCGCCGCCGCCGAATAGGCAGGGCGATCGCACACGGCGTGCCCCGGCGTGGTCGACGTCGTGACCTTCCCGCCAGGGCAGGGCCATCGCCTATGGTGTTCATGAACCTTCCCCCGGAGGGGGAAGGTGCCCCAACGGGGCGGAAGGGGGATGCTGGATCGGATGCGGTGGGTCGAGGCAAATTCGACGGCGTCGCTACATCCCCCATCCGGCGCTGCGCGCCATCTTCCCCCTCCGGGGGAAGGCAAAGTCAACCGTCCTGGCCTTATGCGATAGCCGCGGCCAATAGGGGACGCCGCCGGCTTCGCGCCGTGGCGGGAGGCGGTGGTCAGGCGGCGGTGCCGGCGGCGCGCAGGTGGCCGACCAGGTCGCGTGCGTGGACCGGCAGCGCGTCGAGCTGGCGCACGCAGATCGTCAGCCGGCGCAGCGCCCAGGGATCGGTCAGTCCGACCGTCGCGATCGGCAGGCTGCGGCGGCTGCGCCGCGCCGCCGTCTGGGGCACTACGCCGAGGCCGACGCCGCCGGCCACCATGCGGCAGATGGCGTCGAAATCGCGCAGGTGAATGCGCTGCTTGAGCGGACCGCCGGCGCGCGCCGCGTGGCGGCCGATATAGTCCTGCAGCGGGCTGTCGGGGCTGAGGCCGACGAACTCCTCGTGCGCGACGTCGCGGAAGGCGAGCGCCTTCAGGCGCGCCACCGCATGACCGCGCGGCGCCACCAGCACCAGCCGGTCGACGGCGAAGGGCAGGGTCTCGAGGCCCGACAGGTCGGCCGTGTCGGTGACGATGCCGATGTCGGCCCGCCCGTCGGCCACCGCCTGGGCGATGGCGTAGGAGGGGTGCTCCTCGACATCGATGTCGACGTGGCGGTGCCGCGCCATGAACGGCGCCAGCGCGTCGGGCAGCAGCTCGCTCAGCGCCGCGGTGTTGGACCACAGCCGCACGTGGCCCTTCAGGCCGCTGGAATAGGCGCTGATCTCGCCGCGCATCTGCTGCACCTGGCGCAGCACGATGCGGGCGTGGTGCAGCAGCGCCTGCCCGGCCGGCGTGGTCTGCACGCCGCGCCGGCCACGCCGCAGCAACGCCGTTCCCAGCGCCTTCTCCATGCCGGTGATGCGGGCGCTGGCCGAGGCCAGTGCCAGGCGGGTGCGGCTGGCGCCGTGCGTGATGCTGGCCGCCTCGGCGACGTGGACGAACAGGCGCAGGTCGGTGAGGTCGAAGCGCATTTTGCGGCACTCCCGCCGAGCCTTCGGATTTTCCGAAGGCTGGCTCAACGTCTCCCAGATTGTGCCCGGCGCGGCGCGCGGGCAAGCCGGTGGCATGGGCGATGCACTGTTTTTTCTCGCCGTCGCGGCGCCGGTCTTCGTGCTGGCCGGGATGGTCAAGGGGGTCGTCGGCCTGGGGCTGCCGACCGTGGCGATGGGCCTGCTCGGCGCCGTGCTGCCGCCGGCCGAGGCGGCGGCGCTGATGGTGGTGCCGTCGCTGGTCACCAATGTGTGGCAGGCCGCGGCGGGGCCGGCGCTGGCCGCGCTGCTGCGCCGGCTGTGGCCGCTGCTGCTGGGCCTGCTCGCCGGCACTTGCCTGGGCGCCGCGGCCGGCATCGGCCTGCAGGCGGCGGCGATGCAGGGCGTGGCGACGACGGCGCTGGGCGCGGCGCTGGCGGCCTATGCCGGCCTCGCCCTGCTGGCGCCGCCCTTGGCGGTGCCGACGTCCGCGGCGCGCTGGCTCTCGCCGCTGGTCGGCGGCATCACCGGCCTGGTGACGGCGGCGACCGGCGTGTTCGTCATCCCGGTCGTGCCCTACCTGCAGGCGCTCGATCTCGAGCGCGACGCGCTGGTGCAGGCGCTGGGCCTGTCGTTCACGGTCTCGACCGTGGCGCTGGCCGCGACCTTGGCGCAGGGCGGCGCCTGGGCCGTTGGCCTGGCCGGCGCCTCGCTGCTGGCCGTGCTGCCGGCGCTGGCCGGGCTGTGGCTGGGCCAGCGGCTGCGCGCCCGGTTGCGGCCGGCGGTGTTCCGGCGCTTCTTCCTCGTCGGTCTGCTGGCGCTGGGCGCCTGGCTGGCGCTGCGGCCGGTGCCGTGATGGCCGCGGTGGCGGCGGGTGCGCGCGCGCCCTTTTAGGGGCGGTAAGTTCGCCGACGCTAGCGTGGCATGCTGCGGCGCCAGCGCAGCGCGTGCGCGATCTGCGCGTCCAGATCGTAGGTCGGCGTCCAGCCCAGTTCGTGCCGCACCAGCGTGGTGTCGGCGACCAGCAGGCCGGCATCGCCCGGCCGGCGCGGGCCGACGCTGTGCGGCACCCGTTGGCCGGCGATGCGCGCGGTGGCGTCGATCAGCTGGCGCACCGAGTAGCCATGCCCGCTGCCGAGATTGAGCGCCGGCGCGCTGCCGCCGGCGGCGAGATAGTCCAGCGCCCGGACATGCGCGTCGGCGAGGTCGGCGACGTGCACGAAGTCGCGCACGCCGGTGCCGTCGGGCGTGTCGTAGTCGTCGCCGTAAATCGTCAGCGGCCGGCCGACGCCGAGCAGCGCGTCGATCGCCAGCGGCATGAGATGCGACTCCGGATCGTGCGCCTCGCCGACCTCGCCGTCGGGATCGGCGCCGGCGGCGTTGAAGTAGCGCAGCGCGATGGCGCGCAGCCGCCGGCCGGGCGCGCGCAGCATCTCCTCGACCGCCAGCTTGGTCTCGCCGTAGACGCTGACCGGCCCGAAGGGATGCGTCTCGGCCAGCAGCCGGGTGCGCGGCGTGCCGTAGACGGCGCAGGTGCTGGAGAACACGAAGTGCGCCACGCCGTGCGCCTCGGCCGTCTCGATCAGGGTGCGCGACTTGGTGACGTTGTTGTGCCGGTAGCGCTCGGGATCGCGCATCGATTCGCCGACCTCGATGTAACCGGCGAGATGGATGACGGCGTCGCAGGCATGCCGGCGCAGGACGTCGGCCAGCATTGTCGCGTCGCCGATGTCGCCGCGCTCCAGCGGCCCCCACTTGACGGCCCAGTCGTGGCCCTTCTCCAGCGTGTCGTAGGCGACCGGCACGATGCCGGCGGCCGCCAGCCGCTTGCAGACCTGGCTGCCGATGAAGCCGGCGCCGCCGGTGACCAGAACGCTGCGCGCCACGCTCAACCTCCCCTGCCGCCGACGGCGCCCGCCGCGGCAGCGCGATAGTGCACCGCCATGGTCGTGCTCACGCCGCCGCCAGCGACGCGGCGCGACCGCCGGCCACCACGTCGCGGTACATCTCTTCGAGGGCGGCCGCGACGCTGTCCCAGTGATACAGGCGCCGCACCGTGGCGCGCGCCTTGGCGGCCATGTCGGCGGCCAGCGCCGCATCGCCCAGAACTGTCGCCAGGGCCTGCGCCAGCTGGTCGGTATCGCAACCCACCACCCGCGCGCCGCCGCCGGCCTCGACCTCGCGCCAGATGTTGACCTGGTCGGAGATCACCACCGGCAGGCCGGCGGCCATGGCCTCGACGACGGCGATGCCGAAATTCTCGCTGTAGGAGGGCAGCGCGAACACCGACGCGGCGGCGAAGGCCGCCAGCTTGTCCTCGCCGCGCAGCATGCCGGTGAAGCTGACGCGCTCGGGCACGCCGTCGCGCCGCGCCCAGGCGCGGCACTGGTCGAGCATGCCGTCGTCCGGTCCGGCGATCACCAGGTGCAGGCTCGGATCGGAAGCCGCCAGGCGCGCGAAGGCGGGAATCAGCAGGTCGAGGCCCTTCTTGAAATGCAGCCGGCTGAGGAACAGCACGATGCGCCGGCCGCGCGTCTCGGGAAAGCGCTCGTGGAAGCGGGCCGCCGGCGGCAGCGCGTCGAAGCCGGCGAGATCGACGCCCAGCGGCACGACGCGACCTGGCGCGCCCTGCGCGAACGGCTCGCTGATCTCGCGTTCGACGTCGCTGGTGTAGTGGATGGCGGCGGCGTGGCGCAGCACGCGGTTCTGGAACAGCAGTTCGGTCACCCGCTTGCGGCCGCGATGGCGGGCGCGGATGTAGGGATCGAGCATGCCGTGCGGCCGCACGATGTACGGCACGCCGAAGCGCCGGCACAGGTGGCCGCCCAGCCAGTCGTGGAACATGTAGAGCGAATGCAGGTGCACCACGTCGAAGGCGGGCAGGTCGCGGCGCAGCGCGGGGGCCATGGCCAGCGACGGCTTCCAGGAACGCGGGAAGCCCACTGGGAAGTAGGTGACGGTGACGCCGTCTTGACGCAGCGGCACGTTGGTCGGCACGGCTTCGACTCCGTCGCCAGCCCAGTTCGTGGTACAGATCGCGACATCGTGGCCGCGTGCCGCCACCGCCCGGGCCATCTCCTGGCAGGCTTGCGCCGGGCCTCCGCTCTCACGGGCCAAGGTCGCGATCAGGTGGAGAATCCGCATAAAGGGTGCGAGGGAATCTGTTTGCTTATCCAAGGTAGTTATCATAAGTTATTAAAATTGCTATAGTTTTTTACGGTTCTCAAGGCGGGCCGATATCTGCGGTGCTGAGACGGCCGGGGTGGGGAGAATAGCGCGGTGTGCGGCATTGCCGGTCTGTATCACTACCGCGGCGTAGCCGCTGGCGGCGATCGGCTGCTGGTCGATCGCATGTCGGCGGCCATGGCGGCGCGCGGCCCTGACAGCGAGGGGGTCTGGGCTAACGACGATCGTCGCGCGCTTTTCGCCCAGCGGCGCCTCGCGATCATCGATCCCGGCCCGGGCGGCTACCAGCCGATGAGTTTCGATGGCGGCCGATTGGTCGCCAACTACAACGGCGAGATCTACAACTACCGGGCGTTGCGCGCCGAACTGGAAGCGTCGGGCCGCCGCTTCGCGTCGCAGTCCGACACCGAAGTGCTGCTGCACCTCTACGACCTGCACGGCGCCGCCATGGTCGAGCGGCTTCGCGGCATGTTCGCGCTGGCGATCTGGGACCGCGACCGCCGCCGCATGTTCTTCGCCCGTGACCCGTTCGGCATCAAGCCGCTGTACTACGCCGACGATGGCCGCTGCCTGCGGTTCGCGTCGCAGGTCAAGGCGCTGCTGGCCGGCGGCGGTATCGACACCACGCCCGAGCCGGCGGCTGACGTCGGATTCCTGATGTGGGGCTCGGTGCCCGAGCCGTTCACG
>JAHCJT010000200.1 GCA_026126245.1 Alphaproteobacteria bacterium
GCCCTGGGCTCGACCGCCGTGACGCGTCATGCCGTGGCGCAAGCCATCAATCATTGCCGCGACCGCGCCGCCTTCGGCCGCAAGCTGATCGCGCAACCGCTGATGACCAACGTGCTGGCCGATCTCGCCGTCGAGTCCGAAGCCGCCACCCTGCTGTCGCTGCGCGTGGCACGGGCTTTCGACGAGCAGGAGCGCGATGAGGCGCGCGCCCGCTTCGCCCGCGTCGTGACGCCGGTCGCCAAGTACTGGATCTGCAAGCGCACGCCGGCGGTCGCCTACGAGGCGCTGGAATGCCATGGCGGCAACGGCTTTGTGGAAGAAAGCGTCATGCCGCGGCTGTTCCGCGACTCGCCGGTGAACTCGGTGTGGGAAGGCTCGGGCAACGTGCAGTGCCTTGACCTGCTGCGCGCCATGGGCCGCGATCCGCCGGCGCTGGCCGCCTACTTCGCCGAGCTTGGGCTGGCCAAGGGCGGCGACCCGCGGCTCGACCGCTATATTGCCGACCTGCGGGCCGAACTGGCGGACCTGTCGAACATCGAAACCCGCGCCCGCCGGCTGGTCGAACGCCTGGCGCTGGCCTTGCAGGGCGCCCTGATGGTACGGCACGCGCCGGCCTTCGTCGCCGAGGCCTTTCTCGCCACGCGCATCGCCGGCGACCATGGCGGCGCTTTCGGCACCCTGCCGCCGCATGTCGACACAGCCGCCATCGTCGGCCGCGCCGATCCGCTGGCGGCCTAGACCAATACGGGAGGACACATCATGACGCATCGCGTGATCGATGCCGACGGCCATATCTGCGAGCCGCGGGATCTGTGGAACAAATACATCTCGCAGCGCTACCGCGAGCAGGCAATCCGGCTGGAGCGCGACAGCGACGGGCAGGACTGGATCTGGGTCAACGGGGTGCAGCGCAGGAACCTGCCGCCGGCCGCCGCCTGCGTGCCGTCGGGCATGGACGATCCCGACAACGTGCCGACCTGGGATGATATCCTGCCCGGCTCCTACGACGGCGCGGCGCGGGTAAAGGTGATGGATGAGGAAGGCATCGAGCGCTGCCTGCTTTTCCCGTCGCTCTACCTGCTCAACGGCGACATCGAGGACCCCGACGTCGCCGCAGCGGCCTGCCACGGCTATAATGAATGGATTGCCGACATGTGCCGCGACGGACACGGGCGGCTCGACGCGGTCGGCGTGGTCCCGCTGCAGAGCGTTGCGCTGGCGGCCCGCGAGGTCGACCACATCGCCAAGCTGGGCCTGAAGGGTGTCTGCTTCCGGCCGGAGCGCTACAAGGGTCTGGCGCTCTACGACGAGAGCCTGAAGCCGTTCTGGAGCGCCGTCGCCGGCCACGGCCTGTTCGCGGCCGTGCATGGAAGCTTCGGCTCGCTGATGCCGAGCTTCGCGTCGGGTCGCTACGAGAACAATTTCTTCGTGCACATGATCTGCCATCCCTTCGAGCAGATGGCGGCCTGCCTCGACATCGTGGCCGGCGGCGTGCTCGACCGGCACCCGTCGTTGCGGGTCGCGTTCCTCGAGTCGGGCCTGGGCTGGCTGGAATACTGGCTGGAACGCATGGACGAGCATTTCGAGGTCATGCGCCACCACGTGCCGTGGCTGAAGCACAAGCCGTCCGAACTGTTCCGCCGGCAATGCTTCATCTCGATCGAGGCCGACGAGGCCCACCGCCTGCCGCGTCTGGCGGAACTGGGCCTCGACCATTGCATCATCTGGGGCGCCGACTACCCTCACTACGATTGCACCTATCCGGGTGCCGTGAAGGACCTGGAGAGCCACCTCGCGCCGCTCGAGCCGACGCTGGCCGACCGCGTCCGGCACGGCAACGCCGTGCGATTCCTGGGATTGTGACGCGATATCTGCCAAGACAGCGCAGTGGCAATCGTCTAGTGTGCCGGGGCTTCCACGATTTGCGTTCGCTTGCCGCCGCCGCCTGATGGCGTGTGCGCCCATGACATTGCCGGTGGCCGTGGACCACCCAAGCCACGGAGACAACCATGAAGGCGCACAAGTTCAAACCCGGCCAGTTCGTGCGCGTGACCGGCAGCCGCTCGTTCACCGCCACGCCGGCCGGTCGCTACGAGGTCGTCCGCCAACTGCCGCCCGACAACAACGACAACCAGTATCGGGTGCGCAACACAGAGGACAACCAGGAGCGGGTGGTCAGGGAGAGCGAGCTGATCTAGGCGCGCGCCCCTCCGCCTGGCGTCGGCGATGCGGCCGCGGCCCGGCGATGCCTGGCGCCCCGCGTGATCGCGCCCGGCGCGCCGTGCCGGGCCGGCCACGACGCCGCGATGCGTCCCCGGCCGGCGGCTGCCGGCTGTCCGCAAGGCCGCTCAAGCGCCGTGCTTGACGATATCCGGTCCATGTGCGCGTATGTCGGGGGTGGGCGCTCTTGGCGCTGTTTGGGCGTTTCAATCACGTGCCGGCCCGATACCGCCGCCCTCTCCACGCTGCTGGCGAACAGCCGGCCCGCAAACGGGCTCGGGCCAATGACTGGCGGTCACGAATGGACACCTCAGGTCTTGTGCGTCTTCGGGTACCGTTGCGCGTGCAGGGCCGCAACAGCGTGCGCGTGATCCGGACGCTAGCCGAAGCTGCCGACTGGGCCGGCGAAACCTGGGATCCGGACGTCCGCGAGCATCTGAGGAGAATCATCGACTCCCTTCGCCACACGCTGGAGTTGACAGGCGGCGGTGCTGTACCCGAGTCCCCTAGCGAGAGGGTCTGAAGGCATGATCGCTGGCCGGCCCGTCGGGCTGAATCTGGAACGGTGCCGCCATGAATTGGCGTTCCCCCGGCCGCTTCGGCTGCGGGTCGGCGATCGGTTTGTATTTCTGCCCAGCATCGAGACGGCCATCGCCTGGCTCCAGCCGCCCGCCGATGTCGCTGCGCGCTACGGCATGGAGGCGTCGCTGGAACTATTGATCGTCGCCCGCGACAGTCGTTCGCCGGACGATGTGAATACAAGCTACCGGGCCTTTTCCGCCGACGTGGCGCGCGCGCAATTGCTGTTCCGCTGATCGTCGCGAGGTCGCCGGCGGTGCCCGCGGCAACCGGCCCCACGCCGCGCCGATCGCCCGCCTCAGAAGAAATCGCCTTCCACCACCCGCATGCGTCTAGCCTCGATGTAGTCGGCCAGATCGCGGAACGTCAGGATGAAATCGGGTCCCGATGGCTGTGGCTTGCCCTGCGCGTCGAGCTTGCGCAGGCGCCATCGCGGCATCGGTTCGGCACGCAGGTCGGCGGCGCGCTTGCGCGGCGGGACCTGGGTTGCGACGTAGTCGCCGCGGGCAACCGGCCGCTTGGCGTCGGGTGGCGAGACCATGCCAGTGATCTGGATTCGCAGCACCCGCGCCACCATGAGCCACCCCTCTTCCGGCTGCACATGGCCTACCACAGCAAGGCATGAAATGCAAGTGGTCACTCACTTCCATCAGGCGCCTGCCCGCCCTTGCGCAGGATCGGCCGTGGTTTGTGGCGATTGGTGCCCGCTGCCGGACTCGAACCGGCACGGCCTTTCGGCCTCGGGATTTTAAGTCCCGTATGTCTACCAGTTCCATCAAGCGGGCAATGGCGCAGGCACCCTACGGTCGGCGACGGTGCCGTTCAAGGTGACGGGCGGTGGGCGAAACGTCGGGTTATTCCACGTTTCGCGCAGGCAACGGGCACTCCATAATCCGGCGCCCGACCAGAACCTGCGATGACGCCATGCCCCTTCGCCGACGCACGCTGCTTGCCCTTCTGCCCACGCCGTTGGTGGCCTGCAGCACTGCCCCGCGCGACCTGGCGGCCGATTTGCGCCACGGCGGCTACGTCATCTATCTGCGCCACGCCCAGGCCGAGGCGACGCCCGAACCGGCCCTGCAAGACATCAAAGACTGCCTGTGGCAGGGCAATCTGACTCCGACCGGGAAGGCGCAGGCCACAGCGATCGGCGCCCTGCTACAGGGCCTGGGCGTGCGCTATGGCCAGGTGGCAAGCAGCGCGTTCTGCCGCTGTCGCGACACGGCGCAACTGGTTGCCAATCGCCCGGCACAGATTCTGCCGGAGCTGCTCTACCATCCCACGCAAACGCCCAACGAGCAGGCAGCGGCCGTGGAGCGGCTGCGCATCATCGTATCCAATCGCGAACCGGGCGGTCGTTGCGTGCTGCTGGTCGGCCACGCGCCGCCGTTCAAGACGCTGGCCGGCATCGATCTGGCCGAGGCGCAAGGCGCCATCATCCTGCCGCGCCTCGCCAAGGAATTCGACGTCGTCGGCTTCATCGATCCGACGGGAGTCCGCAACCGCTAGGCGACGGCGCTACATGTAGTCTTCGCGACGGCAGCGAAACGACCGTCGCCTCGCGCGGACGTGATGGCGCGCGAGGCGACACTCGCCAAGCTGTTACTTTCCGGTGAGTGGCGAGGAGGCGATGGTGGCAGCGCGACGGAGCGGATCCTCCGATCCGACGCGACGACGATCGAGGGAGTAAGAGAATGTCGAAGAAGACTGCACTGATTGCCGCCGCCGCGGCAGCGATGTTCGCCGCCGGGTCCATCGCCTCCGTGGCGCAGGCCGCCGATGGCGTGAAATGCTCGGGCATCAACTCATGCAAGGGCACGTCGGCCTGCAAGACGGCGTCGTCGGCCTGCAAGGGCCAGAACGCGTGCAAGGGCCAGGGCTGGACGTCGGCCAAGGACGCGGCCGAGTGCACCAGCAAGGGCGGCAAGGTCATCTGATCACTGTCAGTAGCACGCTTCCGGCGTAGCGCCGGAGGTCCTTCCACCGGGCGCCCCGCGACGTCGGCGGCGCCCGGTGCTGATGGCACGGTCGCAACCGGGGCGACCACGCTGGCGGGCTGCGGCCCGTCGTTTCGCAGCAACACGACACGACATACCACGAACCGTGGCACGGGATTTCATGCCGCACGCCGTCAGACGAAACAGCGCGACCGCCGTGGCCGACGGGCTGGGGTTCGGGCTGGGATTGCGTCATCAGCACTACCAGGAGATCGCCGACGCGCCCGGCAAGGTCGACTGGTTTGAGGCACTCAGCGAAAACTACATGGCGCCCGGTGGCAGGCCGCTCTACTGGCTCGACCGCCTGCGCCGCGACTATCCCGTGGTGCTGCACGGCGTATCGCTTAGCATCGGCGCTGTCGACCCGCTGGACATGAGCTATCTCGCGGCCCTGAAAGCGCTGGCGCAGCGCGTCGAGCCGCGCTGGATGTCCGACCACCTCTGCTTCACGGGCCACGCCGGGGTCAACCTCCACGACCTGTTGCCGCTGCCCTACACCGAAGAAGCGCTGGCGCATGTCGTCGAACGCGTGCAGCGCGTGCAGGACTTCCTCGGCCGCCGCATGCTGCTGGAGAACGTCTCCAGCTACGTCCGCTATTCCGACTCGCAACTGAGCGAGTGGGATTTCCTCGTCGCCGTCGCCGAACGCGCCGACTGCGACATCCTGCTCGACGTCAACAACATCTACGTCTCGGCCTTCAACCATGAATTCGATGCCCGCGCCTATCTCGCGGCAATCCCGCCGGCCCGGGTGCGCCAGATCCATCTTGCCGGCCATCTCAATTGCGGCACGCACATCATCGATACCCACGACCATCCGGTGATCGACAACGTCTGGAGCTTGTACGGTGAGGCGATCCGACGGTTTGGCATGGTGCCGACCATGATCGAACGCGACGACAACATCCCGCCCTACGCCGAGCTGCTGGCCGAACTGGATCACGCCCGGCATGTCGCCGCCCAAGCATTGAGCGCCCCCGCGGAGGTGGCGGCATGACGGCGCTTGCCCGCCTGCAGGCCGAATTCCGCGCCTGGATGCAGCAGGCGCCGGTGGCACCGCCGGACCGTCGGACGAGCGTCGAAGTCCCCGGCGAGGCGATCGCGCCGGATGCCCTGCGGGCCCGCGTGCTCGACACGAGGAAGGCCGATCGCGAAATCCTGCTGGGCGTCTATCGCGAGGCCTACGCGCTGCGGCTGATCGAGGCGCTGCAGACCGACTATCCCGGCTTGCTTGCCCTGGTCGGACCGGACGATTTCGACACCATGGCGCGCGCCTATATCGCCGCCCATCCCTCGCATCACCCCTCGGTGCGCTGGTTTGGCCGCGACGTCGCGGCCTTCCTGGCCGCCACGCCGCCGTTCAGCGACACGCCGGCGGCCGCCGAGATGGCGCGTTTCGAATGGGCGCTGGGCGAGGCCTTCGACGCCGCCGATGCCGAGCCGCTGACATTCGACGACGTGGTCGCGCTGCCGCCGGACGCGTGGACGACGCTGCGCCTGTCGTTCGTGCCGTCGCTGCGCCGCCTGACCTTGCGCCACCAGGTGCCGCAAGCCTGGCTGCAGCGCGACTCGTGCGAACCGGGCGACCTCGACGTACCGCCGGCCGTCGACCCGGACAATCCGGTTGGCCGTCCCGGCGTCGAGTGGCTGATCTGGCGCACGGCACCCGATGCCGACACGCAGTTCCGGTCGACGGAAGCGGACGAGGCCTGGATGCTCGACGCGGCGCGCGGTGGCATGGCGTTCCCCGACCTGTGCGATGGCCTGTCCGCTTTCGCGCCGGCCGGCGAGGAAACTACTGAAGCCTGGGCCGCGCAGCGCGCCGCCGGATTGTTGCGTGCCTGGGTCGATGCCGGCTGCATCGTAGCGGCCGACGCGACATAGCCGCCAACCATCGCCGATCCCGGCCTGACGCCCCGAGAGCCGGCCGGTGAACTCGCGTCATCGCCCGGGCGGTACTCTTGATGCGGCGGCTGTGCCATCTTTCCCGCCTGACGTTCAGGACGGGAACCGCATGTCTGCCGAACAAAGAACCGCGTCGCCTGGCGGCGGCAGCGCAGCGATGCCGGCGCCCGCCGAAACGGCGGCCGCCGGCGAGGTGCGGCTGTTTCTCGAGGAGATCTGCTGCGAGCTGGCGCGCGCCCAGCATGTCGAGCGCGATGGCCTGGTGCCCGAAGGCGTCGAGACGATCCGCGAGGTCCGGCTGGGTGAACCCGGCTTGTTCGCCGACATCCGCGTCGCGCCGCAGTCGCAGGCGCCGTATTTCGTCGAGGTGAAATGGGGCTACGGCGCCGACGAGACCGTCGAGCGTCTGGCGCGCAAGTACGCCACCAATCCCGACACACGGTGCCGGCGGCTGGTGGTCGTGACCGACCATGGCGACGGCGCGGCGCGGACCGCGCTCGCGGCGGCCCTGAGCCGGCGCCTGTGCCCGACCCTGACGGTCGACATCTGGGGCGAGAGCGAGATTTGCCGCCGTATCGAGGAGTCGTTCGGCTTGCGGGTCGAAGGACTCAGCCGCGGCAACGTGCGGGCCATCCGCGATTCGATCGGCCGCGCCGAATGGCGCGGCGCCTTCGCCGGCGCCGACGACGCCCTGGCCTCGACGCTGCTCTGGCATTTCAGCTCGTGGACCTTGCGCCGCCTGGCGCGCGAGCGGGGCCTGGGACCGGACGAAGTGCTGCGCGCCGGCATCTACCGCGGCGTGGCGATCGTGATGGCCGACATCTGCTCGTTCTCAGCCTATGTGCGCGATACGCGCGACGAGGCGTTGGTGCGCCATTCGCTGACCGCGTTCTATTCCCAGGCGCGCCAGGCCATCGTCGAGACCGGCGGCATGCTCGACAAGTTCGTCGGCGACGAAGCCATCGGCGTATTCGGATTTCCCGACCGTCGGCCGGGCTACGCGGAGGACGCCCTGCGCTGCGCGCGGCGACTCGTCGATATCGGCAACTCGGTATCGGAGCACTGGCAGAGCCGCATCGACCGCGTGCAGAAATCGCGCGGCGTGCATATCGGCATCGCCCTGGGCGATGTCAGCCTGATGCCGTTGCGGGCCTTTTCGGCGGCGCACCACGGCTTCATCGGCGACGCCCTCAACATGACGTCACGGCTCATGGCCGCCGCCGGCCCGAGCGACATCCTGGTGAGCAACGGGTTCTACCAGGCGCTGGCGCCCGACAGCCGGGCAAGCTTTCGCCCCGTCGACCCGGTCGATGGTCGCAACGTCGGCCTCATCCAGTGCTGGCGACTGGGCGCGTCGGTGTGAGCCGATGCAGCCGGCATTTCGCGCCGGACGGACAGTGATATCGGTGATCGCTGCCGGGATCCGGACGCCGGCCGCGCCAGATGCCTGGATGCCCTGTCACGCGGCGGGGGCGATCTCGCGTTCCTCGGCGAACGTGCGGTTCGGCGCGACCGGCAGATCGAGCTCGAACACGGCGCCGCCATCCTCGTGGTTGCGCGCTGTCAGTGACCCGGACATTTCTGCCACGATGCCGTGGCAGATCGACAGCCCCAGGCCGGTGCCCTGTCCCTTGGGCTTGGTTGTGTAGAACGGCTCGAACAGCCGATCCAACGCCTGCGCCGGAATGCCCGGGCCGTTGTCGTGCACCGACAGGTGCAGGCGCTTGGGATCGGCACCTGGACCGATGCGCACCTCGATCAGCCCCGGGCGCTTCTCGCGCTCGGCGGCCGGCACCATCTTGATCGCATCGCGCGCATTGGTCATGAGGTTGATGATGACCTGCTCGAAGCGTGAGCGATAGCCGATGGTCGGCGGGCAGTCCTCGCTGAAGACGTCGATGCGCACGCCGTCGAGCTTGAGCTGCTCGCGCACGAGGTCGAGCGCGCTGTGCACCGCCTCCGGCACGTCGAACGGCGCCGGATGCTCATCGCCCTTGCGGGCATGCGCGCGCAGCTGGTTGATCACCTTGGCGGCGCGGTCGGTCTGGTCGGCGATGCGCTTGAGCTTGGAGAGCAGGAATTCCGCCATGCCGGCATCGGCCAGCGGCTCGAGTTCCAATTCCTCGATGGCGTTTTCCGCCGCCATCCGGATCACCGCCAGCGGCTGGTTCAGCTCG
>JAHCJT010000201.1 GCA_026126245.1 Alphaproteobacteria bacterium
GTGGCGGTGACCGTGCTCGACGAGGACGACACCGTCAGCATCGGCAGCCGCTCGATCTGCCAGGCGCAGCGCACCCTGGAGATCTGGCATCGGCTGGGCGTCGCCGACCGCATGGTGGCCAAGGGGGTCACCTGGGACACCGGCGAGGTCTATCTCGGCGAGCGGCAGGTCTACCGCTTCAACCTGCAGCCCGAGCCGGGCCAGCGTTTTCCCGCCTTCATCAACCTGCAGCAGTACTATTGCGAGCAGTTCCTGATCGAGCATTGCCGCGAGGTCGCCGGTATCGACCTGCGCTTCCGCAACAAGGTCACCGGGGTGCGGCCGGCCAATGATCACGTCGCGGTCGATGTCGAGACGCCCGACGGCCGCTACGCGCTGCGCGCGCAGTGGCTGGTCGCCTGCGACGGCGTGCGCAGCACGGTGCGAGGCCTGCTGGGCCTGCCGTTCGAGGGCGAGGTGTTCGACGACCAGTTCCTGATCGCCGACATCCGCATGCGCGCCGCGCTGCCCAATATCCGCAAATACTGGTTCTACCCGCCGTTCCATCCCGACAACTCCGTGCTGCTGCACCGCCAGGCCGACGATGTGCTGCGCGTCGACTTTCAGCTTGGCCGCGACGCCGACGCCGAGGTCGAGCGCCGGCCCGAGAACATCGACCGCCGTCTGCGCATGATGTTCGGCCCCGAGGCGCAGTGGGACCACGAGTGGACCAGCGTCTACAAGTTCACCTGTCGCTGCCTGTCGCGCTTCGTGCATGGCCGCGTGATCTTCGCCGGCGATGCGGCGCACGTCGTGTCGCCGTTCGGTGCCCGCGGCGGCAATTCCGGCGTCGAGGATGCCGACAACCTCGGCTGGAAGCTGGCGCTGGTCGTCGCCGGCGCGGCGCCGGCGGCGCTGCTGGAGAGCTACAGCGTCGAGCGCGTCCAGGCGGCGCGCGAGAACATCCGCCAGTCGACCCGCAGCACGGATTTCATCACGCCGAAATTCGCGGCCAGCCGCGTCCTGCGCGACGCCGTGCTCGACCTGGCGCGCGACTTTCCGTTCGCCCGCGCCATGGTCAACAGCGGCCGGCTGTCGCGCCCGACGCACCTGGCCGACTCGCCACTGCACGCGCGTAGCGACGGCGGCGACTGGGGCGTGGCGCCGGCGCCGGGCGACGTGCTGCCCGACGCGCCGCTGGCAAACGGTACCGACACCTGGGCCACGGAAGCCGTGGCCGGCCGTTTCGCCATCCTCACGTTTGCCGACAGGCCGGCCGACGTACCGATGGCGCCGGCGACCGACTTGACCGACGGGCCGATGGCCGTCCGGCGCCTGGCGGTCGTGCGCGAGGGCGACGGCCGCGCATCGGGCTGGACCGTGCTGCGCGACGTCGAGGGCATCCTCGCGCGCCGCTGCGCGGCACGTGCCGGCACGACCTATCTGGTGCGGCCCGATCAGGTCGTGGCTGGCCGCTGGCGGTCGTTCGACGCCACAGCACTCGAGGCGGCCTTGCGGCTTGCCTCGGGTCGGCGGGGGAGGTGACGATGGCGGGGCTGAAGCGCGACCTCAATCTGACACGGCCCGACGACGTGTATAACCTGATCGTCGATGCCCATAAGGGCCTCGACGAACACCAGTGCCGCGCCTTCGACGCGCGACTGATCCTGCTGCTGGCCAACCAGGTCGGCGACGAGGCCGCCATCCGCGCTGCCGTCGAGGCGGCACGTGGCGGCCTGGCGCCGCCGGCCTGAGCAGCAAGGGCGACTCGATCCGAGGAGGGGGGATTTCACGTGGCAGGCGGAGTTCTCGACGGGCGGGTCGCGGTCGTCACCGGTGCGGGCCGTGGCAACGGCGCGGCGATCGCGCGCGGTCTGGCCCTGGCGGGCGCCACTGTGGTGGTGAGCGACGTTGATGGCGATCTGGCACGGCAAAGCGCGGCGGCGATCGGCCAGGACGGCGGCACGTCCAGCGCCGCGACGCTCGACGTGCGCGATGCGGCGGCCTGCGATCGGCTGGCGCGTGACATCGAGGCGCGGCACGGCAAGGCATCGATCCTGGTCAACAATGCCGGCGTGCTGCTGCGCGGCCGGCTGTCCGATGGCGACGTGCGCGAGAAATGGCGCACGACGCTGGACGTGAACCTGGACGGCACTTTCAACGTCACCATGGCCTTCCTCGGCCAGATCAAGGCCACCAAAGGCAGCATCGTCAACGTCGCCTCGATCCAGTCGTTCGTCACGCCGCCCAATTCGGCGGCCTACTCGGCCTCCAAAGGCGCGATCGCGCAGTTCACCCGCGCGCTGGCCAACGAACTGGCGCCACACGGCGCGCGCGCCAACGCCATCGCGCCGGGCATCATCGAGACCGAGATGACGACCGACACCCGCGCCGATCCCGAGCGCCTGCGCCAGTATCTGACGCACGTGCCGATGCGCCGTTGCGGCCTGCCCGAGGAGCTGGCGGGGCCGGTGGTGTTCCTGTGCTCCGACGCGGCCAGCTACATGACGGGAGTCGTCATGCCGGTCGACGGCGGCTACCTGTCGTTCTGAGGCCGCCGGCGCCATGTCGACCGTCACAGTCCGCCGCGCGACGCGCGAAGACGCCGAGACCATCCATCGCTTTTCCGTGGCGCTGGCAACCTTCGAGGGCGAGCCCGACGCGGTGAAGGCGACGCCCGCCGTGCTGGCGCGCGACGGCTTCGGGCCGTCTGCGAAGTTCGCGACCCTGATCGCCGAGCTCGACGGCCGGCCGGTGGGCTTCGCGCTGTACACCTTCAACTACTCGGTCTGGGAAGCGCGCCGCGGCATCTTCCTCGAGGACATCTGGGTCGAGCCGGAGGTGCGCGAGGCCGGCGTCGGGCGGGCGCTGATGGCGGCCCTGGCGCGCGAATGCCGCGACGAAGGCTACGGCCGTATCGACCTCAACGTGCTGCACTGGAATCCGGCGCGCCGCTTCTATGAGGCCGTCGGCTGCGCCCACATCGAGAGCTGGCTGCCCTACCGCATCCGCGGCCAGGCGTTGCAGGCTCTGGCCAACTCGTGATGGCCGCGCGCCTGGCCGTTGCCATGCGGCCGCCGCGGCCATGCCGTGGTCGCGGACGGCGCCGCGCAGCGTTGCGTGTCATGGCGCTGCTTCTGGCGTTTGCCGCGGCACCAGGCGTTGGCGGGTCATCGTGCCTGGCGCAATCGGCGCCTGGCGACGAGTCGTCGAAGAAGGCCGACTGGGAGGGCTATGTCGGCGGCGGTCTTGCGCTCGCACCGACCTTCGAAGGGTCGCGGCGCATGAGCCTGCAGGTCGTGCCGATGGCCGACCTCACCTGGAAAGACCGCGTCTTTCTCAACAACGACAACGGTCTGGGCGTCTGGGCGCTGCGCGCCAACGGCTTCCGCCTCGGGCCGTCGATCGACTACTCCGAAGGACGCAACAACAACGGTCCGGCGCACGGGCTGGGCAAGATCGCCATTGCGCCGGTCGCCAAGCTGGCGGCGGCCTATCGTACGGATTTCGGCGAGTTCACCGCCGATGCCGGTCGCACGCTGGGCGGCGATAACGGCCTGACGGTCAATCTCGGCTACGCCTTGCGCATCGCGCTGGCCGACAAGCTGGCGATCGAAGGCAGCGTCGGCACGACCTGGGCCAATCGTCGCTACATGCAGGCCTATTTCGGCGTCAACCAGAACCAGGCCACCGGCAGCGGCCTGCCCGTCACCACCGCGCGCGCCGGTTTCAAGGACATCGAGGGCGGTGTCGCGCTGCACTTCCAGCCGGTCGAGCATGGCTTTATCCGCCTCGAAGCGGGTATCGAGCGGCTGCTGGGCGACGCCGCGGCCAGCCCCGTGACGCACCGGCACTGGCAGCCGGTTTTCGCTGTCGGTGCCGGCTACCAGTTCTGACCCGTCCCGCCTGGCCTGCGGCATCGGGCGCGTGGCCGTCGCAGGTCACGTCCGCAGCGCGTCGGCTTGAACGGCCGCGCGATTCCTGCGCCAATCGCGGCCTGAGGAACGCCCAACGAGGGAAGGCACGCGACCCATGGACCGCCAGACCGTTCGCCTGCAGGTCGACGACTTCATCGCGACCGTCACCATGAACAACCCGCCGGTCAACGCCCAGAACCGGCAGTTCCACGAAGACATGATGTCGGTGTTCGACGAGATCAGCGACCGCGACGACGTGCGGGTCGCGATCCTCACTGGCGCCGGCAAGGTCTTCTCGGCCGGCGCTGACATCAAGGGCCGCGCTGGCAAGGAGCGCGCCGCCGGCGAGCAGTGGGGCCACAACCGCCGTGCGCGCGAGTGCTTCCACAGCATCGTCGAATGCCGCAAGCCGGTGATCGCCGCCGTCAACGGCGCGGCGCTGGGCGCCGGCCTGGCCGTGGTGGCGTCGTGCGACATCATCGTGGCGTCGGAGACCGCGGTGATCGGCCTGCCGGAAATCGACGTCGGCCTGATGGGCGGCGGCCGCCACGCCATGCGACTGTTCGGCCGCCATTCGCTGGTGCGGCGCATGATGTTCACCGGCTACCGCGTACCGGCGGCCGAGTGCTACCGGCTGGGCGTCATCGAGGCCTGCGTGCCGCCCGACAAGCTGATGGATACGGCGCTGTCGCTGGCCCGCGACATCGCCGCCAAGAGCCCGGTGGCGATGAAGCTCGCCAAGCACTCGCTCAACACCATTGAGGACATGAGCCTGCGCGACGGCTATCGCTTCGAGCAGAACATGACGGCCGAGCTGGGCACCACCGAGGATTCGCGCGAGGCGATGCTGGCCTTCGCCGAAAAGCGAAAACCGGTGTTCAAGGGCCGGTGAGGCTGGGTTCCGCCTCCCAGGGGGCGCGGCAGCCTGCTGCTCGGCATCGCGGCTTGCACGCGCGGTCATCCCTGGCGTCGCTCGGGATGCCAGTCGTGCACTGACGGATCGGCTCACGCCCTGCGGTTCTCGCTCATCCATCTTGCGCCGAAATCGACCAGCGGCCGCTGGCGCATCAGGCGCGCCGTGGCGTAGCCGACCGGGCCGAGCGTGACGTCCGCCGTCTCGCGCTCGAAGGCGGCGCCGATTGCGGCGAAGTCCGAGTCATCGAAGTCGAGATCCTGCACCTCCAGCCAGCGGCGCTGGCCGTCGACCATCACCGGGCTGCCGAACGACTTTTTGCGCCGCGCGGGATAGCGGGCGCGATGTTCGGCCAGATGCAGCGAGGTGTTGCGGTCATGGCCGACGCCCAGCAGCAGCACCTGGCCGTCGAGGTCATAGACGCGGGCCAGCGGCGATCGCTCGCCCATGGCGCAGTCCAGCGCGTGATGGTCGGTCACGAAATCGGCCTGCGCGCCGCGCGCGGCGCAGGACTGCCGCGGGTGGGCACTGCGGCGCACATGCGGGTGGGCACGGAAGCTTTCGGGAATCGCACCCATCAGCCGGGTCACGCTGGTTGCCGGATGGTAGGCCGGCATGTGGGTGCGAATGTGCGCATGCCATGCCGCCGGCACCGGTGGAGCCACCCACGCGGCGGGATCGGACAAGTCGCCGGTATGGGTCGGCATGACCAGCGTGCCGTCATCGCCAAGCGCCGCGGTCAGGGCCGCGATGACGGCCGGTGCGCCGCCCATGATCCAGCCCATCGACGACAGCGAACTGTGCACCAGCAAGGTCATGCCGGCACGCACGCCCAATGCCGACAGATCGCGCGTCAGCGAGTCGACGGTCGCCGGCAGGCCGGCGGTGCGGCCCATGTAGTCGCGGTCGGGCATGGCAATCCCGGATCGTGGCGCATTGGGGCGGTCGGGCGCTACCGGTGCCGGATCGCGATGACGCGGCCGGCCTTCTCGGGCCGCTTCAGCCTGGCGTGCGCCGCCGCCATCAGCTCGAGCCGGCGCAAGGTCTCCGCCGGCCACGGCGCCGAGCGGCGCGACTGGTAGTCGATGTTCATCAGGATCAGCTCGTTGGTCGCCGACACCCAGCCGTGCTCGCCGTGATGCATGGTGTGGAAGTAGTGCACGCGCTTGGCGTCATAATCGAGCACCTGGGTGGTGATGCGCAGCGGGTCGCCTTCGCGCACCTCGCGATCGTAGGTGACGTGCGCCTCCAGCACGAACGTCATGCCGATCTTGTCGCGGGTGTACTCCCAGCCGACACCGAGTTGCGTGCACAGCGTGTCGGTCGCCTTGTCGAAGGCCACGACATAGAAGCCGACGTTCATGTGGCCGTTCCAGTCGATCCATTCCGGCAGCACGGTGGCGCGGTGGATGTCGAGCGGTGCGGCGAGGTCGAGATCGACAAGGGGGTAGGGAAGCTCGGTCATGTCCCGACCGTAGCCAAGCGGCCGGACGTGAGGCAAGGGATCGTCGGGTCCGGTTCCCGTCCCGCGGTACCGGCAACGCGACGCGGCTAGGGGATCGCCAGCAGTTCGTCGGCCACTAGGCCGGGGGCCGAGATGATGCAGTTGTGGCCGGCCGCGATCGGCCGGAAGCGGACGTCGGGCATGGCCTGCACACGTTCGTGGTTGCCGGCTGAAACCGGGTAGCGCGGCTTGACGCAGGCGATGTAGGTCATCTTCACGCCGTTGCCGGCGGGATGTCGCAGATGGATCGGCTCGGTGTAGCAGCGCAGCGGATGCGGCGTGAGCTGCCGGTGCGTCCACTGCGCCAGCTCCATGTCGTCGATGATCAGGCTGGTGACCGGCGCGAACGGCAGCACTTTCACGCCCTTGACGGTCTTGACCAGGCGCTGGCGCTTGGCGGCGATCTCGGCCGGGATGCGCCCGAAGATCGACTGGCCGTTGCGGGCGATGCCGCCGTCGATGATCACCAGGTGCGCGACCCGGTCGGGGATGCGGTCGACGACGAGGGCGGCGATCAGGCTGCCGAAGGAGTGGCCGACCAGCACAATGTCGTGCAGGTCGTTGTCCTGGAGACAGGCGATGGCATCGTCGGTGCAGCTCTCGTTGCTGATCTCCGGCGACAGCTCGTGCGCCCGCTCCGCCAGGCCGCGGAAGCTCGGCGTGTAGACGACGTGGCCGGCGGCGCGCAGCCGCTCGGCGACGAACTGCCACGACCAGCCGCCCATCCAGGCGCCGGACAGGCATACGAAGGTGCGCGACAGGGAACTTGGCATGCCGGCGCGATGATGGCGGCGGTGCCGCGGCAAGTCGAGATGGGCGCCGGTCGACGAAGCCGGCAGTTCCGATACGCGAAGTGTAGTTGGTCGGTGGTGCGTGCGATGGCGGCCGGCCGCTGGCGTGTCACCAACCGCGTGCGGCATGGCCGCGATGGACCGTCGCGGTTTGTCATGCTGCTGACCGGACGCTCAGCCCAACAACGCCGTGACGCATTCCGACGGCTGCCGGCCTTGAGGATGCGCCAGGAAGGGCTTACATGAATCTGCACCGAGCCACCCTGTTCGCCCGCCGATGCCATGCCTGCATGGCTACGCCGCTGGAGGAAGCAATGGCCGCGGTAGATCGTTTGCACCGTTTTGTTGCCGACCACTGGCATCCGTCCGAGCGGGCCAGGTGGTGGGAGATTGCCGCCTACCTGCTCGTCGCCCTGTTGCTGGGCGTCGCGCTGGCGTCGGCCTACAGCTTTGTCTTGCCGCGCATGATGGTCGGCTTCTAGCCGAGCCCCTGTGCGCCAGCCGAGCCGCTGACCGTCGGGCGGGGCGTGCCGGCGCGGCGCGGCTCGCGTCGTGTCGGCCTTCTGCTTGAGCGGTTCGCGCCGTCCGTTTCGCGCAGCAAACGCTCCGGTCGGCATGCTGGCGCAGCACCGACATTGCCACTACGGTGCGGCCACGATTGCAAACGGAGTCCGCTGTGGCCGAGATGAATCGACGCGTCCTGTTGAAGTCGCGCCCGCAGGGCGAGCCGACTGTGGCCAATTTCGACCTAGTCGACGCGGCGCTGCCCGAACCGAAGGACGGCGAGTATCTGTCGCGCACCATCTGGCTGTCGCTCGATCCCTACATGCGCGGCCGCATGAGCGAGGCCAAGGGCTACGCCGCCAACGTCAATCTCGGCGACGTCATGGTCGGAGGAACGGTCGGCCAGGTGGTGAAGTCGCGCCATCCGCGCTTCAAGGAGGGCGACTTCGTCGTCGACTACGCCGGCTGGCAGAGCCATTCGGTGTCGGACGGCGCCATGTCGATGAAGCTCGATCCTGCCGCGGCGCCGATCTCGACGGCGCTGTCGGTGCTGGGCATGCCGGGCATGACGGCATGGTGGGGCCTGATGCAGATCGGCCAGCCCAAGGCGGGCGAGACCGTGGTGGTGTCGGCCGCGTCCGGGGCGGTCGGTTCGGTGGTCGGCCAGCTGGCGCGCCTGCGCGGCTGCCGCGCCGTGGGTATCGCCGGCGGCAAGGACAAGTGCGACTACGTCGTGAAGGAGCTCGGCTTCGACGCCTGTGTCGACTACCGGGCAGCCGGCGACAGCCTGTTCAAGGCGATCCGCGAAGCCTGCCCCAAGGGCATCGACGTCTATTTCGAGAATGTCGGTGGCGCCGTCCAGGCCGCCGTCGTGCCGCAGCTCAACGACCACGCGCGCGTGCCATTGTGCGGCCTGATCTCGCAGTACAACGAGATGCAGATGATGCCCGGACCCGACTGGCGCCTGCTGCTGGTCAAGCGGGCACTGGTGAAGGGCTTCATCGTCAGCGACCATTTCGGCGAGATGCAGGGCTTCTGGCAGGAAGTGCCGCCGGCGGTGAAGGCCGGCAAGATCAGGTATCGCGAGGACATCGTGCGCGGCCTCGACAAGGCGCCGGAGGCCTTCATCGG
>JAHCJT010000202.1 GCA_026126245.1 Alphaproteobacteria bacterium
TTGACCATGGCGTGCGGATTCTCGCAATGACCATTCTCGGAGACCAGGCGGCCATACTGGAAGTCGCGCGACAGTCCCGGCTCGAGCTGGCGCAGGTCGTCGGCGCCCAGCGT
This sequence comes from Alphaproteobacteria bacterium, assembly GCA_026126245.1. Lineage (GTDB taxonomy): Bacteria > Pseudomonadota > Alphaproteobacteria > Reyranellales > Reyranellaceae > Vineibacter. The sequence goes on from JAHCJT010000202.1 coordinate 114, forward strand.
GTCGATCTGGATGCCATTGCGCTCGCGCAGCGCCATGGCCGCGGCGTTCTTGTCGAAGCCGGCGCGCGTGCGATAGGCGAACAGGTGGCCGGCGCGGTGCACCAAGTGCTCGGCGCCGGCCTCGCGCAGCAGCTCGCGATAGGTCTCGACCGAAGGCGCCAGCAGCGGTCGCAGGGCACGCGCCTGGGCTTCGACCTGGTCCGGCGTCGCCGAGCGGATGAACCGCCACAGCCACGGCGCCAGGGCAGGCAGATAGGACCAGCGGATGGCCAGCGGTCCCAGGGGAACCAACAGCCAGCCCGGCACGTTCTTCCACACGCCGGGCATCGCCACCGGCACGACCGACGAGCCGTTCAGGCAACCGGCATTGCCGAACGACGCGCCCTCGCCCGGGGCGTTCATGTCCACCAGGGTGACGGCATGACCGTCGCGGCGCAGCCAGGTAGCGGCGCACACGCCGACGATGCCGGCGCCGATGACGACGATGGGAGCGTCGGATGGAGGCATCGCTCAGAATTTCCCTGCCGTCTTGCCGGAAGGATGGCGCCTGCTAGGCTGCGGCCATTCTACAAGAGCCGACGGACCCCTCCCATGAACCAGGATCACCCTCGCGTTGCCTATGGCGGCAAGGCGGTCTACGGCGCCCGCCTCGGCATCCTGATGCTGGAGGCGCAGTTCCCGCGCATTCCCGGCGATATGGGCAATGCCGAGACCTGGCCGTTTCCGGTGATGTACCGGGTGGTGCGCGGCGCCTCGCCCGACCGGGTGGTGCGCCGCGGCGCGGCCGGCTTGCTGGACGATTTCAAGGCCGCGGCTCTGGAGCTGGTCCGGCTGGGCTGCGACGGGATCACGACCAATTGCGGCTTCCTGTCGATCTACCAGACCGAGCTGGCGCGCCACGTCGGCGTGCCCGTGGCGACCTCCAGCCTGATGCAGATCCCGTTCGTGCAAAGCCTGCTGCCACCGGGCCGCCGGGTCGGCGTGCTGACGGTCAATGCCGCGACCCTGACGCCGGCACATTTCGAGGCGGTCGGCGTCGATCCGCGCACGCCGGTGGTCGGCGCCGAAGGGCGCCGCGAGTTCACGCGGGTGCTGATCGACAACGAGGCGCGCCTCGATGTCGCCGCCGCCGAAGCCGATATTCTCGATGCCGGCCGCGACCTGGTTGCCAAGCACCCGGAGGTCGGCGCCATCGTGCTGGAATGCACCAACATGGGCCCCTACGCCGCGGCGCTGCAAGCCGCGCTGCGCCTGCCGGTGTACGACATCTACGCTTTCATCCTGTGGTTCCACGCCGGCCTGCGGCCGCGCGACTTCGGCCATCCCGGATCCGCCGCCGCCGTCTGGCGCGAGCGCTGAGCGGCGGCGAGGGCTTCGGTCGCGGCCTGTGGCCCGTCGACTCGCGCGCAGCCGGCCGTTCGCGGGTCGACGATCCGGTGCCGGGCTCACCGTGCCGCCAGCCTGTCCAGGGCGGCGACGAGATCGGTCCAGCCATAGGCGATCTCGCGCACCTTGACGCCGCCAATCGAGTCGGATTTTTCGCCCAGCCGCCGGCCGCCCATTGCCTCATAGAAGAAGCGCGACGGGTTCTCGGCCAGCACCCAGACGATCACAGCATCGACCTGGCGCGAGATCAGCCAGTCGAAGGCGGCCATCATCAGGGCCTTGCCGGCACCCTCGCCCTGATGTTCGGGCGCGACGTAGAGCCGGTAGATCTCGCCGCCTTCGAGCTGGGCGCGCGATGCGCGGCGCGCCGGGCCCACCGTCACCAGGCCGATCACGCCGTCATCGTCCTCGGCCACCAGCGTGTCGCTGTGGCGATCGCGCGCCGCCAGCTCCTGCTGCCAGGCGGCGGCATGGCGCACGTCGGACATCCCGACCAGCATGCCGTCGGGCAGGATGCCGGCATAGGCGTCGCGCCAGGCGGCGACGTAGATGCGCGCCAGCGTCGCGGCGTCTGCGGGGCGTGCCGGCCGAACCCGCATGGTCACGCCTTGCGTTCCAGGACGGCGACAAAGAAGCCGTCCGTGTGATGGCGCGCCGGCGTCAGCCGCAGGCAATCGCGCGATACTGTACCGGGTGGAAGGGTCGTGCCCACGTTGTCGCGCCATGCCTCCCCGATCGGTACAACGGCGAAGTCGGGATGATCGGCGAGAAACGCATCGACGCGCGACTCGTTTTCGACCGGCAAAAGCGAGCAGGTGGCATAGACCAGCCGCCCGCCGGGCGCCACCAGTCGGGACGCCGACGCCAGGATATCGGCCTGCTTGGCAGGCAGCTCGGCGACATCCTCCGGCGTCAGTGTCCATCGGGCGTCGGGGTTGCGCCGCCAGGTGCCAATGCCGGTACAGGGGGCGTCGACCAGCACGCGGTCGAACTTGCCGACATGACGCTTCAGCCACTTGCGGCCCTCGGCATCCAATGTGCGACGCTCGACATTGTGCACGCCGGCGCGACGCAGGCGTAGCGCCGATCGCTCAAGACGAAACGCCGACACGTCGCAGGCCACCACCCGGCCCTTGTTCTGCATGCTGGCGGCGATCGCCAGTGTCTTGCCGCCGGCCCCGGCGCAGTAGTCGACCACCTGCATGCCGGGCCGCGCCCCCACCAGCAGGGCGACCAGTTGTGAGCCTTCGTCCTGTACCTCGACCAGACCGTCCCGAAAGGCCTGCGTCGACACCACCGAGGCGCGCGCCTTCAGGCGCAGGCCAAACGGCGACAGGCGGGTGGCGACCGCCTCGATCCCCTCCTCGGCCAGCGCGGCCCGCGCCTGCGCCCGGGCGCCCTTGAGCGGATTGACCCGCAGGTCGACCGGCGCCGGTTCGGCCAGAGCCGCGACTTCCCGATCGAAGGCATCGCCGAAAGCCACCTCCAGGTGCGGCTCGATCCAGGCCGGAATGTTCAACCGCGTGGCACGCGGCTGGGCCGGATGATCGAGCGTGTGGCCCTCCAGGCGCTTGAGCGTGGCCCGCTCGGTGTCGGTCAGCGACGCCGGGCGATAGCGGCCAGCGTCGATGGTTTTCTCCATGCGGTCGACCACGAGCCCGTCGGTCAGCACGCCGTCGGCGAACACCCGCATGCGCGGCGACACTTCGCCGGCGTGACGAGCATGCGCGAGCCACCATTCGATCTGCGCCCGCCGCCGCAGCACGCCATAGACCCGCTCGGTGATGGCGCGCCGGTCGCTGCCGCCGATGAACTTGCGCGACCGCAGATAGTCGCCGACCACGGCATCGGCCGGCCGGTTCGCATGCGCCAGGACTTCCCCCAGGATCTCGATGGCGGTCGCCAGGCGCGCACCCGGGGTCATCGGCCTATCTCCGGCCGCACCGCCGCGCGCACGCTTGCACCATCGCCGCGAAGAAGGTCACACGCCATGCCGTCGCGTACGACCAAGTGCCCTGGCAGCAGGTCAGCCGTTCTGCCGGTAGTTCGGCGCCTCGCGCATGATCTCGACATCGTGAACGTGGCTCTCGCGCAGGCCGGCGCCGCTGATGCGCACGAAGGTGCAGTTCTTCTGCATGTCCGCCATCGTCGCATTGCCGGTATAGCCCATGGCGGCGCGCAGGCCACCGACGAGTTGATGAATGATGTTGCTGACCGGGCCCTTGTACGGCACGCGGCCCTCGATTCCCTCGGGCACCAGCTTCAGTTCGCTGGTCACTTCCTGCTGGAAATAGCGATCAGCCGAACCGCGTGCCATGGCGCCGATCGAGCCCATGCCGCGATAGGTCTTATAGGAGCGGCCCTGATACAGCATCACTTCGCCGGGCGCCTCATCCGTGCCGGCCAGCAGCGAGCCGATCATGGCGCAGTCGGCGCCGGCGGCGATCGCCTTGGCGAGATCGCCGGAAAACTTGATGCCGCCATCGGCGATCGCCGGCACCCCGGCGGCGTGGCAGGCCTCGGCCGCCTCCAGAATGGCCGTGAACTGCGGTACGCCGACGCCGGCCACCACCCGCGTCGTACAGATCGACCCTGGACCGATGCCGATCTTCACGGCATCGGCGCCGGAATCGATCAGCGCCTTGGCGCCGTCGGCGGTGGCAACGTTGCCGGCGATGACCTGGGCATAGTTGCTCAGTTTCTTGATGCGGTTGACGGCGTCGAGCACTCCCTTGGAATGGCCGTGTGCCGTGTCGACCACGATCACATCGACATCGGCGCCCAGCAACACCTCGGCGCGGCGATAGCCGTCGTCGCCGACACCGGTGGCGGCCGCGACGCGCAGGCGGCCCTTCTCGTCCTTGTTGGCGCCGGGAAAGCGGTTGGCTTTTTCGATGTCCTTGACGGTGATCAGGCCGATGCACTTGTAGGCGTCGTCGACCACCAGCAGTTTCTCGATACGGTGCTGGTGCAGCAGTCGCTTGGCCTCGTCGGCGCCGACTCCCTCGCGCACGGTCACCACCTGGCGCGTCATCAGGGTATGGACCGGCGCCATGACGTCGGTGGCGAAGCGCACGTCGCGGTTGGTGAGGATCCCCACCAGCTTGCCGCTGCCCTTCTCGACGACGGGAATACCGGAGATCTGATGGTCGGCCATCAGCTTGAGCGCATCGGCCAGCGGCGCCTCGGGTGCGATGGTCAGCGGGTTGACCACCATGCCGCTTTCGAACTTCTTGACCTTGCGGACCTCGTCGGCCTGCGCGTCAGCTTCCAGATTCTTGTGGATCACGCCGATGCCGCCGGCTTGCGCCATGGCGATGGCCATCGGCGCCTCGGTGACCGTGTCCATCGCCGCCGACATCAGCGGGATACCGAGGTCTATCGTGCGCGTCAGCCGCGACTGTGTGGCAACTTGGGAAGGCAGGACAGAGGAAGCGGCAGGTTTCAGAAGCACGTCATCGAACGTCAGTGCTTCCTGGAACATGGCCACCTCCGCGATCGGGGATGGCGCCAATTGCCATCCCGGGCTTCCCGTGAATGGCGCGCCATCATACACATCGCGCCCCCGATGCCAAGCTTGGACAAGATATGGGGGCCATGCGCCGTGTTGTTGTGATCGCCGGCCCTGACTGCGGCGCTTTCTTGCGTGAACATCCGAGCGACGGCAACAAACGATCGTCCCCTCGGACGTGCATGGCGCACGCTCGGCCCGGTCAGGCAATGGCAAGAAACCGGGCGCCGCCGAGGGCGCCCGCAACGACAAGATCCACGAAGCGTTCGTAGAAACGCACATAGTCGGCGTGCGGGTCGCCGTCGCCCAGACGCCGCGCTTCGGTGCGCAGTTCCCGGTACATCTCCAGTCGTGCCCGAAGGATCGGCCGCCATGCTGCCGAGAGGTCCTCTCGCCGGACGTCGGCAAACCCGGCCTCCCTGAGCAACGCCTCGTAGACGTCCGGCGGATAGATCGCCTGGGCGGCGATCCCCTGCGCCATCAGACCGCGATCGTCAGCGGTCAGACCGGCCCCGGCGACCCAATCCGTGAAAGCGAGCCGCCCCCCGGGTTTCAGGACGCGGCGGGCGGCACGCAGAAGCGCCGGCGTGTCGGCGATGTGGAGAAACGCCTCCTGGCTCCAGACGACGTCAAAGGTCGCCTCGGCGAAAGGTGGCGCCGTAGCGTCGCCCTGCACTACCGCGATGCGATCATCCAGCCCGACCAGCGCGTTGAGCCGACGGGCGCCGGCGGCGCGACCGGCGTTGAGCTCCAGCGCCACCACGGCACAACCGCGCGTAACCACGTTGTGGCGCGCCGGCCCGCACAGCCCCGAGCACAGGTCGAGCACGCGACTTTCGGGGCCGATGCCGGCGCGCGCCGCCAACGTGTCGTTGGCCGCCAGTCCGCCGTAGTGATCCTGGTCGTGCGGCCACAGTTGGGCCGCAGTCAGACGTTCGCCGGACCAGCCGGCCGCGCGCAGCCGCTGCAGGATGCGCTCGGCGCTGATGGGATGACGATCGTAGAAGGCGACGACGTGCGGATCGGGCACGCCGGCGCGCCTCTCACATGCCGCCGATGAAGTCGCGCTTGCCGATCTCCAAGCCGCCCTGGCGCAGGATGTCGTAGGCGGTGGTGCAGTGGAAATAGAAATTGGGCATGGCGAAGTGCAGCAGGTAGACCTCCCCCTTGAAGGTCATCGGATTGCCGCCGATCGGCAGCGTGATCTCGCGAGCTTCGCTGCCATCGATCTGCGCTGGTTTGAACGTCGCGACATAGGCAAGCGTCTTGTCGATCCGCGCCCTGAGGTCGGCCAACGACGCCTCGTTGTTCTCGTAGGTCGGAAACTCGGTGCCGGCCAGCCGCGCCGGCGTGCTCTTGGCAAAGTCGGCGGCGATCTGCACCTGGCGCACCAGCGGGAACATGTCGGGGTATAGCCGCGTCTGCAGCAGCACGTCGTCCGCCACCTTCCTGGCGGCGAAATGCGCTATCGCCTTGTCGAGGATCTTGCCCAGCGCACCAAGCTGGCGCTGGAATACCGGCACGGAGGCCGAATACATCGAGATCGGCATGTCATTTCCTCACGCTTCGAGGGGTCGGGCGCACATCGGCGCCACACGCGGGCGCAGCCAACGACGAAACCCGATCGCCGTCAATCACCACCTCGAAAGCCGGTGGCCACCACGAACATCTCCGCTGAGTCGGCGCGGCTTGACGGCGGCTTGACATGCCGGACAGTCGTGAAGTCGCGCTTCAGGTGCTCCAGCAGCGTGCGCTCGGTGCCGCCGCGCAGCACCTTGGCGACAAAGACGCCGCCCGGCTTCAGCACTTCACGCGCGAAGTCGTGTGCCGCCTCGGCCAGGGCCATGATGCGCAAATGATCGGTCTGGGGATGGCCGGTGGCTGGCGCCGCCATGTCGCTCAACACGGCATCGGCTGGACCGTCGAGGGCCGCCTTCAGGTGCGCCGGCGCCGCGTCGCTCATGAAATCCTCATGCAGGATCGTGACGCCGGCAATCGGCTCGACTTCGGTGACGTCGATTCCCACAATGCGACCGCCGGTTTCCAGCGGCCGGATCCGCTGCGCCGCCACTTGGCACCAGCCACCCGGCGCACAGCCCAGATCGACGATACACGCGCCCGGCCGCAGGAAATGGAAGCGGTCGTCGATCTCCGCCAGCTTGAAGGCGGCGCGCGAGCGGTAGCCCAGGCGCTTGGCCTCCTGCACGTAGGGATCGTTGAGCTGACGCTCCAGCCAGCGCGCCGACGACACCGTGCGGCCGCGTGCCGTCTTCACCCGCACCGCCGCCCTGCGGCCGGCGACTCCGCCGCCACGCTTGCCGCGGTCGCTCCCTCCTGCCCGCGCCATGATGGATCAGCGGCTCACGACGCCGGAAACGCCGTCTGGTCGGGACGTCGCGTCAGGGGATCGCACTCGCGGTCGGCCTCCCGCATCAGGTCGACCAGCACGCCCTCGCGCAGGCCACGGTCGGCAACGACGACGCGGCCGACCGGCCACTGACGGCAAACCGCCTCGAGGATGGCGCCGCCGGCCAGAGCCAGCTCGGCGCGCTCCCAGCCGATGCAGGGAAGCTCCGCCAGTTCGGCCACCGACATGCCGGCCAGCTTGCCGCCGATGCGCAAAATGGCATCACGCTCGATGCTGGTGCCGTCGACCGTGGCGCGGTGATAACGCTTCAGGCCCATGCCATAGGCGGCAACCGTGGTAACGGTGCCCGAGGCGCCGATCATCTGCACGCCGCCGGCCGCGATGCTCTTGGCAACACCGTTGCGCCGACAGAACGGTGCCAGCGCGTCCATGATGTGCCGCACCATCTGCTCGTAGACGCCGTCGGCCAGCTTCGCACCGTGCGGCAGCCCGGCCAGCCGCGCCTCGGTGAGGGTGACGACGCCCCATGGCACGGAGATCATGTCGAGGATGGTCAGATCGGCACCGCCACGCCCATCCTCGCGTGGACGGGCCGCCACCCAGACGACCTCCGTCGATCCGCCGCCAATATCCACCAGCAGCACGTTGGACGAACAGCGCTGGACCAGCGCCTCGCAGCTTGCCAGGGCCAGCCGGGCTTCCTCATAGGGCGTGATGATCTGGAACTGCAGGCCGGTACGCTCGCGCACGCTCGCCAGGAAATCGGCGCCATTGACCGCCCGGCGGCAGGCCTCGGTGGCGATATGACGCGATCGGGTGACGCCGGCCTTGCGGATCTTGGCGGCGCAGGCTTCCAGAGCCTCCAAGGTGCGGTCGATGGCGCCACTGCACAGCGTCTGCTGGGCCGAGATGCCCTCGCCCAGCCGCACTGGCCGCGAATAAGAGTCCAGCACGTCGAAACCGGTGGCCGACGCGCGCGCCACCAGCAATCGGCAGTTGTTCGTGCCGAGGTCGATGGAGGCGAACGTATGGGCGAACCGCCCGCACCGCCAGCCGCCGACTCCGGAGCCCGCCTCCGACATTTTTCAGCCTCTCCCGCCCCGGATGGTACCCAAGCGTTGGGCGATCGGCGAGGGAAATCAGGCCGTCACGGGCCGCCGGCGGCCCGCTTGCCATTCGAGCCGGACGCCGCTACATGATCGCCAGCCGTCCGCCGGCCGGACCGGTGGGGGATAGTTTAACGGTAGAACGACGGGTTCTGACCCCGTTAGTCTAGGTTCGAATCCTAGTCCCCCAGCCACTCTCTATTTTATCAATAATTTCAATAGCTTACAAGAGACCT
>JAHCJT010000203.1 GCA_026126245.1 Alphaproteobacteria bacterium
GGTCCTTCAGCAGCCGTCCTTCCAGCGCGGCGATATCGGGATCAGCGTGGCCGGCGAGCTTGAAGCGATGGAACAGCGTCAGCGCCGGCCGGGTCGCGCCGCCGCGCGCCAGGGCCAGCACCGCACGGTGACGCAGGCGGTCGTCGTCCTCGCCGTCGCTCAGTGCCGCAATGGCGCGGTCGTGGGCCGACAGGAACAGGCCCGCGGCTTCGAGCGCCAGTACCTCGTCCAGCGGTCCCGTCATCCGGCTCCCGTGCCGTCCGGAACCCCGCCGGATGCGGCGCGGCGAGCATACGGTGATGTCCTGCCGCCATCAACCCGACGGCGGGCTGCCGCCGGGATGTCGTGCCGGACGCTGACGCGGTCGGGTCAGCGGGCAGGCGACGGGAGCGCGGGCTTGCGGTTCACGCGCGAGCGGCCGGTGCGTCCGCGCCCCCGGGGCGTGATGGCGGGCGCGCCGCGTCAGCAGCGGCCGCGGCCGTACTTGCAGCCGTCGCGGATCTCGCGCCAGCGCCGCGCCTTCTCCGCCTCTTCGAGCTGGCGCTGATGCTCCCGCTGTTCCCGCTCGATCCGCAGCTTGCGCGTCAGCTCGCGGTTCTCGATCTCACGTCGCCGCCGTTCTTCATCGTCTCTGCCGGCAACCCGGGTTGGTGCCGGATCGGCGTGGCGCGCTGCCGGCAAGGCGTCGGCGCCGCGCGGCGCCGTGGCGTGCGCGGCGGTCGTGCCGAAAGCCAGGGCCAGGGCGGCCAGCATCGTCGTGCGTCTTGTCATGAACATCATGTGTCTCCTCGATGATCGCAATCAGCGGCCGGGTTTGGCCGTGCTGATGCCGAGGTACACGCATCGCTCTTGCCACGCGCTGAAGCGCTTCACAGCGCGTGGCGCCCGGATTGCGGCCATGGCTTGCGATGACGTTGTCCAACCCAGGCGACGGCACGGCGATGTCCACGCAACAATGGACCTGCCCGTACCGTGGGGTACGGACAGGCCCTGAGGATGCTCTTGCGGACCGCCCGGCGGCTGGGGCTGTGGCGGCGTGGCGACTAGCGGCGCGACTGCTGCTGGCGCTGCTGCTCCGCCTGGCGACGCTGGGCTTCGGCCCGCGCACGCTCGGCATCGGCACGCTGCTGCTGCTGTTGCGCCTGCTGGCGCTGGGCCTGGGCGCGGGCCCGTTCGGCGTAGGCACGCTGCTGCTGCTGCTGTGCCTGCTGGCGCTGGGCCTGGGCGCGAGCGCGCTCGGCATTGGCGCGCTGCTGGGCCTGCATCTGCTGTTGCCGGGCCTGGGCCTCGCGGCGCTGCGCCTCGGCGCGGGCCCGTTCGGCGGCCGCGTCATAGCCGGCGAGGACATGGCCGGGTGCGCTGCCGCGCGTCATGGGCGTATCGGCCAGGCGCAGCGGCGCGGCGCCGGCCGCGGTGGCGCTGACGACCAATCCGATAGCCGTCGTGGCGATCGCCAGCGCGACATGCAGTTGTTTGATGGCGGGCATCAGAAGTCTCCTCGTTTCGATCGACGGCGCGACGGCTTGTCGGCCGCGGTGACCCCTTGATACGGCCGGCACCCCCGGCTGCCCTATGAAGCGCTTCAGTGACCGCAGCCGTGCGGTCGACGCAGGATGGGCGTCATGCGGAGCGCGCCGCGGGCGCGGCATGCCGCAGCCGTCCTGGTGGAGAGTGACGATGTCGATCGATGTGGATCTGGAAGCGCCCGTGACTGCCGAGCAGCCGACCCTGCTGCCCGACTGGCTGCTGCGGCCGCTGCTGCGGGCCCGCACGCTGGACGCGATCCTGCGGCGACGCGCCCGCGATATCGTCGCCAAGGCGGCCATGGACCGCCATCTGCCGGCCGACGGGCTCTGTCTGGATGTCGGCGCCGGCTTCGGTCACGTGGCGGAGGAAGTGCTGGCGCGCGCGCCGCAGCGCCGCTGCGTGGCGATTGATCCCGTCTGGCGGCCCACCGATCGTCTGGCACGCCGGCTGGACCGCGTGGCCGCCGGTCGCTGGCAGTTTCTCACGGCCGACGGCATGCGCCTGCCGTTCGCCGACGGCAGCTTCGAGGCGGTGTGGATGGCCTTTGTGCTGCACCACGTGCCTTACGACTCGCAGTGGCGCCTGCTCGCCGAGATCGGCCGGGTGCTGAAGCCCCATGGCGTCTTCATGCTGCTGGAAGACACGCCGGCCACGGCGGACGAATGGGCCGTGGTCGAGCGTGCCGATCGGCGGCTCAATGTCGAAACGCACGATCAGGCGCATTGCTATCGCAGCCCGGCCGAATGGCGGCCGGTGCTGGCGCACTGCGGCTTCGTCGTTCAGGAGGAAATCGCCTTCAGCCGCGTCTTTCCGCGCGCCAGCCTGGCGCCGGTGCCGCACCGCGCCTTTGTTTGCCGCAAGCTACCGACGGCGTAGCCGGCTGCGGTGGGGATCGACGGCAGGCCGGGCGATCAGGTCGGTCTTGGGCCGTCGGCGATCAGGTGCATGACCCAGAGCAGCACCCAGCGCAGCAGCTGCGCGGCGCTGCGCATCTCGGCGGCCTGGCGGAAAGCGACCACGACCTCGCGCCGGAAGTCGTCGGAATCGACCAGCAGGTGATTGAAGAATTCGTCGATCCAGGTCGGGAAGTCGGCCGCCTTCACGGTCGGGGCCGTGGCCGCCACGCGGCGCGCCAGGTCACCGCGCTTGAGCTCGGCGAGGAAGTCATCAACCGGGCGCTGGGCGTTGAAGCGGATGTTGGCCAGCACCTCGACCAGCGCCGGCCGCAGCCGTGGGTCGTCCGTCGCCACCATCGGCCGCAATGTTTCCAGCGCGACACGGTCGAGCCTGTAGGCGTAGCTCAGCACCTGCGTCGCGGCGATGGTGCGCCGCGCGTAGTCCATGTCGCCCAGCCGTATGGCATCGTCGAAGAAGCCCGGCACCAGCTGCGGCGGCGCGCCGGGGCGGTGCCTGGCCACCACGACGTCGGCCCACGCCATGTGCGGGATCAGCTGATAGCGGCCGGCTTCGGTCACGAGCGTTGCCCGAGTCGAGTCGATCGCCTCGCGGGTCATGGCCAGGTAGCGGTCGATCCAGCCGGGCTCGACGCTGGCAGCGCGCCGGAGCAGGTGGAAGCCGGCGTAGAGCACCGACTGGCGGAACCAGGCGCAGCCGTGCCGGTGAAGCTCCTCCAGCGCGTCCAGCACGCCGCCCGGATCGGCGGCGGCGTGAAACACCAGCGTGCGCTCCGCCGCCAGCATCAGGTGCACGTCGAAGGGCAGTTCGGTGCGCCGCATCACGTCGACGACGCCACGGTAGCCGCGCTCCGGCCATTCGAGATGGTCGACCACCTGCAGCGCCGGCCGGCGCGCGTCGGGCGGGCGGCGGTACATCGCCGCCAGCTCCCTCAGATTGAGCGGCTGGTAGTCGGGCTGGCGCGCGAACAGCAGTTCCAGGCCGTGCGTCAGTGCCGACAGCACCCAGCCCCGGCCGACAACGCGCATCATGGGCGACTGCAGGAAGTCGCGCACCAGGGTGCGCCACTGCGCGCGCAGCCATTGCATGGCCTCGGGATCGTCGAAGTGCCGGCTGAGGATGGCCAGCGACACGCCGCCGAAGCCGTCGAGCGCGTCGCCGCGCGGCAGGCCGGCCGGGCCGACGATTCGCTCACGCAGCAAGTCGATGGCGCGCCAGCCGTGCTCGCGATGGTCGTGCCACAGCCGATAAAGGTAGGGCACGGCCAGCACACGCACGGCGGCGTTGCGGTCGGCGGCGGCGTCGACCGCCACATCGTCGACCCCCGCCGTTGTCGCCAGCCGCAGCGCCGCCAGCCGGCCGTTGAGCATCGCGGCGATCGACGCATTGGCGCCCGGCCGCCAGCGTGACGGGCGGCACTGTCGGTCCGTGCGCCGCGCGATGTCGGCCAGCCGCGCCTTGGGCATCGTGGCGTGCTCCAGCGCCGAGACCACGGCATCGCGTTGCGTCGCGTCGCCGGTCGCCAGCAGCGCCGGCAACTCTGCGTCGCGCCCCGCCGCCGCGAGAGCAGTAGCGAGGATGCCGAAATCGGCCGCGACCTGGAACGCATCGCCCAGCCGCTCCAGCTTGAGGCGCGCGAAGGCGCCGTCCGCCAGCCCTGTCTTCAGCTCGTCCACATGCCCCGCTTCGGCGCGGTGGGCCGGCTGATGATGCAGCGGGTAGAGGTCCTCGAGCTCGCGCCAGCGCCGGCCGTAGTTCACCAGCCGCTCGGCGCCGGCGGCACGATCGATGGCGTAGCGTCCGTCGCAGACCTCGCGGTCGACCAGCCAGTCGGCCAGCGACTTGTGATAGAGCGTCACGCCCTCGTCGCTGCGCGCGAGGTAGCCGGTCAGCGACTCCATGACGGCACGCAACTGCCGGCCTCCCTGCAGGGCCGCGATACTCGAAATCTGCTGTTCGCTGAGCGGCTCGCGAGACGCCAGAATCGCCTCCAGCGCGCGCCGCGCCGGCGCATAGGCGGTCTCGTTGGGCCAGGTGCGGGTGAAGAAGCGGGCATAGAGGCCGCCCAGTCCCAGCGGCAGCGCCTCCAGATCGTCAAGGTCGAGCTGTTCGCGGGCAATCGCCTCGAGCGCCTGGCGGGCGTAGAGAAAGCTGCCGTCGCTCTGGCGCTGCAGGGCGGTCGCGACGTCGCCGATCGCAGCGCCGTGGCGCGCGATCTCGCCCGCCAGGTCGCCCGATTCAAGTCGCCGGCTGATGAAGCCGCGGATGTCGTCGAGGTTGCGCTCATCCCGGGCGTCGATGCGGCGCAGGCGTGGCCCGCCCAGGCGGTTGAGCACGGCGGCGTCGCGGCGACTGGTGGCGACGATCCGCAGCCACGGCGGCAGGCGGTCGAGCCGCGGTGCCAGCAGGTCGCAGATGTTGGGACTGCGCGCCGCCGGCACGATGGCCTCGTCGAGGCCGTCGATCAGCAGGTAGCGATCGGCATCGGGCGGCGCGATCGCCGCCAGGCGGTCGACCAACGCGACCTCCAGGGCGCTGGCCGGGTCGGCGTCGCTGGTCCCCGGACGCGCAATCGGCGACATCGGGCGCCTGCAACAGGGCGGCATAGGCGGGCAGGCGGCGGGCCAGCTGGCCCACGATGCTACGCACGAAACGGCCGCCCTCGATCGTCGCCGGCGTTTCGGCCTGGCAGAAATGCCAGGCAAGCACGCGGCCGCCCGGATCGCGGCGCACCATCTCGGCCATGAAGGTCGACTTGCCGACGCCGGGATCGCCGACGATCAGCAGCACCGGCTCGCGCGTCGTCTCGCGCCAGGTGTCGACCTCGTTGAACAGCCAGTCGCGACCGTGGAAGTGGCGCGTCTTCTCGCTGATGATCGCCGCGAAGTTCCAGGCTGCCGCGACGCGATCGATCGCGGCGTTGGGCATGCCGCCGTCGAACAGCATCGACAGATCGGCCAGCAGGCGCGCCAGCTGGCTGCGGTAGCGGTCGGCGGACTGACGCCAGCCGATGAAGTCGATGTAGTGCTGGCGGTTGATCGCCAGCGGCACATCGCACGGCTCGACCATCACCGGGATGATCGGTTTCATCGTCTCGCGGGCGCGCGCGATCTCGTTGAGGCAGATGCTGTCCAGCCCGTCCGCGCCGGCGGCGTCGCCGCCGCGGCGCACGGCGTGCGGGCTGAGCACCGCGATCAGCGCCTGCGCCGCGTCCAGCGAGCGCTCGATCTCGGCTTCCCAGCGCTGGCCGCCCTTGATGTCCTGGGTGTCGAAAAAAACCTGGAACCCCGCGTCGCTCAGGTCGCGGTGCAGCCGGGCGGCGAAATCCGCCGCGTCGCGCCGGCCATAGCTGAGAAACAGGCGCCTGGCCTCACCCGCCCGTGCGTTGCCGTCCATGCCCCCGTCACCGCTCGCTTTGCGGCACAGCCCGTTGGTGACGGTAACCGTGCGCGCCGGCGGCAGCAAGGTTCGCGCCGGCCGCGCCCGACCCCCCGCGCTGTGAAGCGCTTCATAGGGTGGCGGGTCTCGCGTCGCCAGAATGCCGTCGTCGGCCCCGAGGAGGTCGGGCAGCCAGCGACGGAGACGACGATGTTCGGCAAGGCACGCATTACGGCACGGCTCTTCACGATCGGGTTGATGGGCGCTGTCGCCGGCTGGGCAGCTCCGGCCGCGGCGCAGCAGCAGAAGTGCTACGTCCCCAACATGCCGGCGTTTGCCAAGAGCGTGAACGACCACAAGGCGTCGCGGCCGACCTCGAGTCAGAATCCGTGGAACCAGGACGCCATGCATGCCACGGCCAACTGCCAGGGCGCGCCGGCGTCGGCCAAGGTCGACCGCAAGAGCGCGCAGATGGCGGCCATCAAGGCGCAACAGGCAGCGATCGACGCCCAGCGGCAGGCGGCCATCAAGCGGTTCCTTGGCAACCGCCAGGCGGCGAAGATGCCGCAGATCTACGTGCCGAACGCCAATCCCCAGGGTCCGCACAACAACGCGCCGATGTTGTTGCAGAAGCGCACCTACCAGAATCACAGCAGCATGTCGGCCAACGGCCAGGCGCCCCAGAAGGTGCCGAGCCACTTCAAGAACAAGTACAAATAGGCGGTGGCGCGCCGCTGTCGCGCCCCGCCGAAGACAGCCCCCTGCGATTTCCCTCCAGCCTGACGACGTCGACTCGGTGCCGGCCGCGACCTCGATCGCGGCCGGCATTTTCCGCCGTGATGCCGGAGGCAGTGCCGCTGGCGCACATCTATCTGCCGTCGCGGACTTGTCATCACGGTGTTCGCAGTGCGGCACACCCGCGGCCACGGGGCCGCATGCCGGAAGGCGGATACGGCAAATCGCTAGGCATGCGTGGCCATCTGCGCCATCGTAAGGACCGCAAACCCTCCCCGAGCCGCGCAGGGCCACGCCATGAATTTCGATTTCTCCGACGACCAGAAGATGCTCAAGGAGCAGGTGCGCAGGTACCTGGCCGACAACTGCTCGATGAAAGTGGTGCGGCGCGTGCTTGATGGCGACGAAACACATGCCGCCGAGGTGTGGAAGGGACTTGCCGAGCTGGGATTGATGGGCACGGCGATCCCCGAGGCCTATGGCGGATCGGGCCTGGGCGCGCTGGAACTGTGCGTCATCGCCGAGGAGTTGGGCCGTGCCTGCGCGCCGGTGCCGTTCTCCTCGTCGGTTTATCTCGCGACCGAGGCAATCAAGCGCTGGGGCTCGGAAGCGCAGAAGAAGGCATGGCTGCCGAAGCTCGCCAGCGGCGAGGCGATCGGCACGCTGGCGGCGGCCGAAGGGCCACAGACGCCTTCGCCGCGCAACGTGCGCGCGTCGCTGGCCGACGGCAAGCTGTCGGGCGTCAAGCTGCCGGTGCCGGACGGCGAGGCGGCGACGCTGGCCGTCGTGCTGGTGAACAGCGGCGGATCGGGCGCCCGGGCACTGTCGTTGGCGCTGGTCGACCTGACGGGCACCGGCGTCGAGCGCACGCGCGTGAGCACCGTCGATCCGGCGCGCAAGCATGCGCGGTTGGCGTTCAACGGCGCCGCCGCCGAACTGCTGGGCGGCAAGGGCAAGGGCTGGCAGCTGCTGAACGAGCTGTATGACGGCGCCGCGGTGCTGTTCGCCTTCGAGCAGATCGGCGGTGCGGAGTCGGCGATGTGGATGGCGCGCGACTACGCCCTGCAGCGCCAGGCATTCGGCCGCGCCATCGGCTCCTACCAGGCGATCAAGCACAAGCTGGCCGACGTCTACGTCAAGACGGAGCTGGCGCGCTCGAACGCCTACTATGGCGCCATGATGTACGCCGAAGGTGGCGCCGACCTGCCGATCGCCGCTGCCGCGGCGCGGGTCGCGGCCACCGACGCCTACGATTTCGCCGCCAAGGAGAACATCCAGACGCATGGTGGCATCGGCTTCACCTGGGAGGCCGACACCCAGTTCCACTACCGCCGCTCGCGCCTGCTGGCGCTGGCCATCGGCGGGCCGACGGCGTGGAAGGACAAGCTGGTCACACGCCTGGAGCGCAAGAACGCAGCCTGAAGACTTCCTTCTCCCTCCGGGGGGAGGCATGAAAGGGAACAACCCCATGGACTTCAACGACACCCCGGAAGAGGCCGCGTTCCGCCAGCAGGTGCGGACTTGGCTCGATGCCAATGCGACCCGCAAGAGCGACGACAAGACCAGCATCCGCTCGCGTGTCGACGACGTCGACCTGCTGAAGCGCGCCAAGGCGTGGCAGGACAAGAAGGCCGCCGCCGGCTACGCGCGCATCACCTGGCCGAAGGAATACGGCGGGCTGGGCGGCACGCCGATCCAGCAGGTGATCTACAGCCAGGAGGAGTCGAACTACCTGGTGCCGCTGGGCTTCTTCGACATCGGGCTGGGCATGTGCATCCCGACCATGATGGCCTACGCCAAGCCGGAGCAGCTGCAGCGCTACGTCAAGCCGGCGCTGCACGGCGAAGAGATCTGGTGCCAGCTGTTCTCCGAGCCGGCCGCCGGTTCCGACGTCGCCGGCATCCGCACCCGAGCCGAGCGCGATGGCGACGACTGGGTGATCAACGGCCAGAAGGTCTGGACGTCGGGCGCCCACTACTGCGACTACGGCATCATCATCACCCGCACCGACCCCGGCGTGCCGAAGCACCAGGGGCTGACCATGTTCTTCCTGAGCATGAAGACGCCGGGCGTCGAGGTGCGGCCGATCAAGCAGATTTCCGGCGGTGCCAATTTCAACGAGGTATTTTTCACCAACGTGCGTGTGCCCGACAGC
>JAHCJT010000204.1 GCA_026126245.1 Alphaproteobacteria bacterium
CTGGGGCGTTGAGTCGACGATGGACATCCTGGCCCAGGAACTGGGCATCGACCCGATCGATCTGCGGCTGAAGAACGCCGCCAAGAAGGGCACCAAGACCAGCTACGGTCCGACCTTCGATACCATCGGCTTCGTCGAGACCCTCGAGGCGGCGAAGAATTCGGAGCACTACAAGAGCAAGGTCAAGCCGGGCCACGCGCGCGGCGTGGCCGCCGGCTTCTGGTTCAACGTCGGCGCCGACTCCAGCGCTGCCGCCCACGTCGCCGAGGACGGCACGGTGACGGTGATTTCGGGCAATCCGGACATCGGCGGTTCGCGCGCCTCGCTCGCCCTGATGGCGGCCGAGGAGCTGGGCGTCGACTACGAGAAGGTGCGTCCGATCATCGCCGACACCAGCTCGATCGGCTTCAACTTCGTCACCGGCGGCAGCCGTGTGACCTTCGCCACCGGCCTGGCGGTGGTGAACTCGGTCAAGGACATGGTCCGCGAGCTGCGGGTGCGTGCGGCCAAGACCTGGGGCGTCGATCCCGAGGGCGTCGTGTGGGAGAACGGCATGGCGCGGCCGGCCGGCAGCAACGTCGGCGAGTTCGAGCCGCTGTCGCTGGCCCAGCTGGCGGCCACCGCGGGGCGCACCGGCGGTCCGATCAACGGCCATGCACAGCTCAACGCGCAGGGTGCCGGGCCGGGCTTCGGCGTGCACATCGCCGACCTTTCGGTCGATCCCGATACCGGCATCGTCACCATCGACCGCTACACCGCCGTGCAGGACGTCGGCACGGCAATCCATCCCAGCTACGTCGAGGGCCAGCTGCAGGGCGGTGCCGTGCAGGGCATCGGCTGGGCGTTGAACGAGGAGTACATCTACAACGCCAAGGGGCGGCTGGATAATGCCGGCTTCCTCGACTACCGCGTGCCGGTGGCCTCCGACCTGCCGATGATCGAGACTATCCTGGTCGAGGTGCCCAACCCGCATCATCCCTACGGGGTGCGCGGTGTCGGCGAGGTGCCGATCGTGCCGCCGCTGGCCACCATCGGCAACGCCATCGCGCGCGCCACCGGCGTGCGCATGACGGAGCTGCCGATGTCGCCGCCGCGCCTGTCGGCAGCGCTCGACGCGGCCGCGCCGCGCATGGCGGCAGAATAGGCGGGGAGCCACACAGAAATATCGGCCGCCGGAAATTCCTCTGGCGGCCGCAGCGACAACGGCCACGCCGCCAGCGGCGTGGCCGTTGGCATTTCGGGCCCGGTCATTTCGGCAGGGCGGCCTGCTGATCTGGATCAAGCGGCCGGTGGCGGCCGCGTGGCAGGTTATGGTGGGGAAGGAAAGACGGCACGCCGGGGCGGGCGGTGAGTCTTGGCGCAGATGCGCAAGGGCAGACAATGCCGGTTCACAATGCCGAGATCGCAGCCATGCTCGACCAGGCGGCCGAGTTGCTGGAGATCAGGGGCGACAACCCGTTCCGGGTGCGAGCCTATCGCCGCGCGGCGCGCGTGGTTGAAGGCCTGCCGCGCAGCGTGACCAGTCTGCTGGCGGCCGGCGAGAAGCTGTCGGCGCTTCCCGGAATCGGTGACGATCTGGCGGGCAAGATCGCGGGCATCGCGGCCAGTGGCAAGTTCGACCTGCTGGAGGGGCTCAAGCGCGAGCTGCCGGGCGAGCTGGCCGAGATCGCCGCTTTGCCGGGCCTGGGTCCCAAACGCGTCAAGCTGCTGCACGGCGAGCTGGGGGTTCGGTCGCTGGAAGATCTGCGCCGCGCCATCCGGCAAGGGAAGCTGCGGAGCCTGCGCGGCTTCGGTCCGATCATGGAGCGCAAGCTGCAAGGGGCGCTGGCCAAGCCGGTGGCTGAAAAGCGTTTCCGGCTGACCGTTGCCGAGGTCGAGGCCGAGGCGCTGGTCAATCACCTGCGTGGCGCGGCTGGCGTCGGCCACGTCGTGGTGGCGGGCAGCTTCCGCCGCCGGCGCGATTCGGTGGGCGATCTCGATATTCTGGTCACAGCGCGCGACGGCGCGGCCATTGGCGCCCGGCTGGCGGCGTACGAGAACGTCGCGACCGTGGCGGCGCGCGGCCCGACGCGCACCACGGTGGTGCTGCGGTCGGGCCTGCAGGTCGACCTGCGGGTGGTGCCGGAGGCCAGCTACGGCGCGGCGCTGATGTATTTCACCGGTTCCAAGGCGCACAACATCGCGCTGCGCAACATGGCCATCGAGCGTGGCTGGAAGCTCAACGAATACGGCCTGTTCGAGGGCAAGCGGCGCATCGCCGGCACGACCGAGGCCGAGATCTACCGCAAGCTGGGCCTGCCTGAAATCCCACCCGAACTGCGCGAGGATCGCGGCGAGATCGCCGCCGCGCGCAAGAAGCAATTGCCGGCGCTGGTGACGCTGTCCGACATCCGCGGTGACCTGCACGTGCATTCGACGTGGAGCGACGGCACGGTGGCGATTGCCGAGATGGCAGCGGCGGCGCGGGCGCGCGGCTACAGCTACATGGCGATCACCGACCACAGCCGGCGGCTGACGGTGGCGCACGGCCTGGACCCCGGCCGCCTGGGGCGCCAGATCGACGAGATCGACCGGCTGAACGACCAGCTCAAGGGCTTTACCGTTCTCAAGGGCAGCGAGGTCGACATCCTGGCCGACGGCACGCTCGATCTGCCTGACCGCATCCTCGATCGCCTCGATGTCGTGGTGGCGGCCGTCCACTACAAGTTCGACCTGCCGCGCGCGGCGCAGACCGAGCGCCTGATCCGCGCCATGGACAACCGCCATGTATCGATTCTGGCGCATCCCACGGGTCGCCTGCTGGGTGAACGTGACGCCTACGACGTGGACATCGAGCGCGTCGTCGCCGCGGCCGGCGAGCGCGGCTGTTACCTGGAGATCAACGCCGAGCCGGACCGGCTCGACCTCGACGATGTGCACGCCCGGGCGGCGAAGGAGATGGGTGTCAAGTTGGCGATCTCGACCGATGCGCATTCGGTGGCGGCGCTGGACTACATGCGACTGGGCGTCGACCAGGCACGCCGCGGCTGGCTGGAGCCGGGCGACGTGCTGAACACTCGCCCGCTGGGCGACCTGAAGAAGCGACTGAAGCGCTGAGGACGCCGGCGTCGTCAATCCAACAGGGGAACCGGAGACGAAAAATGCGTGTCGGTGTGCCGCGGGAGATCAAGACGGAGGAATATCGGGTCGGGATGATCCCGCCGACGGTGGCCGAACTGGTCGCACATGGCCACGAGGTGCTGGTCGAGAGCGGTGCGGGCGCTGGCGCCGGCATCGACGACGCGGCTTATGCCGCCGTCGGCGCCGAAATCGTCGCCGGTCCCGGTCCCGTCTTCGCGCGCGCCGAACTGATCGTGAAGGTCAAGGAACCGCTGGCGGTCGAGCGCCGCAAGCTGCGGCGCGGGCAGATCATCTTCACCTACCTGCATCTGGCGCCCGACCGCGACCAGACTGCCGAGCTGGTGGAGTCTGGCGCCAGCGCCATCGCCTACGAGACGGTTACCGACGCGGCCGGTCGCCTGCCGCTGCTGACGCCCATGTCGGAGGTCGCCGGCTGCATGGCGCCGCAGGTCGCCGCCCATTTCCTGGAACGTCCCTGTGGCGGCCGCGGTATCCTGCTGAGCGGCGTCGAGGGTTTGCCGGCGGCCAGCGTGGTGGTGCTGGGCGGCGGCGTTGTCGGCTTGTCGGCAACGCGTGTCGCCCTCGGCATGGGCGCCGAGGTGACGGTGGTGGCGCGCAGTGCCGGCAGCCTGCAGCGGGCCACCGACCAGTTCGGCGCGGCCGTGCACACGGTACGCAGCACGCCCGAAGCGATCCACGAGCTGTGCATGGCGGCCGATGCCGTCATCGCCGGGGCGCTGGTACCGGGCGCCATGGCGCCCAAGCTGGTGAGGGCGCGCACCATCAAGGCGATGAAGCCGGGGGCGGTGCTGGTCGACGTGTCGATCGACCAGGGCGGCTGCGCCGAGACCTCGCATCCGACCACGCATGCCCAGCCGACCTACGTTGTCGACGGCGTCGTGCACTACTGCGTCGCCAACATGCCCGGCGCCGTGCCACGCACCTCGACCTTTGCGCTCAACCGCGCCACGCGGCCGTTCATCGTGGCGCTGGCCGACAAAGGGCTGCAGGGCGCGTTGCGCGACGACGAGCACCTGCGGGCCGGCCTCAATGTGCACAGCGGCAAGGTGATGTGTCGCGCCGTGGCCGAGGCGCAGGGCCTGCCTTATGTTCCGGCGCTCGACGCGCTCGGCCGGTGACGGGAGGCCGCATGGCGTCGGCCAATAGCATGGCGGCAGCCGCTTGGGAGCACTTTCCGCACGACGCCGACCTTGGCGTGCGTGGCTTCGGGGAGACGGTCGAGGCGGCGTTTGAAAACGCGGCGCGCGCGCTGACGGCGGCCGTCACGGAAGCCGACGTCGTTTCGCGCGAGACGATCGAGGTCACGTGCGACGCACCGGACCTCGAGTACCTGCTGGTCGACTGGCTCAACGCCGTCATCTACGAGATGGCGGTGCGCGGCATGGTGTTCGGCCGCTTCTCGGTGCGGATCAGGGGATCGCGCTTGACCGGGCAACTGGGCGGCGAACCGGTCGACGTCGCGCGTCACGCACCGGCGTGCGAGCCCAAGGGGGCAACCTACACCGCGTTGCGCGTCGCGCAGGGCGCCGACGGCCGGTGGTCGGCCGGCTGCGTGGTCGACGTGTGAACGGGGGCGATCATGGACCCGACAGCTCTCACGCGCATCGATGACATGACCTGGCAAGTTGAACCGAGCGGCGCCATGCGCGTGCCCGCCATCATCTATGGCGACGAGGAGCTGATCCGCGGCATGGACGACAAGGTCCACCTGCAGGCCTGCAACGTCGCCACCTTGCCCGGCATCGTGCGCGCCTCCTACGTGATGCCCGACGGTCACTGGGGTTACGGCTTTCCTATCGGCGGCGTCGCGGCCTTCGATCCGGCCGACGGCGG
The DNA here is from genome assembly GCA_026126245.1 of Alphaproteobacteria bacterium. Classification (GTDB taxonomy): domain Bacteria; phylum Pseudomonadota; class Alphaproteobacteria; order Reyranellales; family Reyranellaceae; genus Vineibacter. The sequence goes on from JAHCJT010000204.1 coordinate 4,975, forward strand.
CGTCATCTCGGCCGGCGGGGTCGGTTTCGACATCTCGTGTGGCGTTCGCACCATGCGCACCGGCCTGTCGGTGAAGGATATCCTGCCGGTGCAGACCTCGATCGCCGACTCGCTGTTCACGCAGATTCCGGCCGGGGTCGGCAGTACCGGCGCGATCACGCTCGATGCCCCGGAGATGGACCAGATGCTGCGAGGCGGCGCGCGCTGGGCGGTCGACCGCGGCTGGGGTGAGGCGCGCGACCTGCCGCGCATTGAGGAGGGCGGCCGCATGCCCGACGCCCGGCCCGACTGCGTGTCGGAACAGGCCGTGAAGCGTCAACGCCGCGAGATGGGCACCCTGGGATCGGGCAACCACTATCTCGAGGTGCAGGCCGTGGCGGAGATTTTCGACGCCGCAGCGGCGGCGGCTTTCGGCTTGGCGGAAGACGACGTCGTGGTCACTATCCACTGCGGCTCGCGCGGGCTGGGGCATCAGATCGGGTCGGAGTTCCTCAAGGAGATGGCGCTGGCGGCGCCGGCGGCAGGTATCGTGCTGCCGGATCGCGAACTCGCGTGCGCGCCTATCCGTTCCGAGCTCGGCGAGCGCTATCTTGGCGCGATGCGGGCGGCCATCAACTGCGCACTCGCCAACCGCGAGATCCTTGGCCACATCGCGCGACGCGTGATGCGGCATTTCTTTCCGGACATCGACATGGAGGTGCTGTTCGACGTCTCGCACAACACCTGCAAGGTCGAAGCGCATGTCGTCGACGGGCGTCGGCGCGATCTGTTCGTCCACCGCAAGGGCGCGACGCGCTCGCTGGGGCCCGGTCACCCCAGCTTGCCGCCGGATCTGCGCGCCATAGGTCAGCCCGTGCTGATCGGTGGCAGCATGGGGACCGGCTCGTACATCATGGCGGGCTCCGAAACCAGCGAGGCGCGCGCCTTCGCGTCGGCCTGCCATGGCGCCGGGCGCGCCATGTCGCGCCATGCGGCGCTGAAGCGATGGAGCGGTCGCAAGGTCGTGGACGATCTGGCGGGGCAGGGCATCCTGATCCGCAGTCCCTCGACCCGCGGCGTCGCCGAAGAGGCGCCGGGTGCCTACAAGGATGTCGGCCGTGTCGTGGCGGCGGCCGAGTGGGCCGGATTGGCGCGCCGCGTGGTGCGCCTGAGGCCGCTTGTCTGCATCAAGGGCTGAGCGGCGCTGGCGTCGGCGGCGGCGCGTGCGGCGGACCGGTCCACGATAAGGCGAAGCGGCCTGAAGCCAGCGGCACGATCGCCGTGCCGCACGGCCGGCAAGCCCGCTCGAGCGTGTGGCGCAGCCAGTCGACATCCTGGGCCGACGGCCGCATGAGCTGAAAGCGCCGCAGACGCAGCGGCACCAGCTCGAGCGCGATCAGCGTGCCATCTGTCACGCGGACGTCGGCCACATACATGAGGACCAGATCGCCGCGGAATTCCTCGTAACCCCCGATGCCTTCGTAGTCATTGAGGAAGTCGCCGCAGCCATACAGCACCAATCGGTCGCGATGGACCTCGATCGGCCGGGGATGGTGCGAGGAGTGGCCGTGCACGATGGCCACGGCCGCCCGCTCGACGAGGGCCTGGGCGAAGCGGCGCTGGGCGCCGGTCACCTCGTATCCCCAGTTCGAGCCCCAATGGAGCGACACCACGACAACGTCGCGCGGCTGGCGTTGGCGGTTGATGTCGTCGGCGATGCGCGCGGCGGTCGCCTCGGACAGGTCGGGCAACACATGGACGCCTGGCATGGCGTCGTCGGCAGCCCACTCGCGTGGCGTGCCACTGGACTCGGCGGCGAAAGCGAAGACCAGCACCCGTGCTTTGCCGGCGACGTCAAGGCAGGCCGGCGCCGCCGCTTGCGCCGCATCGAGGCCGGCACCGGCCGTCGCGATCCCGAGGCGCTGCAGCGCGGCAAGCGTGTCGCGCAGTCCGGCATGTCCCCAGTCCAGCACGTGGTTGTTGGCCAGTACGCAGCAGTCCGGTGCCAACGCCGAGAGGCAGGCCGCGTTTTCGGGACTCACACGGTAGTTGATGCCCTTGGGGGCCGGCGTCGCGCTGCGGGTGATGCTGGTCTCAAGATTGACGATGCGGACATCGGGGCGGCAGCGCGCCAGCACGTCGAGTGCCGCGCCCCAGACATAGTCGGCGTCGACCGCACGCGCGATCGGACCGCTCCTCGATTCCGCCAACGCGACATAGTCGAGCGCCGATGCGACGCCGCGCTCGTAGAGCCTCGGCGCGCACGGATGCGGCAGAATCTGGTCGATGCCGCGCCCGATCATGACGTCGCCGCACAGGAAGAGGCGGATCGTGTCTGGCATTGGCGGTCGGTCCGCGGGCGCGCTCGCCGCGCCGGACGTCAAGGCGGGCGCCGGCGTCAGCTTGGCCACAAACCGTGCAAGGTGGCCGGCGTCGCGGCCTTGGCGTCTTCCAGTTCGGCCGGCGGCAGACGTGCGGCCAGCAGGGCGAACACGGCATGTGCCACCTGCTCGGCGTCCACACCGGGATCGCGATGCACGCTGTCGTGGATCCGGTCCAGCAGCGCGGCGCGGCTCTTGCCGGCGGCATGCGGGCCCGGATGCCAGCCCTCGTAGTAGAGGCCGCGCAGCAGGGGCGGCAGTTGCGCCCCGAGGAAGATCGCTTCGTTGCGCGGCAAGCTGTCGCGCACGCCGTGCAGCGCGGCGAGCAGTACGGTCAAGGAACGGCTGCGATCGTGCCAGCCCAGGCGTTGCCTCAGGTCGTCGACCCAGTATTCAGTGGCGCGGATCGCGCCATCGAGCTCGGCAATGCCCGTCATCGTCGTGACGTCTCGGTCTGCCTCCGGCTCAGTGCGCCATCAGGACAGGGATGGTGGCCTTCGCCAGCAGGTGGTTGGTAACACCGCCGAACACGAACTGGCGCAGGCGGCTGTGCGTGTAGGCGCCGGTGATGATCAGCCCGGCCTTCTCGCGCTGCGCGGCGTCCAGCAGGGCCTCGCCGACGTCGTCGGACTCATCGGTGGCGATCGCCGCCGTCGGATAGCCGCGCCAGGCGAGATGGGTCACGAAGCGGTCGGCAGCACGGCGGCGATCCTCGTCGGCGGCACCGATGAAAACCACGACCCGCTTGGCGCGGCCGATGAGAGACCAGGCCGCCGCCACGGCGTGCGCCGATTCGCGGCTGTCGTTCCAGGCGATGACCACGGTTTCGAACGGGCCGCTCGGCACGTTGCCGGGCACGATCAGGGCCGGCCGTCCGGAGTTGAACAGCGCGCCATGCAGCGCATCGTCGCTGGCCGAAGCATATTCGCGGGCCGATCGCGCCAGCACGACCAGGTCGGCGGTGCGGGCGCGGGTGGCGATCTCATCGGCCAGCGGCGCCTCGACATCGACCCATTCGGCACTCGCTTTGGCCAGTCGGCCCGGTGACGTCGCCGTGTCGATGCCGGCGGCCTTGCGCCATTTGTCGAACTTGTCGCGCGCAGCAGCGGCGCCAGCGCGGATTTCTTCCTCGATCCGGTTGATGACCTGGGCCGGCATTGGTGCAGGGTCGAACATGCCGGCCGAAATGAGGGTGGCCAACGGTGTGCGGACGTGCAGGCCGACGATATGCGTGTTCATCCGCTCGCCGAGCGAGCGCGCCATGTCCAGGGCCGCCTGGTCGGCAGCGTCGCCCATGACCGGTACCAGTACAACACGATAGGCCATGATGCGATCTCCCCCTGCTTGCGCCCGTCCGGC
>JAHCJT010000205.1 GCA_026126245.1 Alphaproteobacteria bacterium
CGATGGCGTGCGCGCCACCATGACGGCGCACTGGCTGCTGCAGATGGGCTGGCGCAAGGTCTTCGTGCTCAAGCATCGGCCGCTGACCGACGAGATCGAGACCGGTCCGGAACGCCGCGCCGTACCCGGCCTCAACCGCGTCGCGGTGCCGGCGATTGCCGCGAGCGAGCTGAAGGCCATGGTCGATGCCGGCGAGGCACTGGTTGTCGACCTCGATACCTCGATCCGCTATCGCGACGGCCACATCCCCGGCGCCTGGTTCGCGGTGCGCGCGCGTCTCGGTCAGACGTTGGCCGACATGACGGCGCAAACGCCGGCTGCCCGAAAGGTGGTGTTCGTGTCGCCGGACGGCGTCAACGCGCGACTCGCGGCCGCCGATGCCGTCGAGGACGGTGCCACGGCGCTGCCGGTTGCGGTGCTCGACGGCGGCATGCGCGCCTGGCGCGACGCGCGCCTGCCGATCGAGAAGGGCCAGTCGCGCATGGCCGATCCGCCGACCGACGTCTGGTACCGGCCCTACGACCGCACCGAGGGCGTCGAGGCGGCGATGAACCAGTATCTCACCTGGGAGGTCGACCTTGTCGGCCAGGTGCAGCGCGACGGCGATGCGCGGTTTGATGTGCTGAAGATCTAGTGCCGCATCGTGTGAGCTTCCCCCTGCCTGGGGGAAGGCCCGTCTGCGGCACGCGTCAGCCGGCCAGGCTGTCGAGGAAGGCGCGCAGCATCGGTGCCCATTGCTCGGCGTCGGCGTGGCTGGCGAGGTGCCCCTTGTCGGTCACCAGCTCGACATAGGTGATGTCGACGCCGGCCTTGCGCAGGTCGGCGGCGTAGCCGGGACCGATCGTGCCGGGGAACAGCTTGTCGTTGGGCGCAATCACGTACAGCACCTTGGCCTTGATCCGGGCATAGTCGCCGGTGATGTCGAAATGGCTGATCGCCTTGCGCAGCGCGACCAGCGAGTGGCCGTCGTAGGTGTCCGCCCAGGCGCGGGCAGTCGCCCGGATCGCCGCGTCACGTGCCGCAGGATCGGGGATGGTGGCGGCCAGCAGTTCGCGCTGCCCGTACTGCACCAGGGTGTCGTATCGGATTTCCTCCAGCACCTTCTTGATGCCGCCCTTGTCGTAGTACCAGCCGCCGTTCCAGTTCGGATCGGTGGCAAGTCGCTTGAGCAGCGTATCGACGGCATCGAGGCCACTGCGCATCCTCGGTGCCGTCACCGTGGGCACGACGCCGCGCATGAAATCAGGATAGGTCACGGCCCACTGGAACGCCTGGAAGCCGCCCATCGACGGACCGGCGACGGCGTGCAGGCGCTTAACGCCGAGGCTGTCGAGCAGCAGCTTCTGCGCCCGCACCGAATCGCGCAGCGTGACGTCGGGGAAGGTCGGGCCGTAGGGCTTGCCGGTGGCAGGATTCGTGGTGTTGGGCCCCGACGAACCGTGCGCCGAGCCCAGCGCGTTGGCGCCGACGACGAAGTAGCGCGTTGTGTCGATCGCCTTGCCGGGCCCGATCAGCGCGTCCCACCAGCCGACCTGGTCCTGCGGGACGCCCTTGGCCGCCTTGCCCGGCGCGTAGCGGCCCGCGACGTGGGCACTTGAGGTATAGCCGTGCGTGATCATGACGGCATTGTCACCGGCGCCATTGAGCGTGCCGTAGGTTTCGTAGGCGACCTGGCACTGCGGCAGGCTACCGCCGAGATCGAGTGCGAAATCGCGGGTGGTGAAGAGCTTGCCTTCGACGTTGTCGAGCCCAGTACCCATAGTCCCTCTCACGGGATTTTGCGGACCTGAAGGGTCCGGCCGGCTGCGGCGCACAGCGCCGGCAGGGTAGCATCGGCGGACCGGCGTCACAGGGAGATTTCCTATGCCTTCACGCATACGCCTTGCGCGCCGTGGTCTGGTCTGCGGGCTGGCGGCCAGCGGGGCCTTTGTGCTGTTGCGCCCGTCGGGTGCGCCGGCACAGCCGCGTGGCATCCTGACGCGGCCCGTGCCGTCGAGTGGCGAGACGCTGCCGCTCGTCGGTCTGGGCAGCTGGATCACCTTCAACGTCGGCAACGACCCTGTGGCGCGCGACTCCTGTGCCGAGGTGATGCGTCAGTTCTTTGCCGACGGCGGGCGCCTGATCGACTCCTCACCGATGTATGCCTCGTCGCAGCCGGTGATCGGTTACGGGCTGCACAAGCTGGGCATGCCGCCGGCGGTGTTCGCCGCCGACAAGGTGTGGACCTCCGGCGCCTCGCGCGGCCCGGCGCAGATCCAGGAGTCGCGCGAGCTATGGGGCGTGCCGCGCTTCGACCTGCTGCAGGTCCACAACCTGCTGTCCTGGCAGGAGCATCTGCCGACTCTGTTCGCCATGAAGGACGCCGGCCGGCTGCGCTATGTCGGCATCACCACGTCCGATGGCCGCCGTCACGGCGAGGTCGAGCGCATCATGCGCAGCCAGAAGATCGATTTCGTGCAGGTGACGTACAACGTGCTCGACCGCGCGGTTGAGCACCGCATCCTGCCGCTGGCGCAGGAGCGCGGCATCGCCGTCATCGTCAACCGGCCGTTCCGCGAGGGCGCGCTGATCCGCAGCGTCAAGCGCCACAGGCTGCCCGACTGGGCGGGCGAGGTCGGCGCGGCCAACTGGGCGCAGCTGCTGCTGAAGTTCATCGTGTCGCATCCCGCCGTGACCTGCGCCATTCCCGCCACCAGCCGCGTCGATCACGTGCAAGAGAACATGGGCGCCGCCTATGGCCGCCTGCCAGACGAGAGCTTGCGGCGGCGCATAGTGGCGCATGTCGAGGGACTGTGATGTCGGAATGGTGGACGTACAGTCTGTCGAGTTTTCTGCTGTTCGCGCCGCGCACCTACTACCGCCTGTTCGAGCTGTACAACCAGGACATCTGGCCGGTGCAGGTCATTGCGCTGGCGCTGGGTGCGGCGGTTGTGGTGCTGCTCTATCGGCGGGCCGTGTGGCGCGGCCGGGCGATCGCGGCAATCCTCGCCGCCGGCTGGCTGTGGACCGCTTGGGCATTTCTCATCGATCGTTACGCCACCATCAACTGGGCGGCGACCTACATGGCGGCGGGATTCGCGGCGCAGGGGTTGCTGTTGCTCTGGCAGGGGGTCATCGGCAACCGGCTTGTGCCGCAGCCGATCAGCCATGTCGTTGCGCGCGCCGGCCTCGCCATGTTCCTGGTCGCGCTGGTGGTGCAGCCGCTGGTCGGCATGGTCTTCGGCCGCAGCTGGACCCAGGCCGAAGTCTTCGGCGTGGCCCCCGATCCCACGGCGGTGGCCACGCTCGGGCTGCTGCTGACGGCGCAGCGCCCGTCGTGGACGCTGATGATCCTGCCGCTGCTGTGGTGTGCCGTCACGGGCGCGACGCTGTCGACGATGGGCGCGGCCGATGCCTTTGTCGCGCCGTTGCTGGCACTCGCGGCGATCGTTCTGGCCTTGATCAATAGGCGGATGCCGCAGTCATTGCCGGCGCGTGAACCTTAGACGAGTAGCGACCAGTCTTCGCGCCGACTCGTTGTTCCGGGCGCGGCGTGGACTGATTCCGCAACGGACGTCGCCAGCAGGATTGCGGGTACTTGCCGCGCCAGGCATCACACTGGGCAAATGGTCGCGGCAACTCTCGCGCGGCGCTTAGTGCGCGAGGATCTGGTCGAGCCGTTCGCGGATATTGAGCAGGTCGACCCAGGTCTGCCGCTTGCTGCCGGGCGAGCGCAGCAGATAGGCGGGATGGAAGATCGGCATCGCCGGCAGGCGTGTGCCGTCGGCCAGCGCGTAGTCGAACCAGCGGCCGCGCAGGCGGGTGATGCCGGTCTCGGTGTCCAGCAGGCTCTTGGCCGGCACGCCGCCGGCCAGGACCAGTAGCTTCGGCCGCTTCAGCTCGATGTGGCGGCGCGCAAACGCGACGCAGATCGCCACGTCACTGAGATTGGGCGTGCGGTTGCCCGGCGGCCGCCAGTTCAGGATGTTGGTGATGTAGAGATCGCGCTCGCGCGTCAGTCCGATGGCCGCGAACATGCGGTCCATCAGCCGGCCGCTGACGCCGACGAACGGCTTGCCCAGCCGGTCCTCGTCCTCGCCCGGCGCCTCGCCGACCACCATCACCGGCGCATCGGCGGCGCCGTCGGCGAACACCGTGTTCTTGGCCAGCCGCTTGAGCGAGCAGCCCTCGAAGGCACGAATCGCCGCCTCCAGTTCGATGAGCGAGCTGGCGGCGGCGGCGGCGGCCCGCGCGTCCTCGACCAGCTGCGGCGACTCCAGCGGCACGCGCGGCGGGGCTGCCAGCGGTGCCTCGCGAAACGCCGTGCCGGTTCGCGACGTTGCGGCCGCCGGCGCCTGTGGGGCGGCTGGGACCGCACCGCGTGGCGGCGATGCACCGGCGGATGGTGCCACCGCCGTCGCGGCGTAGCGGTCCAGCGGCGTCTCGCCGATCGCCTCGTCAACACCGGCGGCGTCGTACCAGCGCAACAGGGCGGCGACGTCGTCGGGGGCCAGCGGTGAAGTCATGACTGCATGTTCCGCAATGCGGCGGGCAGCGGCCGGGTGCCGCAGGTGGCGCGGCGCAACCGGGTACGCTATTGCTAGGCTAAGGATGGGCAATGCGACGCGGACCGTCCAGCGTCCATTTGCCGGCAGGGGCATCTGGCCGCATACCCGGCGGCGTCGTGCGGAGAAGGGTCGATGGCACGCGAGTCAATGGAATACGACGTCGTGATCGTCGGCGGCGGGCCGGCGGGACTCGCCGCGGCGATCCGGCTGAAGCAGCTCGCGGCCGAGCAGGAGCACGAGATTTCGGTCTGCCTGATCGAGAAGGGCTCGGAAGTCGGCGCCCACATCCTGTCGGGCGCCGTCATCGATCCGATCGCGCTCAACGAACTCATTCCCGACTGGAAAGACAAGGACGCGCCGGTCGGCACCGAGGTCAACGACGACCGCTTCCTGTGGTTGACGCAGCCGTCGTCGTTCCGATTTCCCAATTTCGCCATGCCGCGGCTGATGAACAACCACGGCAACCACATCATAAGCCTGGGCAATCTCTGCCGCTGGCTGGGCCAGCAGGCGGAGGCACTGGGTGTCGAGATCTACCCCGGCTTCGCCGCCGCCGAGGTGCTGTACAACGACGACGGCAGCGTCAAGGGCGTCGCCACCGGCGACATGGGCGTCGCCAAGGACGGGCACCACAAGGACGGCTACACGGCGGGCATGGAGCTGCATGCCAAGTACACCTTCTTCGCTGAGGGTGCGCGCGGTTCTCTGACCAAGACGCTGTTCGAGAAGTTCAAGCTGCGCACCGGCGTCGATCCGCAGAAGTTCGGCATCGGCCTGAAGGAACTGTGGGAGGTTCCCAAGGACAAGCACAAGCCGGGGCTGGTGGTGCATACCCAGGGCTGGCCGCTGAGCGAATCGAAATCGCAGGGCGGCTCGTTCATGTATCACTACGACGAGAACCTGGTGTCGATCGGCTTCGTGGTGCACCTCAACTACGAGAATCCCTTTCTTTCGCCGTTCGACGAATTCCAGCGCTTTAAGACCCATCCCGAGGTGCGCCAGCACCTCGATGGCGGCAAGCGCATCGCCTACGGCGCGCGCGCCATCAACGAGGGCGGCATCCAGTCGATCCCCAAGCTGGTCTTCCCGGGCGGCGCGCTGATCGGCTGCTCGGCCGGCTTCGTCAACGTGCCGCGCATCAAGGGCAGCCACAACGCGATGAAGAGCGGCATGCTGGCCGCCGAAGCGGCGTTCGCAGCCCTCAAAGGCGGCAGCGAGGGCCGCGACGAGCTGGCGGCCTATCCGCAGGCGCTGCGAAAGTCGTGGCTGTGGAAGGACCTCGACAAGGTGCGCAACGTCAAGCCGGCGCTGCGCTGGGGCACGCTGCTGGGCACGCTCTACGGCGGCTTCGACATGTGGGTGCACGATCTGGGCCTGCGTCTGCCGTGGACCCTGCGGCACCACAAGGCCGATCACGAGTCACTCAAACCGGCGTCTGAGTGCAAGCCGATCGCCTACCCCCGGCCGGACGGGGCGGTCAGCTTCGACAAGCTGTCATCGGTATTCCTGTCGGCGACCAACCACGAGGAGGACCAGCCGGTCCACCTCAGGCTCAAGGACCCGTCGATCCCGATCGGCGTCAACCTGCCGAAATGGGCCGAGCCGGCGCAGCGCTACTGTCCGGCCGGCGTCTACGAGGTGGTGGACGGCGACAACGGCGAGAAACGCTTCCAGATCAACGCCCAGAACTGCGTGCACTGCAAGACCTGCGACATCAAGGACCCGTCGCAGAACATCAACTGGGTGGTGCCCGAGGGTGGCGGCGGACCGAACTATTCCAGCATGTAGGAGGCCCGGCCGCCGCCTCTGCCACAATTCACGACCTGTTGTCGGCATATGCCTGCGCATGGACGTTGCCGGCTGCCCCTGCTATGCGGGCGCTGCAACAACGGGTCCCGGCGACCGCCTTCCACAGGCGGCGGCGGGCGCGGCGGCTGACAGGCGGAGTCGACAGGCATGAATGCCAGAGCCGGACGTGTATTGGTGGTCTTCTCGTTCGTCGGGCTGGCGCTGGCGGCGGGCGCCGTCATCGGCGTCGACCTGCTGCGGCGGGACTATCCGGCGGCAGCACAGACCTCCCAGCGCCGCGGCGAGCCGCCCGGCCGTGTGCGCGGCCAGCGCAGCATCGAAGGCCTCTATCTGTCGGCCCGCACCGCCGAGCTTTCCAAGGACTATGACGCGGCCCTGACGCAGGCCGAGCAGGCGCTGCGTCGAGCACCGGACGACCCGCAGCTGCAGGTGCTGACCTTCCGCGTGCGGCTGCTGGCCGGCAAGGTGCCGGCCGCCGCCGAGCTGGCGCCGAAGGTGCTGGCGATCAGCTCCAACGAAGCCCTGCCCAATCTGGCATTGGCGGTCGTGGCGATTCGCAAGGGCGACTACAAGGCGGCCGAGGGCTATATCGGCAGTCTCAACGATGATGCGTCGCTGGGCATCATGCGGCCGATCATCGACGCCTGGATCAAGGCCGGCCAGAAGGATTTCGCGGCAGCGCGCAGCCGCCTTGAGGCGGCCAGGCCCGACGACGAGACGCTGCTGGGCCTGTTCCGCATCTACGAGGCGCTGCTCGACGAGGCGGCCGGCGACCGCGCGGCGGCCGAGCGCAAGCTGCGCGAGGTGGTCAAGCCGAACGAGATGGTCCCGCCGCGTGCCGTGCTGGCCCTGGCCGGCGTCTTGCGCCGCGGCGGCAAGACGACCGAGGCGCGCGACCTGCTGCGCACCTACGCCGAGGCCAACGCCGACGCCGTCGTCATGGACATCGTGGTGCGCAACGACTCGTTGCCGCGTCAGCCGACACCGGCCGACATGATTGCCGAGGTTCTGGTCGAGATGGGCGGTGCCATCGCCGCTTCGCGGCGCGAGAATGCCGAGGATCTCGGGCTGGTGTTCATCTGGCTGGCGCAGGAACTGTCGCCGGCATCGGACCTCGTGCACATCACGGCGGCCGACCTGCTTGAAAGCCTGCACCAGCCCGAAAAGGCGATCGCGCAGCTCAATCTGGTGGACGCCGCCTCGCCGCTGCAGTGGCGTGCGCGCATGCGCGCCGCCGCCCTGCTGGCCGACTCCGGCAAGGTCGACGAGTCCGTCAAGGCGCTGCAGGCGATGGTTGCAGAGCGGTCGGATCGGATCGACGCCGCGGCGCAGCTCGGCGATCTGCTGCGCGGCAAGGAGCGCTTCGCCGAGGCTGTAAAGGCTTACGACACGGCCATCGACCGCCTGCGCAAGGTGGAGGACCGTCACTGGGCGCTGTTCTATGCCCGTGGGATCGCGCTGGAGCGCATCAAGAACTGGCCGCGTGCCGAGGCCGACTTTCGCCGCGCGCTGTCGATGCTGCAGCCGAGCGACAGCGCCAAGCGGCGCAATCGCGCCTTCGTGCTGAACTATCTCGGCTACTCCTGGATCGACCAGGGCATGAACCTGGACGAAGGCCTGAAGATGCTGACCGAGGCGGTCGAACTGGTGCCCGATGACGGTGCCATCACCGACTCGCTGGGTTGGGCCTACTACCGTCTCGGGCAGTACGAGCAGGCCGTGCTGCTGCTGGAGAAGGCGATCCAGCTGAAGGCCGACGATGCCACCATCGTCGAGCACCTCGGCGATGCGTACTGGCACGTCGGACGCCGCCGCGAGGCCGGCTTCCAGTGGGAGCGCGCACTGCGGCAGAAACCCGAACCGGACAGGGTCGAGCCGTTGACGCGCAAGCTCGCCGAGGGTCTCACCAAGGACCTCGACAAACCGACCTTGATCAAGGCGCCGGGCGAGGCGGCGACGCCGGACAAGCCGGACGAGAAGAAGTAGCGTCGGCCGACGCGGCGGTGCCTCACCGGGGTCGACTCGCGCAGGGTTCCGCTGATGATCGCGCGTACGGCGCCGGCCAAGATCAATCTCTACCTGCGGATCGTCGGGCGACGGCACGATGGCTACCATCTGCTCGACTCGCTGATCGGCTTCGCCACGCT
>JAHCJT010000206.1 GCA_026126245.1 Alphaproteobacteria bacterium
GGCGTGGTGCCGACCATTCAACCCGAGTTGAGCGGCGATTTTGCGCAGCTGATGGACTGGGCCGACGCAGTGCGGCGCCTGAAGGTGCGCGCCAATGCCGAAACGCCGGCCGACGCCGCCACGGCGCGCAAGTTCGGCGCCGAGGGCATCGGGCTGTGCCGCACCGAGCACATGTTCTTCGAGGCCGATCGCATCGTGGCGGTGCGCCAGATGATCCTGAGCGACGACGAGAAGGGCCGGCGCGCGGCGCTGGCGCGCATCGAGCCGATGCAGCGCCAGGACTTCGTCGAGCTGTTCGAGATCATGACCGGCCTGCCGGTCACCATCCGCCTGCTAGATCCGCCGCTGCACGAATTCCTGCCCAAGACGACGGCCGAGATGGCCGAGGTGGCGCGCGAGCTGGGCGTTGCCGAGAATGAGATCGAGGCGCGTGCCGCCAAGCTGCACGAGTTCAACCCGATGCTGGGCCACCGCGGCGTGCGGCTGGGCATCTCGTTCCCCGAGATCTACGAGATGCAGGCGCGCGCCATCTTCGAAGCGGCGGTGGCGGTGCAGCGCAAGGGCGGCAAGACGGTCGACGCCGAGATCATGATCCCGCTGGTCGCGACCAAGAAGGAGCTCGACCTGATGAAGGAGGTGATCGACACGGTCGCCACCGAGGTCGGCAAGCTCAACGGCATGACCCTGAGCTACAAGGTCGGCACCATGATCGAGCTGCCGCGCGCCGCGCTGCGTGCCGGCGAGATTGCCGAGAGCGCCGAGTTCTTCAGCTTCGGCACCAACGATCTGACGCAGACCACGTTCGGCCTGTCGCGCGACGACTCAGCGTCGTTCCTCGAGCGCTACCAGCGCCGCGGCGTGTTCGAGAACGATCCCTTCGCGACGCTCGACGTCGAGGGCGTCGGCGAGCTGATCAAGATCGCCCACGATCGCGGCCGGCGCACGCGCAACGACCTGAAGCTCGGCATTTGCGGCGAACACGGCGGCGATCCGGCCTCGGTGTTCTTCTGCCACCAGGTCGGGCTCGACTACGTCAGCTGCTCGCCGTTCCGCGTGCCCATCGCCCGCCTGGCCGCCGCCCAGGCCGCGCTCGGCGTGGCGCTGAAGACCGACTAGCGGCCGCCGGTCTGCAACTCACCGCCCCGGCGGCGCCACGTCCGCGCGCCGGGCGCAGGAGCCATGACACCCTTGCGTTGCCATCGGCCGGCGTCGGGCCTAGCCTTGCGCCCGGGAGGACCGTGCATGACCTACAATCTGATCTCGGGCGACAACCACATCGACTTGACCTATTGCCCGCCCGACCTGTGGTCGCAGTCGGCGCCGGGCAAGTGGAAGCTGCTGGCGCCGCGCACCGAAGAACTCGACGACGGCCTGCACTGGTTCGTCGAGGCGCAGGACAAGGGCATGTGGAACGGCGTCGGGCCCGGCTTCCTGAAATACCAGCAGGGCTCGTTCAAGCACGTCGACGAGATGCGCGCGGTCGGCTTCGAGTGGGACTACCGGCGCGGCGCCAAGCCGCGGCCGACCACGCCGGAGCTGCGCATCGCCGATCTCGATCGCGACGGGCTGGATGCCGAGATCGTCTACGGCTGCCTGATGATCAACGAGATGATCAACGACGGCAACCTGCGCGGCTGGTGCGACGGCATCTACAACGACTGGGTCGCCGACTTCGCCCGGCGCGCCGATCCCAATCGCGTCTTCCCGCTGGCCATCATTCCCAACCACGACCCCAAGGCGGCCGCCGCCGAGGTGCGCCGCTGCGCCAAGATGGGGCTGAAGGGCGGCGATCTCGCCTTCAAGCGTATGACGCCGCCGCTGTGGCACCACGACTGGGATGCGCTGTGGCAGGCGGCGGCCGAGTGCCGCTTCCCGATCTCCTTCCACTCGACTGGCTTCAAGGCGTTGCGTGCGCCCGACAATCCACAGATGGAGAAAGAGTACTTCACCGAGTATCGCCTGGTGCGCTCGGCGCTGTTCCAGCTCGACACCATGGAGGTGCTGGTCTCGATCCTGACGTCCGGTGCCTGCGAGCGCTTCGCCGACTTCAAGTTCGTGCTGGGCGAGTCGGGCGTCACCTGGCTGCCCTACGTGTTCGACCGTCTCGATACCGAGTACGAGGACCGCGCCCGCAGCCTGGGCTTCAAGATGAAGCCCAGCGACTACTTCCGCCGCCAGGGCTTCGTCACCTACCAGCAGGACAAGTACCTTGAGCCGATCGTGCCGCTGATCGGCGAGGACAACATCATCTGGGGCGCCGACTATCCGCACCCCGACTGCCTGTGGCCGGAATCGAAGAAGATCCTCGACGACAACCTGGCGCACTTCTCGCCCGCCGTGCGCCGCAAGATCACGAAGGACAACGTGCAGCGCCTGTACGGGCTGAACTGAGAAGCTGCCGCGATAGCGCAGAACGAAGGCGACGATCCCTCCCCCAACGAAGTTGGGGGAGGCGGCCGAAGGTGGGGTGAGCCCACGCGGTCTTCGTGACAAGGCCGAGTCTGCGTTGCGTTGACCGCGCCGGCTCCCCTTCGCCGCTTCGGGGCACCGCCCCGCGCTGAAGGGTGGCGAGGAAATCTTCTCTCTGTGCCCCTGCGTCTCTGCGGTTAATCTGCGGTCGTGCACGGCGAACCTCTCGACATGCTCAAGGCGCTGCGCGACGGCGGCAAGGCGGCACTGGCGGCGGCGCTGGCGCGGCTGGAGCGCGAGCCCGACGCACCCGACATGCGCCAGCTGCTGGACGCGGCCTATGCCGCGCCCTGCGCGTATGTCGTGGGCATCACCGGCCCGCCCGGCGTCGGCAAGTCGACGCTGCTGTCGGCGCTGATCGAGGCCTGGCGCGCCCGGGCGCGCCGCGTCGCGGTGATTGCCGTCGATCCGTCGTCGCGCCGCACTGGCGGGGCGCTGCTGGGCGACCGTGCCCGGCTGGTCACCGATCCGGCCGATGTCGGCGTTTTCGTGCGCTCGATGGCGGCGCGCGACCGGCTGGGCGGTCTTGCCGAGCTGACACTTGGCGCCATGGTGATCATGCGCGCGCTCTATGACGTCGTGGTGATCGAGACCGTCGGAGTCGGGCAGTCGGAGACCGACGTCGCCGGCGTCGCCGACACGGTCGTGTTCTGCGTTCAGCCCGGCTCGGGCGATTCGCTGCAGTTCATGAAGGCCGGCATTGTCGAAATCCCGCACATCGTCGCTGTCACCAAGGCCGATCTCGGCACCCTGGCGGAACGCGCCCGTGCCGACGTCGCCGGTGCCCTTGGGCTGGCCGAGGCCGGCGGCGCGGGCTGGGCGCCACGCGTGCTGGCGCTCTCCTCGCAGCGGCGCAGCGGCATCGACGAGCTGGTCGCGGCGATCGCGGCCCACGCCGCGTATCTCGCCGATGCCGGCCGTCTCGACCGCGCGCGGCGCGGGCAGGCGCAGCTCTGGGTCGAGGAAGCGATCCGCGATCGCTTCGGGCGCGACGGTCTGCGGCGCGCCGCCGATCTGTCGCTGGCGCCCGGCGCGTCGCCGTTTGCGCGCATCGCCGAGGTGGCAGCGGCGCTATCGTCGCGCTAGGCTCGCCGCCATATCGTTGGACCGGCGTCCGGAGGCTTCCATGTCGCATCCGACCGACAGCAGCTGCATCTTCTGCAAGATCGTCGCCGGCAGCATCCCCAGCTTCAGGCTGCACGACGACGATGCGAGCATGGCCTTCATGGACATCAACCCGGCCAACGAGGGCCACGCGCTGGCGATCGCCAAGGGGCACTGGCCGACGGTGCACGACATTCCGGTCGACGTCGTCGGGCACGTCGCAGCCACCGCCAAGCGCGTCGCGGCGGCGGTCGACAAGACTCTGACGCCCGACGGCATCAACCTGATCCAGGCCAACGGACCGGGCGCGGCGCAGAGCGTGCCGCATTTCCACATCCACGTCCTGCCGCGCTGGAAAAGCGACGGGCTGGCCATCAACTGGCACCCCAGGCCCGGCGACATGGCCGCCATCAAGGCGGTCTACGAGCGCATCCTGAAGAACATGTAGGGCGCGCGATCGTCGCGCCGGGCGGCTTACACAGGGGTGTAGATCACCAGCTTCAGGCCCGGATCGTCATTGGCCTGGAAACTGGCGTACTCAAACCGCTGCCACCCCTTGCGCGGATGGCGCAACCGCTTCACGCCGGCGGCAGCGCCGCGGATGTCATGCGACCGCCACCACATGGCGAATTCCGGGCTTTCGGCGCGCAGTCGCTGCAGCAGGTCGGCAAACGCCGGATCGCCAGCCCACAGATCGTGCGTGGCGCGGAACTGGGCCACGATGCGCTTTGCTTCCTCCTCCCATGCCGCGCCAAACAGGCGCCGGGCATGGGGTTTGGTCAGCACGGAAATCAGCACGTTGCGATCGGCGTCGGCCAGGCGGTCGAAGGCGAAAATGTCGGCCGCGGCCGCATTCCAGGCCAGCACGTCCCAGCGTCGTCCGGTGATGTAGGCCGGCTGGTTGAGACTCTCGACCAGCCGTCGCACGGTGGGCGGCACGACCTCGCGTACAAAGCGGCGGCGCTCGGCGTTGCCGGTGAGGGCGCGCAGATGCGCGTGCTCGATGCGGCTCAGTCGCAGGGCGCGCGCCAGCGCATCAATCGTCGTGGCCGACGGACTGACCGTGCGGCCCTGTTCCAGGCGGATATACCAGTCGACACCGATGCCCGCGAGTTCGGCCACCTCCTCGCGCCGCAGGCCGGGCGTGCGCCGCCGCCGCCCGGCGGGAAGCCCGACGGCCTTCGGGCTCATCCGTTGTCGTCGCGAGCGCAGGAAGTCGCCCAGTTCGCCGTGTCTCGGCTCGGCCATGGTGTCGGGTCCGCTGCCAGGGAAGGATTTCCAATCCCAGGATAATACTAGGCCTTTCTGGAAACGGCCAGCCTGCGACAATGATTGATCCGTGGAGGAGCAGGTTGACCATGAAAGCCGCAGTCCTGAAAGCGTTCGGATCCCCCCTGGTCGTGGAGACAGTGCCCGACCCCGTGCTCGGCAGCGGCGAGGTGCTGATCGACGTCGTGGCGACGCGCGTGCTGTCCTATGCCGGCGAAGTCTTCAGCGGCCAGCGCAAGTATCAGCTCGACCTGCCGGTGGTGCCCGGCCCGGGCGCCATCGGTCGCGTGCGCGAGATCGGGCCGGATGCCACCCGACTTGTTCCCGGCGACTGGGTGTTCTGCGATCCGACGGTGCGCTCGCGCGACGACGCGCGGTCGCCCGACATCACGTTGCAGGGCTGGTCCGCCGGCGGCGAGGGCGGCCTGCGGCTGCAGAAATACTTTCGCGACGGCTCGTTCGCGGAACGCATGCGCGTGCCGACCGAGAACGTCACCCGCATCGGTGCCATCGACGCGGCGGACGCGCCGATGTGGTGCGGGCTGGGCACACTGCTCGTGCCGTACGGCGGCCTGCTGGCGGTCGATCTGAAGGCGGGAGAAACCGTGCTGGTCAACGGTGCGACCGGCACATTCGGCAGCGCCGGCGTGGCGGTGGCGCTGGCGATGGGCGCGGCCTGCGTCGTCGCCACCGGCCGCAACGCCACGGTGCTGGCGGAGGTGGCGCGGCGCTTCGGGCCGCGGGTGCGCACCGTGCAGATGCTGGGCGACGAAGAGGGCGACCGCCAACAGATCCTCCAGGTTGCCCCCGGGCCGATCGATTGCGTGCTCGACCTGCTGCCGCCGATGGCCAGCCCGGCGCAGGTGCGGACGGCCGTGCTGGCGGTGCGGCCCTACGGCCGGGTGGTGCTGATGGGCGGCGTCGGCATGGCCGGCGGCGCCGGGCTGGAGCTGCCCTATTCCTGGATGATGCGCGACTGCATCACCGTGCGCGGCCAATGGATGTATCCACGGGACGCCGCGGCCCGCATGGTCGGGCTGATCCGGGCCGGCTTGCTCAGCCTGGACACCCGCGAGGTCACGACGTTCAGTCTCGACGCCGTGAACGACGCCGTCGCGCATGCCGCCGCCCACGCCGGGCCGTTCACCATGACGGTGCTGCGGCCGTAGGCTGCTCAGCTTCTGTCAGCCGCCTTCAGGGCCTCGATACGGCGCGCGATCTCGTCGAAATCCGTCAGCCCGACGGGATCGTCATGCCGCGGGCTGAACAGGCGGGCATAGGCGAAGCGTTCGCGGCTGACCTGCTCGAGCCGGTCCAGCTCGGCCAGCGGCTCGCTGTGATCGTCGACCCGCAGGTCGAAGTCGGCGTACTCCTCGGTCGAACAGATCTTCAGCGCCGCCGACTGCTTGCCGCGCTTGTCGCCGCCCACGGCCTCGCCGGCCTTCAGCGCCGCGATCAGGCGCCGCGGGAAGGGCAGCGCGGCATTGGCGGCATAGGCGCGGGCGGTTTCCTCGACGACCTGCGGGCCGGCCAGCATGTTGCCCGCGACCGAGAAGGTGTCGCGGACGATATGGCCGCACCACGCCACGCACGATGCGCCGGTATGGGCGGCGATGCCGCCGGCGGTGTCCTGGATATGCAGCTGGCGATGCGCCCGCCCGGCATCGGCGCCGGTCAGCAGTCGCACCGCCTCGGCCGCCGGCACGCCGGCGCGCAACAGGCGCAGGCCGCGGGTGCCGTAGAGCGCGTTGGTGTTGGCCTGGGTGGCGATGGCGCCGACGCCGCTGGCAAGGTGCGGCACGCGCGCGCCGACCGCGAAGGCACGGGTGGCGACGCAGATGCCGAATGCGCCCGACGCCGGGTCGCGCGCGACGATAGACCAGGTCATGGCTCACTCCATGGGCAAGGCGGTGACGCGTAGTCGATCTTGCACGATTGTCGGCCGGTCCGCGCGCGTCCCGGGTGGGCCGGCACGGGCGGTGCCGGCGGCGCCTCCCCTGGGTCCGCCGGCCAACGGCAAGCGACAAGAATTGCCTTGATGCGTTCCGCGCAAGAGGGCACCAAGTGCAGGCCATGGCCGCGACGATCGAACGCAAACTCACCACCATCCTCTGCGCCGACGTCGCCGGCTACAGCCGCCTGATGAGCGAGGACGAGGCAGGTACGCTCGCCAAGCTGAAGGCGTATCGCGAGGCGATGACACAACTCATTGCCGAGTATCGCGGGCGCCTCGTGAGTACCGCCGGCGATGGCCTGCTCGCCGAGTTCGCCAGCGTCGTGCAGGCCGTGGAATGCGCGGTGAAGACGCAGCGCGCGCTGGCCGAGCGCAACGCCGGCTTGTCGGCCGACCGGCAGATGCAGTTTCGCATCGGCATCAATCTGGGCGATGTCATCGTGGAGAACGCCGATCTCTACGGCGACGGGGTCAACATCGCGGCCCGGCTGCAGTCGATGGCTGATCCTGGCGGCATCCTGATTTCCGGCACCGCGTTCGATCACGTCAAGGACAAGCTGGCACTGGGCTTCGACTATCTTGGCCCGCAGACGGTCAAGAACATCGCCACCCAGGTGCCGACCTACCGCGTCCAGCTGCAGCCCGGGGCGGCTTCGCCGGCCAGCCGGCCGGCAGCGACGGAGTCCAGCGTCGAGGGCACGGTGGCGAGGCGCGACGCGATGTTGCGCGACCTCTACGTCAACGGCGCCCGGGCCGCGGCGGTCATCGCCCTGCTGCTGGCCATCAACCTGCTGTCGGGTAGCGGCCGGCTGTGGTTCCAGTGGCCGGCGCTGGGCATCCTCTTCCTGCTTGCGTTGCGCGCCATACGGGTTTTTTTCCGCTAGCGGGAGCGCCGGCCGGCCGCTCGATTACGTCGCCTCCGCCTGCGGCCGCTTCAGCCAGTCGGGGAATTGCGGCCTCAGCAGCGCCTCGCCGGCCTTCAGCACGCCGTCGCCTTGGGCCACCTTGTCGACGGCGTCCAGACGCAGCAGGGCGAGTGCATGGCCGCCGGCGCCGGAACGCATCTCGCCGGCATCCTGGTCGCCCAGGGTCACCGGCGTGCCCGACGGCGGCAACGGCCCGTCGACCGTCACCGGCAGCAGTCGCTTCTTGACCAGGGCGCGGTACTTCGTGCGTGCCGTCAGTTCCTGGCCCATGTAGCAGCCCTTGTTCCAATCCACCCCGGCGAGTTCGTCGAAGCCGTTTTCGAGGAGAATCGATTTTTCGATCTCGAGGTCGCGGCTGCCATCCGGCACGCCGTTGACGAGCCTTTGCTCTTCATAGTCGGCGAGCGCGCCATCGGCGATGCCGAGCGCTTTCAACGCCGCCGCTGCATCCGTCGGCAGGATGGCGCGCGCACCCAACGCCGCGAGGCGGGGATCGACATACACGATCCCGCCGGCCAACGGCTTTGCCGCGCCGCGTTCCGCAGAAAGGTCCAGCCGGACCAGCGCGCCGCTGCCATAAACCAAGGCGACCGCAAGGCCGGCGGGTGCCGGCCCGAGCGACACTTTGGAGCGGAGCTTGAAGCGCGAAAGGCGCCGCAACAGATCGTCGCGCCGCTCGGCCTCGCAATCGAGCCACAGCGCGCCGTCGAACTCGGCGATGAAGAAGTCGTGGAGATATT
>JAHCJT010000207.1 GCA_026126245.1 Alphaproteobacteria bacterium
CCCGAACCGGTCGGCCCGATCAGCAGGATGTTCGATTTGGCGAGTTCGACGTCGTTGTTCTTGGCGCCGTGATGCAGGCGCTTGTAGTGGTTATGGACCGCCACCGATAGGACCATCTTGGCGTAGTCCTGGCCGATCACATAGTCGTCGAGGATCTGGCGGATTTCCTTCGGGGTCGGCACGCCATCCTTGGACTTCACCAGGGTGGTCTTGTTCTCCTCCCGGATGATGTCCATGCACAGTTCGACGCACTCGTCGCAGATGAACACCGTCGGCCCGGCGATCAGCTTACGGACCTCGTGCTGGCTCTTGCCGCAGAACGAACAGTAGAGGGTGTTCCGCGAATCGCCGCCGGTCTTGTTCGTCGCCATGGGCGTACAATACCTCCAGAACGCGCCCACAGGCACGCTATACGTATGTTACGCCCCGCGGTCGCCCGGCGACAACATCAAAATGTTGTGGGTATGACTTCGCAGCCAGCATGAACCGGTAGCACCACGGCGCATAGCCGGATGCACGCAAGTCGCGTGCCGCGGCGACGGTCGACGGCGCCCGACAGATCCTAGCTGGCCGCCTTCGCCTCGGTCGACGTCGGACGGTGCAGCAGCACATCGTCGATCAGCCCGAACTCCTTGGCCTCCTCCGGGCTGAAGAACTTGTCGCGGTCCATCGACTGCTCGATGATCTCGAGCGGCTGACCGGTGTGCTCCATGTACATGCGGTTCAGCTTGGCGCGGGTCGACAGGATTTCGCGGGCCTGGATTTCGATGTCGGCCGCCTGTCCCTGGGTGCCGCCGGACGGCTGATGGATCATGACCCGGGCGTTGGGCAGGGCGAACCGCTTGCCCTTCTCGCCGGCGGTCAAGAGCAGCGAGCCCATCGACGCGGCCTGCCCGATGCACACCGTCGAAATCGACGGCCGGATGTAGCGCATGGTGTCGTAGACCGCGAGGCCCGACGACACCACACCGCCCGGCGAGTTGATGTAGAAGGCGATGTCCTTGGTCGGGTTCTCGGACTCAAGGTAGAGCAACTGGGCGCAGATCAAGGTCGAGACATGGTCCTCGACCGGGCCGCTCAGGAAGACGATGCGCTCCTTCAGTAGTCGCGACCAGATATCGTAGCCGCGCTCGCCGCGCGCCGTCTGCTCGACGACCATGGGAACGTAAAGATTGTTGTAGAGGTCAACCGGATCTCGATCGCGGATCATCTGACGGGGTCCTTTATTCACCGGCCGGCGGCAAGGGGGCAGCCTGGGGGTGCCCATCTGAATCCGCCGCCGCGCCCGAATCAAGCCCGGGCGTCCTACTGCCCACACATGGCGTGCCGCAGCGACCGGCGCAAGCCGCTACGGGCACGCCGCCGGCCGCGGCTCAGGCCGTCGCCGGGGCCTTGTCGTCTTCTTCCGAGGCGCGTGCCGCCGCCTTCTGGAGCTCCTCGGGCGATACCGGCTTGTCGGTCACCTTGGCCAGCTCGAGCACGAAGTCGATCGTCTTGTCCTCGAAGATCGGCGCCCGCAGCCGGTCACGCAGCTCGGGATTCTTCTGGTAGAACTCCAGCACCTGGCGCTCCTGGCCGGGGAAACGCTGCGCCTCGCGGAAGACCGCCTGGTTGATCTCGGCGGCGCTGACCTCGATGTTGTTCTTGCGGCCGACCTCGGCCAGCAGCAGCCCCAGCCGCACGCGGCGGTCGGCGATCGCGCGATAGTCGGCCTTCAGCTTGTCCTCGTCGCCTTCGACCTTCTGGCCGGCCGCCTTGGCGTCTTCGACCTGCTTCCAGATGCCCTCGAACTCGAGATCGACCAGACCGGCGGGCACCGGGAACTGGTAGCGCTCGGCCAGCTGATCCAGCAGCTTGCGCTTGACGAGGTTGCGCGACGCCTGCGCGAACTCCTGCTCCATCCGCTCGCGCACCGCGCGCCGCATGGCCTCCAGCGTCTCGAAGCCCGATTTCTTGGCCAGTTCCTCGTCGACCTGCCGCGCCACCAGCTCGCGGATCTCCTTCACCTGGACCTTGAAGGTCGCTTCCTTGCCGGCCAGCTCGGCGTTGCCGTACTCGGCCGGGAACGTCACCTTGACCTCGCGATCCTCGCCGGCCGATGCACCGATCAGCTGGTCCTCGAATCCGGGGATCAGGCTGCCCGAGCCGATCTCGACCTCGTAGTCGGTGGCGGCCCCGTTGGGAAAGGCGGTGCCGTCGACGTAGCCTGTGAAGTCAATCTTCACGAGGTCGCCCTTGGCGGCCGGCCGCGGCGCGGCGAGCTCCTTCTGCTCCTTGTTGGCGGCGGCGATGCGGTCCATCGCGTCGTTCACCGCCTGCTCCTCAACCACGACCTTCAGCCGCTCCAGCTCGATGGCGCCGAAGTCGACGTCGGCGATCTCGGGCATGACCTCGACCGTGACGTCGAATTCGAGGTCCTTGTCCTCGCCGATCGCCTTCACCTCGACCCGCGGCTGCAGGGCCGGCCGCAGGCCGTTGTCCTGCACGGTCTTGCCGACGCTTTCGTTGACCGCCTTCTCGACCGCTTCGCCGAACAGGGCCTGGCCATGCTGCTTGCGCAACAGGCTGGCCGGCACCTTGCCGCGGCGAAAGCCGGGCAGCACCGCCGTCTTGATGAGCTCCGCCAGCCGGGCGTCGACCTGGCTGGCCAGGGTCGCGGCCGGCACCACGATCTTGTAGGCGCGCTTGAGGCCTTCGTTGGCGATCTCGGTAACTTGCATGGGATGACGATCCACCTGGTCCAAATGTCAGTGTCGCACACCGACCGGCGGGACAATGGTGCGGGCGGAGGGACTTGAACCCCCATGCCTTGCGGCGCCAGAACCTAAATCTGGTGTGTCTGCCAATTCCACCACGCCCGCGGCGGCGCCGCGCGCCCGGCGCACCGCTGCGGCCGCCAAGGCGCGCCTTCTAGCCTGCGTACCAAAGCCGGTCAAAGGGTTATCCGTCCGGCCGCACGCCGCACGATCGGCGCTCAGCGGTCCGCCACGGCCGTATCACGCGCCGGCGCCAGCCGTGCCATCACCGCCGGCAGTTGCGCCGGCAGGTCCTCGGCGATCAGGCCGACGCCGAACCGCTCCGCCGCCGCGCCGTGCATCCAGACCGCGGCCGCGGCGGCGGCGAACGCCGTCATGCCTTGCGCCGCCAGTCCTGCCACCATGCCCGCCAGTACGTCGCCGGCACCGGCCGTCGCCAAGCTGGCCGGGGCGTTGGCATTGATCACCGCCCGGCCGTCGGGCGCCGCCACCACCGTGTCCGCCCCCTTCAGCAGTACCACGGCGCGGGCCTGGCGGGCCGCCTGGCGGGCGCGTTCCAGCTTCCCAAGATCGGCCCCCAGATCCGGAAAGAGCCGCGCGAACTCGCCTTCGTGCGGCGTCAACACGGTCGGTCCCTTGATGGCCTCGAACAGCGCCTGTGGCTCACCGGCGAAGGCGCTGAGCGCGTCGGCGTCGAGCACGCTGGTGCGGCCCGTGGCCAGCGCATCGGTGGTCAGCCGGCGCGTGCCGGGTGTGGCGCCCGCGCCCGGTCCGACGACGAAGGCGTTGCGTCGCGGATCTGCGAGCAGCTGCCGGAAGGCGTTCGGACCATCGAGCACGGCCACGATATTGCCGGCCTCCGCCGCCTGGTAGACGGCGGCCGTCGCGGCCGGCGCGGCGATGGTGACAAGGCCGGCGCCGATGCGCCGTGCTGCCAGAGCGGCCAGCCGCGCGGCGCCGGTCATGGTTTCGCCGCCAGCCACCACGACATGACCGCGGGCATACTTGTGATCGGCCAGCGACGGTTGGCGCAGGGCCGCCCGCCACAGCGCCGGCTCGTTGCGCCATTGCCGCGGACGCACGGCGGCCAGGGCGGCACGCGGAATGCCGATATCGACCACCCGCAGCTCGCCGCACAGCAGGCGGCCGTTGACCGACAGATGTCCCGGCTTGGGCCGGAAGAACGTCACGGTGAGGGTGCACCGCGGCGCGTGGCCCAGGGTGCGACCGGTGTCGCCATCCAGACCGCTGGGCAGATCGACCCCGACGCACGCCAGCCCCTGGGTGTTGACGGCGTCGATCACCTCGGCCGCCGGCCCATCGATGAGCCGCTTGAGGCCGGCGCCGAACAGGGCGTCGATGACCAGCGGATGCCCTTCGAGGAGACCCGCCGACAGCGGCTCGACCGGCCCGTCCCACAGGATCGCCGCCCACATGGCGTCGCCCGTCAGCTTCGATCGCTCGCCCAGAAGGCCGACCCTGACCGGCCAGCCGGCCGCCGCGAGGTGGCGCGCGACCACAAAGCCGTCGCCGCCGTTGTTGCCCGGCCCGCACAGCACCACCGTCGGCTGCGGCACAAAACGTTCGCCGACGACGCGTGCGATGCCGGCACCCGCGGCTTCCATTAGCTCGCTGCCCGACACGGCGCTCTGGCGATCGCCCCGCGCGCCGGTCAGACGCATGGCATAGCGCTCGGCGCCCTGCATTTCGGCGCAGGTCAGCAGCGCCAGATCGTCGTCCGCCACGAGGTCGCGGGCCACCGTCCGCATCGCGCCGCCGGCCGCCCGCTCCGGCTCACCGTCCATGGCCAGCCATCCTCCCTGTCTCTCGGCCCGCTACGGTGACCCCGACGCGGCGGCCGGGCAAGCCGGCAGGTGGCGCCACGCCTGTGCGGATTCTGGTCAGGCCGACCGCCGGGACCGCCGGCGGATGGCCGCCAGCCGGCGCGACATCGAGCCGGGCCGGGACGCCTGCCGGCGCAGCGACTGGACCTGCGTGCGCAGCCACGCGCGCCCCCGGCGGATGACGTCGGCGGCAGCTTGCCAGGCCGGCATGGCCTTGACGGCGGCATACAGGCGGTCGCGCCAGCCAAACACCCAGGTCTCGACCCGCACGAACCAGGCCAGCGTCGCCAGCGCGGGGTGAAGCAGCTTGTAGATGCGGGCCGCGAAGGCCGTGCCGACGACCTTGCCGACCAGCAGTACCGCCCCGCCGAGCAGGACTTTGCCCTCGGCCAACAGCCAGACGGCGCCGACCTTGACCGGGAACAGTATGATCACGGGCAGCAGGAACAGCGCCATCGCCGGATAAGGCGGCAACCGCGCGGCACGCGCCTCCAGCGCCGCCACCCAGGGCAGGCGCGCCAGCGTCGCCATGAGCTGCTGCAGCCAGGCGATCAGCGTCTCTTCCAGCAGCATCAGCAACGCCGCGATAACCACCAGCGGCGGCGTAAAGAGACGCTTCAGGAAGCGGCGCATGCGTGTCTGTGTTCCTCGGCCTGAGCCGGCACAACGTGGGCTTGCCCGGGCCATTTGTCCACCCGCGGCGAGACCGTCCGAACTACCATCAAGGCGGAATGTCGAAGGAATTGGGGCGGCCGACCGGACTCGAACCGGCGACATCCAGAATCACAATCTGGCGCTCTAACCAACTGAGCTACGGCCGCCACACGGCAGGGCCTGAACCCGCAAAACCGGGCGCGTAGGTACTCCGCCCCTGCTATGGCGTCAAGCTGGCGGCAGTGTCGCGCGCCGCCGCCGCGCGCCGAGCAGCCTATTCGTCGCGTGCCACGCGAAAGCCGACAGAGTCGTGCCGGTAGCCCCAGAAACCCCAGAAGCGAGTCGCGGCGCGCACGAACTTGGGATGGAACGAGAACGATCCGCCGCGGGTGACCCGCTTGCTGCAATCGCCGGGATAGCCCTGCGAGCCGCGAAACGAGCCGTTGAGCGGTGCGCGCGAGAGGTCGTCGCCCCAGCAGTCGCCCGTCCACTCCCAGACATTGCCCAGCATGTCGTAGAGGCCGAACGCATTGGCGCGGAACTGCCCGACGGGAGCGGTGTAAGCGTAGCCGTCGGAGCAGACGAAGATGTTTTCCGGCGTGCTGACGAAGCTGTAGCGGCCGGCCGCGGTCAGGTCGGCGACATTGGCGTACTGGCAGGCGCCATCGGGGCCATCGCCCCAGTAGCGCGCCGTGGTCTTGCCGGCGCGCGCCGCATACTCCCACTCGGCTTCGGACGGCAGGCGGTAGAAATTCTTGCCGGTGATCCGGCCCAGCCAGTCGATATAGGCGCGTGCGTCGGCCCAGCTGACGCAAACGACCGGATCGCGCGCAGTCTGTGGAAAACCGGGATTGCGCCAGTCCAGGCCGCGCTGCTCGACGTACTTGCCGCCCGGCTGCAGGCCCCAGCACGAGGTGCCGGTCTGGTAGCCCGTCGCCTGGACGAAGGCGCCAAACTCCTCGCGCGTGACTTCGTAGCGGCCCAGCGAGAAGGTGTATTCGATGCGCACGGCGCGCTGCGGCGCACTGCGGCCGCGCATCTGGGGCGGTACGTTCTCGCGCTCTTCCTCGCCGGCCGGCGCGCCCATCCAGTACGAGCCCGCCGGGATGCTCACCATTTCCGGGCACTGCGGACAGTCCCGGTAGATCCGCTGCGCCTGCGCCGGCCATGGCAGGGCCAGCACGAGCATCAAGCCCAACAGGGTACCTAGACGCACCATCACTCCACTCCCTGTGTCCGGCATTCGACCTCATGGCTGTTGGCGCCGGTCCGTGGGGCAATTCGGTCGGACCGCTGGATCGGTCCGTCCCCACATCGCCTACTATGCGTCCGACGTCCCGAGATGTCCGCAACAATGTATAGTGGTTTGTGGAGGTGTGATCATGGCCCATACCCCCCTCTTTCGCGCCCTGCGCCGCCATTGGGGCCGCGCTGCCGCCCGGACGGAACGTGGCGTCACGCGCCGCGCGTTTCTCGCCGGCTCGACGCACGCCGCGATGGGGTTGGCGGCCGGCTCGCTCGGTGCCTGCAGCGGCCTGCCGACCGGCGGCCCACCCGACGGCGAGCCGGTCGTGATCGTCGGCGCTGGCGCAGCCGGCCTGACGGCCGCCTACGCGCTGGGCAAGGCCGGCGTGCCAGTCGTGATCTACGAAGCCGCCGGACGGGTCGGCGGCCGCATCTGGACGTTCAACGGCTTCAACGCCGACGGGCAGTTCGTCGAGCTCGGCGCCGAGTTGGTCGACACCGCTCACGCCGATCTGCGCCGGCTGTGCGCCGAGCTCGGCGTCGGAGTGGACAAGTTTGCCGACCCGCCGGCCGACGTGGCCGGCGAGCTGTTCCACTACCGCGGCCAGTTGTACACCGGCCGCGATTTCGAGCACGGCCTGAAGCCCCTGCTGCAGGCCGTGGCGCGCGCCCGCCGCGAGATCGCCGGCGGCGGCAGCGTGTCTGTCAGCTACGCCACGCCGATGAACGCCGCCGCCTACGACCGCATGACCCTGGCGGCGTTCCTCGACCGCCAGACCGACGTCGAACCCTGGGTGCGTGACATGGTGCGGATCGCCTATGTCGGCGAGATGGGCAGCGAAGCCGACGCGCAGTCGGCCCTCAACCTGATCCTGCTGATGGATCCGGCGGTCGTCGGCCTCTACGGCGAGAGCGACGAGGCGTGGCGCATCGCCGGCGGCAGTTCGTCGATGATCAACGCCCTGCGCGACGCCGTGGTGCGCCGGGCGGGCGGCTCGGCCGACGCCGTCCTGCGCCTGCGCCACGAGCTTCTCGCGATCCGCGACGATGGACGGCGACTGACGCTGAGCTTCGATCACGGCGGCCAGACTGTGGCGGTGACGGCATCCCGCGTGCTGCTGACCCTGCCGTTCACCGTCCTGCGCGGCATCGACGGCATCGCGACGCTGCCGCTGCATCCGCTGAAGCAGCGCAGCATCGCCGAGTATGGCTACGGCACCAACACCAAGCTGATGTCCGACTTCGCGTCGCGCATCTGGCGCACCGCCAGCAACCGCGTGCCTGCTTACGCCGGCTTCCTGACGACCGACGCTGGGGCGCAGAGCTTCTGGGAGACCAGCCGCGACCAGAAAGGCACGCACGGCGTGCTGACGAACTTCCTGGGCGGCACGGCCGGCGCCGCGTTTTCCGCCGCCGCGCAGCGCGCGCCGGTCCGCTTCCTGTCGACCCTCGATCCGCGCATGGGCCGGGCCTTCACCGGCATCCAGAGCTTCATGAACTGGAGCAAGTATCGCTTTGCCTTGGGTTCGTACTCGTCGCCGCGGCCCGGCCAGTACACGGCCTTTTTCGGCATCGAAGGGCAGGCCGAACTGGGGGGCCGATTGCTGTTTGCCGGCGAGCACACCAGCACCGACTACAACGGCTTCATGAACGGTGCCGTGCAGAGCGGCCTGCGTGCCGCCCGCCAGATCCTGCGCCGGACGGCGTGATTCACGCTCTTTTAGGGGCGGTAAGTTGTCGCGCGAAACGCTCAGCGGCGGAAGTGACGGGCCAGCCGCTCGAGCGCCGCATCGAGCGTGGCGTCGTGCTTGCAGAAGCAGAAACGCGCGAAATGGCGTGGCGCACCCTCGCCCTGATAGAAGGCGCTGATCGGCACCGCGGTGACGCCGGCCTCGACGGTGATGTGGCGGCAGAAATCCTCGTCGGTGCCGTTGAAGCCCAGCGGCCGGAAATCGGTGGTGA
>JAHCJT010000208.1 GCA_026126245.1 Alphaproteobacteria bacterium
GCGTCAGTGCCGGAAATGCCGCATGCCGGTGAACACCATTGCCAGGCCACGCTCGTCGGCGGCGGCAATCACCTCGGCATCACGCATCGAGCCGCCCGGCTGGATGACGGCGGTGGCGCCGGCATCGGCGATGGCCAGCAGCCCGTCGGCGAAGGGGAAGAACGCATCCGAGGCGCCGACGCAGCCCTTGGCCATGCTCTCGCCCAGGCCGGCCGCCTTGCCGGCCTCCTCGGCCTTCCAGGCCGCGATGCGGCTTGAATCGACCCGGCTCATCTGGCCGGCGCCGATGCCGACCGTGGCACCGTCCTTGGCGTAGACGATGGCATTGCTCTTCACGTGCTTGCAGACGCGGAAGGCGAACAGCAAATCGTCCAGCTCGCGTTCGGTTGGCGCGCGCTTGGTGACCACCTTCAGCGCCTCGCGCGCGACGCGGCCGTTGTCGGCGCTCTGCAGCAGGATGCCGCCGGCGACGCTCTTGAAGGTCATGCGCGGCGCATCGGGATCGGGCAGGCCGCCGGCCAGCAGCAGGCGCAGGTTGCGGCGTTTGCCGATCATCTCCAATGCCTCCGGCGTTGCCTCCGGCGCGATGATCACCTCGAGGAAGATGCCGGCCAGCGCCTCGGTGAGCGCCGCGTCGAGCGGCCGGTTCACCGCCACGATGCCGCCATAGGGCGACACCGGATCGCAGGCGAAGGCACGGTGCCAGGCCGTCTTCAGGTCGGGGCCCGTCGCCACGCCACACGGATTGGCGTGCTTGACGATCACGACGGCCGGCTGGTCGAACTCGGCCACGGCCTCGTAGGCCGCCTCGGTGTCGCTGAGGTTGTTGTAGCTGAGCTCGCGGCCCTGCACGATGCGCGCCGTGGCGATGCCCGGCCGGTTGCTGCCGTCGCTGTAGAACGCGGCCCGCTGGTGCGGGTTCTCGCCGTAGCGCAAGGTCTGCACCAAGGTGCCGCCGATGGCGAGCCGTTTCGGGAAGGGCTCGTCAAGCTGCCGGCCGAACCACTGCGCGATCGCGGCATCGTAGCTGCCGGTGCGCGCGAACGCCGCGCCGGCCAGCTTGCGGCGCAGCGCCAGGGAGGTGGCGCCGTTGTGCGCCGACATCTCGGCCTGCACGGCGGCGTAGTCGGCCGGATCCACGACCACGGTGACGAAGTCATGGTTCTTGGCCGCGGCGCGGATCAGGGCCGGGCCGCCGATGTCGATGTTCTCGACGCAGGTGGCGAAGTCGGCGCCGCGCGCCACCGTGGCCTCGAAGGGATAGAGGTTGACCACCACCAGGTCGATGGGCGTGATCTTGTGCGCCGCCATCTCGGCGGCGTGGGTCTTGTCGGTGCGGCGGGCCAGGATGCCGCCGTGGATGGCCGGCTGCAGCGTCTTGACCCGGCCGTCCATGATCTCCGGGAAGCCGGTGTGGTCGGAGACTTCCGTCACCTTCACGCCGGCCTCGCGCAGCGTCTTGGCCGAACCGCCGGTCGACAGGATCTCGACCCCGCGACCGGCCAGGAACCGGCCGAATTCGACCAGCCCGGCCTTTTCGGACACGGAAATCAGCGCCCGGCCGATCTTGGCCAGATCGGGGGTGGGCGACGGCACATACTGGGCGGGGGCGGACATGGCGGCTTCCTGCGCGGCGCGGGAGGGGGCGGCGGCTCTATAGCGGGCCGGCGGCGCACAGGCCAGATACCGGACGCCGCAGCCTGTGGGCGGGGCATTTCGTGCGGCGGATGCCGCTGGGCCGTGTGACGGGGCACATCAGCCCCGTCACGCTTGCGGCGGTTCCCGTCGGCCGCTGCTATGATGTCGGCACGGACCATGCGCATTCTGCTGACCGGCGCCAACGGCTTCATCGGCAGTCACCTGTTGGCGGGCCTGCGCGCCCGCGGGCACGACGTCGTGGCGGCCGTGCGGCAACCGGCAGCGCTGCGACGGCGCTTTCCCGATGTGACCGCGATCGCCTGCGATCTCAATCGCGACATCCGGCCCGAAGACTGGACGGCGCGACTGGCTGGCATCGACGCCGTGGTCAACTGCGCCGGCGTCCTGCACGGCGGCCGCGGACAGGACATGGCACGCATTCATGGCGACGGGCCGGCGGCGCTGTTCGACGCCTGTGCCGGGGCCGGTGTGCGCAGGGTGGTGCAGATCTCGGCCATCAGTGCCGGCGGCACGATCGACACGGCCTACGCGCGGACCAAGGGCCGCGCGGACGAGCATCTGCGCGGCCTGCCGCTCGACTGGACCGTGCTGATGCCGTCGCTGGTCTACGGTCCGACCAGCTATGGCGGCTCGTCGATACTGCGCGCACTGGCGGCAGCGCCGCTGGCCGTTCCGCTGGTGGGCGACGGCTCGGCGCCGTTCCGGCCGATCCATGTCGATGACCTGGTCGAGACCGTCGCGCGCGTCTTGCAAGCCGACGCGCCGGCGAGGCGGACGCTGCAGCCGGTCGGACCGCAGCGTCTCTCGATGCGTGAGGTGATCGCGAAGCTGCGCGGCTGGCTGGGCCTGCCGCCGGCGCGGTTTGTCGGCATCCCGTTGCCGGCGATGCGAGCGGTCGCGCGCGTCGCGGACGTCTTCGGCGGTGGCCCGATGGGCAGTGCGGCGCTGGCGCAAGTGCTGGCCGGCAACGCCGGTGACGAACCGGACGGACAGTTCGCGGCAGCGGTCGGCTTTCAGCCGCGCAGCATGGACGCGGCATTGGCGCAACAGCCTGCCGGCACGCAGGATTTGTGGCACGCGCGGATGTACCTGTTGCGGCCGGCCGTGCGTGGCGCGCTGGCTTTGCTGTGGCTCCTGTCGGGCATCCTCGGCTGGTTCGCGCCGCCCGACGCTTGGCGCGATCTGGCCGGCGTGCTCGCCGCGCTGGGGCTGCCGCCTGCGCTGATCGCCAAGGCCTTTTGCGGGCTCGACGTACTGGTGGGCGTGGCGGTCCTGGCCGGCTGGCGGCCATCGCTGCTGGCGTGGCTGCAAGGCGGTATCGTGCTCGGCTACACCCTGGTTCTGTCGCTGCTGGCCCCGGCGCTGTGGCTGCACCCGTTCGGTCCGCTGCTGAAGAACCTGCCGATCCTGGCTCTCATTCCCGTCTGGGCGGTGCTGGAGCGCGAGCGATGATCGATCCCTACCAGTTGCTCGAATGGGTCCACATCCTCAGCAGCACGGTGCTGTTCGGCACCGGCATCGGCACGGCGTTCCAGATGTGGATGGCGCACCGGCGCGGCGAGCCGCGCGCCATTGCCGTCGTCGCGGGCAACGTCGTGCTGGCTGACTGGCTGTTCACGCTGCCGGCCGGAATCGTGCAGCCGGTGACCGGTCTTGCCATGGTGATGCTCGCCGGCTTCGATCCGCTTGAGTCGTGGCTGGTTGCCGCCTATGCCCTCTATCTGCTGGCGCTAGGCTGCTGGCTGCCGGTCGTGGTGCTGCAGATCCGGGCGCGGGACTTGGCGACAGACGCGGCGGCGCGTGCCGTGCCGCTGTCGGCCGACTACCAACGCATCATGCGCCGGTGGTTTGTGCTGGGCTGGCCGGCCTTCATCGCGCTGGTCGTCATCTACTGGCTGATGGTCACCAAGCCGGCGCTGTGGTGAGGCCGGGCCGGCGCATACGGGGCGGCTCCGCGCGTGGTGCCGGTTGCGCCGCTCAGGGCTGCGTCAGGCGACCCAGATCGCGGAACGGATTGTAGCTGGTCTTGATTTTCGCCACGGCTGTGGTCAACGGATCGTTGGCAATCGTCGACAGCACATTCAGGAATGGCTGAAACGATTGCAGCGTGGCTTCGGCGGCGGCCTGGTCGCCGAGCTGGCCGGTATCGTAGTCGATCATAAAGACGTGGCCGCCCTTCTCCGACACGTAGACATTGGTCATCTGCATGGCGAGGAACTCTTCCGGGTTGGCGCTGGCGTCGAGCACGGGACGTTCCTTTTTTCCGAACCGGTAGGCATGGACCAGTTCGTGGAACAGCACCTCGTCGGGCCGCGAACTGGGCAGCTGGCCGTACGCCTGGTACGTCCATGTCTCGGGCGAGAACTTGATGCGCACGCCCGCCAGCCCGTCGCTTCTGAGATTGGTGTCGGCGAAGCCGAAGCCCGGCGGCGAGTGGTTGTGCGCCGCCTGGCTGTCCATGGGGATGACCCAGACAGGGAAATCCCGTGCCAGGCATCCCAGCAGCGCCCTGCCGGTCTCGGTGTGGCGGATGTAGGCCAGCAATGCACTGACGCGCTTTTCATACCACTGGGAGTTCGGGCTCTTGTCCTCCTGGTAGGCGCGCTTCGTCATCTCGCCGATGAGATCGCGTGCTTCCTGGAACCGGCCGGCATTGCGCGCCGATTCGATCTTCTGGCGCAGCGCTTCGCCGAGATAGGAACCGTTGATGGTGATGGGATACGGTGGAAACGTCCGCATGGCGTCAGGCTCCACAGGCTGGCCGGATCGATGGTCGCAAGCGGCGGCCCGCGAGACTACCCCTCCGCCGTGCCTTCCAGCAGCTTGACCTTGTAGCGCGCGCCTTCCAGCGCCGTGATCAGGTCGCGCACCTGGGCGGCGTCACGGGTTTCGATGGTGACCTCCAGGGTCGCCGACTTGGCGGCGACGCCGCCGAACAGGCGCTGGTGCGTCACCTCCAGAATGTTGGCGCCGACGTCGCCAATGACGCGCGTGACGCGCGCCAGTTCGCCGGGCCGATCGTTGATCTTGATCCGCAGCCGCGCGATGCGACCGTCGCGCACCAGACCGCGCATCAGGATCGAGGCCAACAGTCGGGTGTCGATGTTGCCGCCGGTCAGCACCAGGCCGACGGTGCGGCCGGCGAAGGCCTCTCGGTTGGCCAGCACCGCCGCCAGCCCGGCAGCGCCGGCACCCTCGGTCACGGTCTTCTCGATCTCGATTAGCATGACGATGGCGCGCTCGATGCTCTCCTCGTCGACCAGCATTACCTCGTCGACCAGCCGCCGGCAGAGCGCCAGCGGCAGGGCGCCGGTGTCGCGCACCGCGATGCCCTCGGCGATGGTCTCGCCGCCGACGGTCACCGGTTGGCCGTGCAGGTGCTGGAACAGCGCCGGATAGCCCGCCGTCTCGACGCCGACGACGCGGATCTGCGGCCTGAGCGCCTTTGCGGCCACGGCGCAACCCGCGATCAGGCCGCCGCCGCCCACCGGCACCACCAGCGTGTCGAGGTCGGGAACGTCGCGCAGCATCTCCAGCGCCACGGTGCCCTGGCCGGCGACGATGGCCGGATCGTCGTAGGGGTGCACGAATACCAACCGTTCGGCTTCGGCGAGCCGCCGTGCCTCGGCCGCGGCCTCGCTCAACGTGTCGCCGTGCAGCACGACGCGCGCGCCATGGCCCTGGGTGTGCTTGACCTTGGTGTAGGGCGTGAAGGATGGCATCACGATAGTGGCGGGGATGCCCAGACTGGCCGCGTGGTACGCCACCGCCTGGGCATGGTTGCCGGCCGACATGGCGATGACGCCGCGCTGGCGCTCTTGCGGCGAGAGGCTCGACAGCTTGACCAGTGCGCCGCGCTCCTTGAACGAGGCGGTGAACTGCAGGTTCTCGAACTTCACCCAGATGGTGCAGCCCAGCTCGGCCGACAGGGTCCGCGAGCGCAGCATCGGCGTACACGCGATGTGCCCCTGCAGCAGCGATCCGGCCGCTTCGATGTCGCCGAGGGACACCGTGGGTGTCGCAGCGGCGAGTTCAGCGTTGTCCATGAACATGGATCATACACCTCTCCGCCCGCGAAGGGTGGAGGGCAAGCTGCTACGCAGGCGCCGACGGGTCGACCAGGGCGCCGCTCCGCCGCAGGGCGGCGATGTCGGCCTCCGGCACGCCGGCGGCGCGCAGCACCGCCACCGAGTCCTCGCCCAGCAATGGCGCGCCGCGATGGTGCGTCGAGGGCGTGGCACTGAAGCGGATCGGCGGTACCGGCATCGTGATCGCGCCCTCGCTGTGATGCTCGGACGTCTGGAACAGGCCGCGCCACTTCAGATGCGGATCGTCGAACAGTTCCGCAAGCGACTTCACCGGCATACACGGTACTTCGGCTGCCTGCAGCGCCGTCACCCAGTCGGCCACGGTCTTCTGCGGCGCCAGCGCGGCAATCATGCCGTACAGCTCCTCGACGTGCCGGCTGCGCGTGTTCATGGTCGCAAACCGCGGATCCTGCATGACCTGCGGCCGGCCGGCGATCTCGAAGAACCTGCGCCAGTGCCGGTCGGTGTAGGGCAGGATCGCCAGCCAGCCGTCCTTGGCCTGGTAGGGTTTGCGGCTGGGCGCCAGCGTACGCGGGTAGCCCAGCGGGCCGTCGTCGCGGAAGGTGCGCTCCCACAGGTGTTCCAGCGACAGCCAGGTCACCATGGTCTCGAACATCGGCACTTCGACTTTCTGGCCCTCGCCGGTGCGGACCTTGTGCATCAGCGCGCACATCGCCGCGTAGGCCAGAGTCAGCCCGACCGTCTTGTCGGCCAAAACGGTCGGCGCATAGCGCGGCGGCCCGTCGCCACCCATCAGCGCCGCCACGCCGGACAGGGCCTGGATGGCGTCGTCGTATGCCGGCAGGTGGCCGTAGGGGCCGTCCGAGGTATAGCCGCCGGCGCCGATGTAGCAGATCGAGGGGCTGACCTGGCGCACCGCGTCATAGCCCAGGCCCAGCCGTTCCATCGCTTGCGGCCGGATGGAGTAGATCAGCGCGTCGGCGTCCGCGACGACCTTGAGCAGCGCCGACAGCGCCGCCGGCTGCTTGAGATCCAGGCACAGAGAGCGCTTGTTGCGGTTCACGAACATGTGGTGCGCGCCCATGCCCTTGTTGACCTTGGATGGGCCCTGGTGGCGCGTCGTGTCGCCCTCGGGCGGTTCGACCTTGATGACCTCGGCGCCCTGTTCGGCCAGCAGCAGGGTGGCGTAGGGCCCCAGCGCGACGACGGTCATGTCGACGATTTTCAGTCCGTCCAGCGCCCCCGGCATCGATCCACCCCTCATTGCCGTCCCAGATGCCGGCGGATGATGGCGGCTGATGCCTGTGGCGTCCATGCCGCCGCGACAGGCGGGGGCCGCCGTGCGGCTCGCATTGACTCCGCTTTGTCCGCCGCCCTACAAGTTATGATGCAGCGCAGCATTGGGGCGGAGGGCGGTTCCGACATGGCCAACAAGGTCTTCAAGGATGCCAATTCGGCACTGGATGGCGTGGTCCGCGACGGCATGATGATCATGTGCGGCGGGTTCGGCCTGTGCGGTATCCCCGAGAAGCTGATCCTGGCGTTGCGCGATTCCGGCGCGAAAGACCTGACCTGCGTCAGCAACAATGCCGGCGTCGACGGCGCCGGTCTGGGCCTGCTGCTCGAGACGCGGCAGATCAAGAAGATGATTTCGTCCTACGTCGGCGAGAACAAGATCTTCGCCCAGCAATACCTTGCCGGCGAGCTGGAGCTGGAGTTCAACCCGCAGGGCACGATGTCGGAGCGCATTCGCGCCGGCGGTGCCGGTATCCCGGCCTTCTTCACGCCGACCGGCGTCGGCACCATCATCGCCGACGGCAAGGAAGTGCGCGAATTCAACGGCCGCAAGTACGTGATGGAGAGCGGGCTGTTCGCCGACGTCTCGCTGGTCAAGGCATGGAAGGCCGACACCGTCGGCAACCTCGTCTACCGCAAGGCGGCGCGCAACTTTAACCCCATGATGGCGACCGCCTCGCGCTTCACCATCGCCGAGGTCGAGGAGATCGTGCCGGCCGGCGCGCTCGATCCCGATCACGTCCATACGCCCGGCATTTTCGTGAAGCGCCTGATCTGCGGTGCGCCCTACGAAAAGAAGATCGAGCAGCGCACCGTGCGCAAGGCGGCGTGATGCGCTCTTTTGCATCGTACCCGACCACCGGCATCTCGCGCGCTGCGGGGATCGCCGATGGTCGCCGACCAATGACACCGGCTCGATAAGCGACGCTTGAGGAGGCACATATGGCCTGGACCCGCGACCAGATCGCCGCTCGCGCGGCACGCGAGCTGAAAGACGGCTACTACGTCAATCTCGGCATCGGCATCCCGACGCTGGTCTCGAACTACGTGCCCGAGGAAATGGACGTCACGCTGCAGAGCGAGAACGGCATGCTGGGTGTTGGCCCGTTCCCGCTGGAGAACGAGGTTGACCCCGACATCATCAATGCCGGCAAGCAGACCGTGACCGAGGTCAAGGGGACGTCGTATTTCTCCTCGGCCGATTCCTTCGCCATGATCCGCGGCGGCCATATCGACCTGTCGATCCTCGGCGCCATGGAAGTGGCCGAGAACGGTGATCTGG